>CAIOMN010000025.1 GCA_903859415.1 uncultured Methylococcaceae bacterium
AACTTCCTAGAAGAAGAAGGTGCTTATGACGATGAACTTGACTTCGTTTTTTATGATGTACTTGGGGATGTTGTGTGTGGTGGTTTTGCCATGCCAATCCGTGAAAACAAGGCGCAAGAAATTTACATCGTCTGTTCGGGCGAAATGATGGCAATGTATGCCGCTAACAACATTGCTAAAGGTATCGTGAAATACGCTAACTCTGGCAGCGTTCGTTTAGCGGGTTTAATTTGTAACTCACGTGAAACTGCACGTGAAGACGAATTAATCTCTGCGTTAGCTGCAAAAATCGGTACTACCATGATTCACTTCGTACCCCGTGACAACGTTGTGCAACGAGCTGAAATTCGTCGTATGACTGTTATCGAATATGAACCAGGTGCTAAACAGGCAGAAGAATACCGCCAATTAGCTACCAAAATTCGTGATAACAAAAACTTTGTTATCCCAACACCCATCACTATGGATGAGTTGGAAGAATTAATGATGGAATTCGGCATCATTGATGATGTTGATGAGTCAATCGTTGGTAAAACAGCGGCTGAAGAAGCAATCGCTTAATAAGCAAACCCGGTAGAAATGCTTGACAGCGTTTTTACAAACGAACAACTGTAGAGATAATCTCTATCTCTACAGATTCCCGTCCTAAAACCTGTCTGTGGGGGATTACCCACGACATAAGTAGGAGAATATAATGGCTGCTCTAACTAAAGAAGAGACCGAAGCGCTCATCCAGGAAGTGCTCGAAATCTATCCAGAACAAGCACGTAAAGACCGTGCAAAACATTTGGCTGTTAACGATCAATCGTTAGAAAAATCAAACAAATGTATTACCTCTAACCGTAAATCACAACCCGGTGTAATGACTATTCGTGGCTGTGCTTATGCGGGTTCAAAAGGGGTGGTATGGGGTCCTATTAAAGATATGATCCATATTTCTCATGGTCCAGTGGGTTGTGGACAATACTCTCGCGCAGGTCGTCGTAACTATTACGTGGGCACCACAGGTATCAATACCTTTGGTACCATGAACTTTACGTCTGACTTCACAGAAAAAGACATCGTGTTTGGTGGCGATAAAAAGCTTGCCAAAATCATGACTGAAATTGAACAGTTATTCCCATTAAACAAAGGCATTAGTATCCAGTCTGAATGTCCAATCGGTTTAATTGGTGACGATATTGAAGCGGTTGCCAAGAAAGCCAACAAAGAAATTGGCAAACCTGTTGTGCCAGTGCGTTGCGAAGGCTTCCGTGGTGTGTCTCAATCATTAGGTCACCATATTGCTAACGATGCAATTCGGGACTGGGTTTTAGAAAACCGTGATGGTGATGAAAGCTTCCCAACCACACCTTATGATGTCGCTGTTATCGGTGACTATAACATTGGTGGTGACGCCTGGGCTTCACGTACCCTGTTAGAAGAAATGGGGCTACGTGTTGTTGCTCAATGGTCTGGTGACGGTACCATTGCTGAAATGGAAAAAACTCCAAAAGTTAAATTAAACCTAATCCATTGCTATCGTTCAATGAACTACATTGCACGACACATGGAAGAAAAATACAAGATCCCCTGGATTGAATATAACTTCTTTGGACCTACTAAAATTGCTGAATCATTACGCAAGATTGCTGCGTTATTTGATGAAACCATTCAAGCAGGTGCTGAAAAAGTTATTGCTAAGTACCAAGCTGAGTATGACGCGGTTATCGCGAAGTACAAACCCCGTTTACAAGGTAAACGCGTTATGTTGTACGTTGGTGGCTTACGCCCACGTCACGTAATCGGTGCTTATGAAGATTTAGGTATGGAAGTGGTAGGTACGGGTTATGAATTTGGTCATAACGACGACTACGACCGTACTATTAAAGAAATGGGTAACGCTACCCTGATTTATGATGATGTCACCGGTTATGAATTCGAAGAATTCGTTAAACGCGTACAACCTGATTTGATCGGTTCCGGTATTAAAGAAAAGTATATCTTTCAAAAAATGGGTATCCCTTTCAGACAAATGCACTCATGGGATTATTCTGGCCCTTATCACGGTTATGACGGCTTTGCCATCTTTGCCCGCGATATGGACATGACATTGAATAACCCTTGCTGGAAACAGGTCAAGGTGCCCTGGAAAACTGACGACACTTCAAAAGTAGCCGTTGCCGCTGGCGCGTAATTTTTAGGAATGACTTTAGCTGCAATTATTGTTGCTAAAGTCACCCCATTCTTCAACCGTCGTCCACAGATTAGTGGCGCGTAGGAGCTTATCATGAGTCAAGATGTAGATAATATTCAACCTAGTTACCCTTTATTCCGTACAGACGAATACAAGGAAAACCTAGCCAATAAACGTGAAGCCTATGAAGAGCGTCACCCTCAAGAAAAAATTGATGAAGTATTTCAATGGACCACAACCAAAGAATATCAAGAACTCAATTTTAATCGTGAAGCGCTAACCGTAAACCCTGCTAAAGCCTGTCAACCACTGGGTGCTGTATTGTGCGCTTTAGGCTTTGAAAAAACCATGCCTTATGTACATGGATCTCAAGGTTGTGTTGCTTATTTCCGTACTTACTTTAACCGTCATTTTAAAGAGCCCGTTGCCTGTGTTTCTGATTCCATGACAGAAGATGCAGCGGTATTTGGTGGTCAAAAGAACATGATGGCCGGTTTAGAAAATGCTAAAGCACTCTATAAACCTGACATTATTGCCGTATCAACAACCTGTATGGCTGAAGTTATCGGTGACGACTTAAACGCGTTCATCAATAACGCCAAAAAAGCCGGTCACGTTGAGCAAGACTTTCCAACCCCTTACGCACATACGCCAAGCTTTGTTGGTAGTCATACCACAGGCTGGGATAACATGTTTGAAGGGATGATCAAGTACTTTACCTTAAACCACATGGACGACAAAAAAGTCGGCTCCAACGGTAAAATTAACCTGGTTCCTGGCTTTGAAACTTACCTGGGTAACTTTAGAGTCATCCACAGAATGATGAAAGAAATGGGCGTTGATTACTCACTTCTTAGCGATCCTTCTGAAGTCTTAGACACACCAGCGGATGGTACTTTCCGCATGTATGCGGGGGGTACAACTCAAGCTGAATTAAAAGATTCACCTAATGCGATTGATACCTTATTGTTACAACCTTGGCAGTTAGAAAAAACCAAAAAGTTTGTCCAAACTATTTGGCATCAACCTGCTACAGCTATCAACATTCCAATGGGCCTGGAGTGGACTGATGAATTCTTGATGAAAGTCTCTGAATTAACCGGCAAACCCATCCCCGCTTCATTAGAATTAGAACGTGGCCGTTTAGTTGACATGATGACGGACTCTCATACCTGGATGCACGGTAAAAAGTTCTCGTTGTATGGCGATGCTGACTTTGTCATGGGGATGACTAAATTCCTATTAGAAATGGGTGCAGAACCAGCTGATGTTTTATGTAACCATGCAAACAAACGTTGGGCAAAAGCGATGGACAAGCTGTTAAAAGACTCGCCTTATGGCCAAAACACTGTGGTTCATACTGGCAAAGACTTATGGCATTTCCGTTCATTAGTGTTCACTAACAAACCTGACTTCATGATCGGTAACTCTTATGGCAAGTTCATCCAACGTGATACTTTCTATAAAGGTGAAGCATTTGAAGTGCCATTGATTCGCATTGGCTTCCCCATCTTTGACAGACACCACTTGCACAGAATGACTACACTGGGTTACGAAGGCGCTATCTATATGCTGACTACCCTGGTTAATGCCATCCTGGAACAATTGGATAAAGAAACCAAAGGTATGGGTACAACAGACTACAACTACGATTTAATTCGTTAAAACACCTCCCTGCCCTCCTTATTATTAAGGTGGGCAGGGGCGGTTAAAAAACCCCTAACGGAGAAGTCTATGCCTAGTGTCATGTTAAAGAAAAATGCTGAAGGCAAGTTAGTCTTCTATGTACCCAAAAAAGATTTGGAAGAAGTAGCGGAAACGGTTGAGTTTGATACCCCTGAAAAATGGGGTGGAGAAGTTTTACTCAGTGATGGATCAAAGTATTATTTTGAACCCATTGATGGACAACCCGATTTCCCCGTCACTTTACGCGCAAAACGTTTAGATTCAGGAGAATAAGCATGTCTTTATATATAGTTGCAGCAGATTGTATTTCATGTGGTGACTGTGAACCCGTCTGTCCCACTAACTCTATCACTGAAGGTAAAATTGTTTTTGAAATAGACAAAAAAACCTGTACTGAATGTGAAGGTGATTTTGATGTGCCTCAATGCGTCAAAGTATGTCCAATTGATAATTGCATACTTCCATTAGAGGCATAACCGTCATGAGCAGCCAGGACACGATAACAAGAGAACTGGCTTTACGTATCGGGCTAGCCGCTCGCGTTTTGCCCGATACCGATGCCAAAAGCTTATTTAACGTATTATCCGACAATCTCGGTCTACCTTTAACCGAAAATAAAATTGCCGGCATCACCCTAAACACTTTTAAAAACGCGCAAGTTAGCAGCCTTTCAACAATTGATGATTCATTACTCAGTCAAGCGATACACATTCTTAAAACAGATGTAGAAACGGGTGAACCCGTTATACCCACTATTCAGGATTACCAGGAAGGTGATCTACCTGGATCTATTCGTATTGCTTTTGCCAGTAATGATAATTTTCATGTGGACGGACATTTTGGAAACTGCAATCAATTTATGATCTACCAGGTTTCTGCAACTGATGCGCAGTTAATCGGTATTCGTACACCTGATGAAGCGAATCACCCAGAGATAGAAGATAAAAACACCTACAGAGCAGAACTCATTAAAGATTGTCAGGTGCTTTATATTGCTTCTGTCGGTGGGCCTGCAGCAGCAAAGATTGTCAAAATAGGCATACACCCTTTAAAGCTTTCAAGCATCGAAAGTATTGTTGATGTCATTCAACAGTTACAAACAGTGATTGCTGGCACGCCTCCCCCTTGGCTCGCTAAAGTCATGGGAATTGATGCAAACCAACGCTTCAGATTTGAGCGAGAAGAGGAGGCCACGGGATGATTAGCAAAGATCAACTAAACGCCATTGTAGATTCTATTAAAACCTTGGGTCTTAGTGATGAAACGGTGTCCAAACTTAGACAGGAATACAAACCCATACACTTTACTTACTGTATGGATGATGACCTGCCTAATAACACGCCGATTCTTGAGAACGCTGAATTTAATCTCTACTTGATCGATGGTCGGGAGCATTGCCTGTGCCTGACCCAAGATTATGATAATGCAACGGGTGTTGTCGTTGCTGAAGTCTATCCTGATTAAAAAGGAACACCGTATGTCTGGTAATGAAAAACCTGTTAGCGTACCGGTAGCTGATTGTAGTTTTTGCCCGTTTCGTGGAAAAACACTCTTAATGGGTCGCTGTATGCCTGGAGATACGTGTGTAACGGCTGAAAGCGGTCGTCAGATTGATCGCTTTTTCCGGATTAATCCCGGCTATGCCGAACACTACCTTAATGACAAATTTTGGGAAAGACGAGCCATTGCAGTCCGGTATGCGCCACAGAAATCATTAACCCAACTCATACATGACGACGATGAAGTGGTTAGACGTGCGGTTGCCTATCGCTTACCACCTGCACAATTATCTGCTTTAATTAATGACCCTGATCGTGAAGTACGTATGACAGTCGCTGATCGCATTCCGACCGAAGAACTGGAAACACTGGCTAATGACCCTGACTACATAGTCCGGTTAACCGTTGCCCGGCGTCTACCACAAGGTCGATTGTTTCGGCTCATACGTGATAAAGATTCAGAAGTCAGAAAAGTGGTTGCCGAACGTTTACCTGAAGTTAGTTTAGGGTTAATGGTACACGATGACGCCCCTGAAGTCAGACGACTTATAGCGGAAAGAATGAGTCCGGAAAATGCCGTTACTTTATTAAATGACCCAGATTGGGTTGTTCGGTATATCGCTGTTCAGCGCGTTCCACTAGAAACATTAACCTGTCTGCTTGATGATCCAGAAGCCGATGTAAGAGCTGCAGTAGAAGCACGCTTAAGCAATACCCCCCCTTCTGCAGAGGCAAACGAATAATAGGATGCAGCTAATGGCTAAACAACCTTTTAAACTGAATGGACAAGACCTTACAAAACTGTGTAAGCAAACTTTACCCAATCCGAACCATGAACTATTACTATCCAAGCTGCAGGCCCTAAACACTGACTATCCGATTCGATTAGCTAAAACCGGTAGGGAGTGGTATCGCTTAGGCGGCATTGTCGATAAAGATGGACATCGGGTTGCTGATGACCTTGTCGAATGGACTGAAAGAACGTATATCGAATGCGGTAGAGATCTGCAAACCTTAATTGATCACGCCCGTGATAAAAAGCTGATTGCTACCCGGCAAACGGGTAATACTTTGCATTTTGTTGTCGAGACAGGCAGTAAGGCTGAACAATTTATACAAATTGATATTGATAAAACCCACGAAGCCTCTGATCGGTTCCTGGTGAGTGAGAGTCGTTTGCCCGAAGATTTAGAAGAGTTTATCGATCCATTATACCCAGAATGTATCGAAGCTTTTTGCATTGGAGCGGCTCGTTATTCTTATCGTCGTAAGACCGATGTTGAGATTTTTATGAGCGAAATCAATAAATATCATCCAGAAGAACATCCCGTACAACGTTTTATGGATGACTGGAACAGAAGTAGCGCCAATCAGAAAGCTATATTCTCAGAGGATTGGATCATCAGACCCTTTAGAAATACTGGACGCTTTGGTGAGCAAATCATTAATATTGAAATCAGCTACACCCAACAAAAACACGTGCCCCAATTTGATGATATCAGTGGAAAAAAAGGCGTCTCACTCAGTAATTTGTTAACCCGTTTTGATCGACAGGTCGGCTATCCCTTTGCCTGGTTTTTTTATATGGTTAAAGGAGAATTAATCCCCGTACAAACCGGCCTGGCGGTTTATAAAGATATTACGGGTGAATACTCCTATTTGCCTGAACGGGATATCGCGATACTCAAGGACTGGGTCAGTACCCCCTATAGAGTCTAATTAATTTTCATCAACGGCTTCGGATATACCGGGCCTTTTTTAACCAACAGGAGTAAACATTATGTCAATTGCGCAAATAAAGGCTTTTTCTGATCATGCTAAAACAGACCCTGAATTAAAGGAAAAACTCTTAGCTGTTCAAAAAATAAGAGAGCTGATTGCACTGGGAAAAGACTATGGCTTCGAACTGGATGAGGTTGAACTTTATCCACCCAACGAACCACAATTTGTAGAAGAGCAATTATCAGAAAGAATGCAAAAAGCATTGTTAAGAGTTTAATAACAAATTCACTGAAAGTTAGGTTTTACAAAGCCATCCATCAGTTAATCCGTCTGGAAAACACTGATAGATAAAAAGTAGGAGTCGTTTTAAAGCCGCGAAACTCGTGGAAAAACTACTCCTACTATTTGAGTAACGTAACGGTCAAGTTAGGCATTTATAAAAACATACCCAACGCCTCTAACCGTTCGAAGGTATTCAGGTTGAGACGAGCCATCATCAATACGTTTACGAACTCGTGACACCAACATATCAATATTGCGTTGATCAATTTTTTGATCAGCTCCTTTAAGCATAATAGCTAATTGAGTTCGTGATAGTGTTTTACCCTCCATACTCGTCAGAATCATAAGTAGCGTAAACTCATCGGAAGTAAGCGGCACAATCTCTCCATTGCGCAACAATCTCCGAGAAAGTCCATCTAGAACGAAGTCCCCAAATGTAAACTTAACTGGCTTGGTATCGTATGCCTGTAAACTTTGTTCTGAAGTTCGACGTAAAACCGCCTTGATACGAGCAACGAGCTCACGAGGTTCAACAGGTTTTGTGACATAATCGTCCGCTCCAAATTCCAGCCCTATAATTCGATCCACTGTTTCGTCCCTACCAGAAAGTATCACGATGGGAATCTTATCGCCTTCAGCACGCAATCTTTGGCAAATAGATAAACCATCTTCCCCTTGCATGACGACATCCAGCACTAAAAGGTGACAGTGAAAGCGCTCTCGTAGCTTTTGCATTTCAGTGGCATCAGTAGCCACCAAAGTTTCAAAGCCCTGCTCTTCTAAGTAGCTAGACAATAAATTACACAGTAGCTCATCATCGTCAACAATCAGAATTCTCTTGTTCATTACTTAACGCAATCGCGTTGTTTCCCCATTTGATAGAAGTGGTTAGTGGTTCCAATAGGAAATTTCATGCCTATTGTACTGCAATTCTATCTTTTTCCCTTTATAACTGAAGTTTTTCTAAGTACTACAAATCAAGCTCTTGATGCAAAGAATTTATTTCGATAATCACCGCCGACAGCAGTTCTCCTAGCAAAGTAATTTCATCGCGCAATTCGTTGGTAGAAACACCATTATGAAGCTTATATTCAAGCGTACTAGCGAGTCTTTGTAAAGGTGCGATTCCTAAGGTAGCGGAAAGACTTTTCAGAGAATGGGCGATGCGCTCTGCACTGACTCGGTTATCAGTATCCAGTGCGCCTAATATTTTGTCGGCGTCTTCCCTGTGAATTTCACTAAACAGGGTTAGCATCTGGCGATAGTTAACCCGGTTCCCCGCCAGAAATTTCAGTCCAATTGTTTGATCAATCATGCGACTGACACCGCTTTGGGTTTCAACAGATAGTGCTTCTGGAGATTTTGCAGTCGGTATGCTTGCCTCATCCTCTTGAGGAATCCAGCGAGCTAACTCTCGATATAAAACGTCTGGCTCGATCGGCTTGGCTAAAAATCCGTTCATACCGGCATCCATGCAGTTTCTCTGATCATCTTCGAAGGCATTGGCGGTCATAGCAAGAATGGGGATGGACTTGCCACAATCAAGCTGTCTGATATGGCGGGTCGCCTCCAAACCATCCATCACGGGCATCTGTATGTCCATCAGAATCAAGTCGAAGTTTTTGGCTTTAACCAAGTTGATGGCTTCACCACCATGATTTGCTATCTCCACCGACAAGCCTTTAGTTTCCAGCAACATGCACGCGACTTCCTGGTTGATTTCATTGTCTTCCACCAGCAAAATACGTGCGCCACTACGGATTTTCGCGTCAGGCTTATCAAAGACTTCCTGCTGAAGTTCTTCGCTGCGTTTCAAACAAACAGTAAACCAGAATGTACTACCTTGACCGTAACGACTTACCACACCCGTAGTCCCCCCCATAAGAAATGCCAGGCGGCGATTAATGGACAGGCCCAACCCGGTACCTCCGTATTTACGTGTGGTTGAAGCTTCGGCCTGTTCGAAGCTCTCGAATAAACGAACCTGTTGTGCCTCGGTGATACCAATACCGGTATCCTGCACTTCAAATCGGAGTGTGACCGCATCTCCCTGCTCAGCTTCCAGTTTAACTCGCAAGGCTACCCATCCATGCTCAGTAAATTTAAATGCATTACCAAGGTAATTGATCAGCATCTGACTAATACGCAAAGAATCGCCAATCAGTAGCCCCGTTTCCAGACGAGGATCGATATTTTCTAATAGTGTCACACTCTTTTCTTGAAAACGATCAATCATCATGCTATGCACCTGATTGACCAGAGAAACTACATTAAAAGGAATTGCTTCTAGTTGAAGCTGATCGGCCTCAATCTTGGATAAGTCAAGAATATTATTAATGATCTCCAGCAAATGTCTCGCTGAAAGACTTATCTTTTTAAGCTTGTCCTGTTGAGTAGGCTCTGTCAAATCGAGTATCAACGAATGGCTAAAACCGAGAATAGCGTTCATGGGAGTCCGAATCTCGTGACTCATATTAGCCAGGAAATTACTTTTTGCACGGCTGGCCATTTCGGCCGCTTCTTTGGCTTCGTTTAATTGAATTTCAAACTGTTTGCGTGCTGTCAAATCGGTATGAGTACCTATCGCACGCACTGCATTTCCATTTTCATCTCGCTTAACGACCTTTCTACGACTTAAAATCCATTTGTAGCTACCATCCTTGGCTCGCATCCGAAATTCAACTTCATCACTTTGATCACCCTCATTATTTTCCAGGATACGCTGTGTTTTAGCTAACACACTTTCTGTATCATCAGGATGAAGAAAATCCAGCCATAAACTCTTTGCGTCATTCGGAAACTCATCTAACTCATAACCCAACATTTTTAAATAAGCGCCATTGATGTAACATTGATTAGAGATAATATCCCAGTCCCAAATCCCATCATTAGTAGCATCGAGGGCATAGCTTAAGCGTTCTTCGCCAACTTTTAGCTGCTTCAATATTTGTTCATGTTCATCAGTGCGCTCAGCAACTAATTGTTCGAGATGATTTCGATAGGCAAGCAGTTCTTCTGCTTCACGCTTCTTTTTGGTAATATCTTCCTTGATTGAAACGTAATGAGTGATGCACCCTTTGACATCGCGGAGTGGATAAATTTTGGTCAGATCTATGAAATGTTGACCGTCTTTAGCCTGATCAATAAGCTCGCCCTCCCAAGTTTCCCCTCGAGACAACTTTTGCCACAATTCGTCATAAACTGATTTTGGAGTTAGCCCTGATTTCAGAATCCTAGGATTTTTCCCTAATACTTCTTCTAGAGTATAACCGGTTGTTTCAGTAAAACGCTGATTGACATATTCAATTTCTGCATCAAGATTAGTGATCATTACACTGCTAGAGCTTTGATCCACGGACAGAGACAATTTGCTAAGCTTGTCTCTCAGCTCTTTTTCCGGAGTGATGTCATAACAAAAGCCGATATAACCCAGAAAATTGCCATAACTGTCGTAACGAGGAGTACCATCATCCTTAATCCAACGATAGGAACCATCGGCATGGCGTAAGCGATATTCCATGCTAAACGCTTCGCGCTTATCAAAAGCAGTGACATAGATGTTTAGACAGTTATCAAAATCCTCTGGATGTACGCCTTCAGCCCAACCATTTCCATACTCCTGTTCCATCGTTCGTCCAGTAAACTTAAGCCAGGGTTCGTTAAAATAGGTGCACAGCTTGTCAACGTCTGCAGTCCAGATCAGGGCACTTCCCCCGTTGGCGAGTGTGCGAAAGTGCTGCTCATTCTCTCTAAGCAGCTCTGATGATTGAGTTAAGGTCAGCTCACGTTCGGTTAACCATTCAATTAATCGCCAACCAAACAAGGCAAAGACCATAGAATAAGCAGAAAATGTCCAAATGGTATGTATCCAGGTAATGGGATGATACGCATAAACGGAGTAATTAATGTTAAAGTCCAGCCAATGCAGACTCGCGGCAATCCCTACCAGTATTAAGGAAAAAACATTACAAGCGATGAGCCACCAAGCGAATCTCCCTCCTAAAAATAGCACGGCAATCAATGAAAATGACACTGTAAATACACCACTCAAGCCAACCGGACCCAACTGCATTAATCCCGCGATGGATGCAATCCACATCAAAGCCAATAACACCAGCACACGGGTCCTATAAGTCAGACGCCGGCGCCCCAGCCAAAGCAACCAATTGATGGCGAAAAGCATGAGTTGGACACCCATGACAGGTTTCCAACCAATGACAAACACTCTGGAAAGAGAAATAATGATACCGGGTATAAAAATGATACCGACCCACAGAATATTCTCGTTAAGCAACTGATTTCTCAATAAGTCAATAGATTGGATATGCTTTTTATTCATAATTTAGTAAGGATTATTTTCAAGTTCTATTTAACTTTACTATCAACTCACAGATGAAATCGAAAATAAGTTTAACAACTAAGTCAGTGACTAAAAATTCCCGAAACAATGGACTGTGCATGGAAAGGGCACAATACTCCCAAATTGAATTAATAAATTCAAATAATAAATGAACCGCCAGAATATCACTGATTAAATTTGTAACAGAATGTAACAATTTGCTTATTTATTACATTCTGTTACAAAAAAATAGAAAAATTTCTAATATAACGTAGATAATTATACTATTAATCAAGAGCAGTTTACTTCTATGAAAGTTCGTCGATTTGCATTCATTATCTTTTTTTTGTGATATATGAAAAACTTTCATTTGCCGGGGCGATGCCGTGCCTTCATGATCTTTTATATAGCTGAACAAAGTATCTAAAGTAACTAACTTAATGAAAAAAAACTCTATTCTCTACCCAATATTGTTACTGCTACTCATCTTGCCGTTAATTAGCATTGCTTACCTTGTTATACAAATTCCTGCCATTGAACAGAAAACCTACAACAACCTTGAAAGTATTCTCAAACTTAAGACGAATCAAATAGCGGCCTGGCTCAATGAAAGAGAGGGCGATGGTAAACTCTTAAAAGATTCAGTTATTCTGACTCAGAGTATTCAACAATTTGTTCAGCATAAAAGCGACTCTCTTCAAAAGACTGTTCTGAAAAAGCATCTTGAGTCACTTCAAAATGCTTATGGTTATGAGAGTATTCTATTGGTGGATACCCCAGGAAATGTGTTACTGAGTACGGGTTACAACACCGATGTTTCGGATGCTGTTCAGGCTTTGTTACCTCAGGTAATTACCGAAAGGAAAATTAGAAATACCGATTTGTATCGAGAAGAAAATAGACATATTCACATCGATTGGATCGTGCCTGTTCTTGTTGGTTCAGGATCTGATGAGCATGTTATTGCAGTATTTATATTGCGTGTCGACCCTAAAAGTGTATTTTACCCAATAATTGAAACCTGGCCCGTTCCAAGTGCCAGTGCTGAGAGCTTATTAATTAGACAGGACGGAGACAATGTTCTTTATCTCAATAATTTGCGATATTCTAAAGACGCCGCCTTAAACCTTAGGCGCCCTTTTAGCGATTTATCGCTACCTGCCGCCGCTGCACTCCATTCTAATCAATTAGGGTCAATAAAGGGCTTTGACTATCGTGGCATTGAAGTATTCGCTAAGTTCTCTCCTATACCAGGCGCACAATGGCGATTGGTCACTAAAGTTGATCAGAGAGAAGTGTTTTCTTCGATGTGGGCGGTTTTTGGTTGGATCATAGGTATTTTATGCGTTGCCATCGCTGGAGTAATGATCGTATTGTTTTATTTTTTACGCCAACAAAAGCAACTACAGCAACTTGCCTTCGTGGCAGAACAAGCCAGGTCTGATCAAATATTACAACAATTTTATGAGCTGCCCTTTATCGGTATGTCGATTGCTTCTCCTGAAACCAAACGATGGATAAAATTTAACGATCGACTCTGCGAGATACTGGGCTATTCGAGAGAAGAGCTTTCCAACATCTCATGGCCAGACATCACTTTCCCTGAAGATACAGATTTTAATCTTAAAATTCATAATGAGTTGTTAAGCGGTAAATTAAACCACAGCACCTTTCAAAAACGTTACATACGTAAAGATGGTCAGATCATAATTACCAATATTGGGATTAATTGCGTAAGAAAACCGACTGGTGAAGCTGATTACATGATTGTTACCATCGAAGACATTACCGAAAGAAAGCTAGCTGAAAAGCGTTCAAAAAAACTCAGTCATGTATACAGAGATATGGCGAATATCAATGAACAAATACTGCATGCTTCTGACAAGCAGGAGATTCTGGACTTTCTCTGTCGGATACCCATTGAAAGTGGCTTAATGAGTATGGCCTGGATT
>CAIOMN010000026.1 GCA_903859415.1 uncultured Methylococcaceae bacterium
CATAAAAATCAGGAGTACGGGAACGTTGGATGGAATTGAAAAACTTTGTGGAGGGCAGTTTGATATGGCAAACGCAAGCAAGGAACCGGATGAACAGGAGGCGAACTTAAATGGAGGTAACAATAGCGATAAAAAATTGATAAAGCTTCATGTCGCCGTGGATGCAGTGGGGATATTTATCAATAAAAACAACCCGTTTTTTAAAAGCTATCCAGACATAAGTCTTGATATTAATGAAGACTTGCCTCTCTTGCTCAATCATTATATTGACTGGAAAGAACTGTATGAGAATTCAAATCTGCGTGACAATAATCTGATTGAACCTCTTACCGAAAAACTTGCTGCCGAAAACCTTGAAAAATACTTTCCAACACTCAAGAGTGGAACTTTGGAGTTCTTAGTTGAAAAAATGTATCAAAAACAATTATCAACGGATGAGAAAGAAAGAAGAGATCAAATAATAAAATGGAAGCAAGAATTGGTTTGTAATGCCACAACAACAACTGAAGATGATTTTATGGTGGCAGATATGATCTCAAAAAATAGAAATGCCGTTGGTGTGCTTGGATTTTCATATATTTACAACAACCCTGATTTGATTCCAATTAAAATAAATGGACTGGAGCCACGCTTAGAAGAAATAAATACTAGAAGATATAAGCTAGTTAGAGATCTTTTTATATACACAACCAATAAACGAATAAAATATGGAAGCAAGGCAATATGTGGTTTTCTCAAGTATTATTCAAATACAGTAGATAATTACGTTGCCGATGTTGGATATGCAGTGAGAACAGAAGACGACGCAAAAGCCTCAAGAGAGGAGCTGAATAGGGCGTGTCCAAACCAGTAACAGTAAACACAAAGGCATATGAGGAATTTTGTGGGAACAATATTAATTCGTTTGTTATACCGGCTCCAAAGCACATCATATAGGATATGTCGGATATTAACTTCTATACATGTTATTTCGCTGTTATCTTGCTTAGCCACATTTGCTACCGTTGTATTGCTTCGAGAGCAAATCATGCAACAAAAGGAATTCTTGGATATTACTCAAAGAGCGCAATTTCAAATAATAATTAGAGATCCTTGTCGAAGCGATCCTCTAAAATTGGCTGCTTTAGATGCACTTATTAAGATTGATCGTGATTATAATAGACATCCAGATTTGAGATGGGCGCAGTTAAGTGAACTTGATCTTAGCGGGATGGATTTAACTAAAGTAAATCTCCAATTTTCTAACCTTCAGGGAGCGACCCTAGTAAATATTAACTTTACTGAAGCTGACTTAAGAGATGTCGATTTATCCGGGGCGAATTTATCTGGTTCTAGCTTAGATGATGTTATATTTAAAAATGCCAGATACACTAAAGGAAGTACTATTTTTCCAAAAGGATTTAATAGGCAAGATGAAATGAATAGCTCAGATGAGCTTCATCAAAACAAAGACTGCAACAAATAACTTTTTACCAGAATTCTGGGGGGTTGGATAGCACTGTCGGGCACATCTTTTCATGTCCGACATTTTTACGTTAAAATGTGCCAATCCATTTTTGATAAATCCGTTGGCATTTCGATGTTCGTAATAATGCGTTCAACGCAGTCTGTAGAGTGGAAACAGACGATATCCGCCTTATAAGTTAGCTGAGTTCGTTTTCATGAAAGCAGTATATACTTGCAAATAAACTATTAAAGCCTGAGCAGCAGCATAGATGGCAACACGTATTGAGAAACCTTTTAAAAATGGCACCCGTGCCAAAATCTCACGTATACGCACTTCCTGCTCATCGACAAATAAGGCAACTACCGAGGTAAACGCGGGCAGTGCATTTACAATAGCAATCGCCTGGTCAATGTCAACATGCCGTGGACTGGGTGGATAAAACACCAGACCAATGGCATCTACACCCAATTGAGAGGCATAAACTGCATCTTCAGCGCGAGTAAAACCGCAAATTTTAACGCGTGTTCGCATAAAGTGATATGAGAATTTATAGAATAAAATTTAGCCGAGTAGAATAACACAAATTGAACTTGAAAATGGTCTGAAAATTTATTTAGCCCAAGCCTGTTTCATCAGGCTGCTCTCTGTTACTTGCAATCAACTGTTTTAATAAGGCTTTGCAAACAGCCATTTTCTTCTCGGCATGCTCGTTGTAATTACCATACCACCAGGATTGCTTCTCTTTGTATTGAGGTGCCAGGCGATCAATGGATAACAAGTCGTAAATATTAACCCATTCATCATCCACTTTGAGCGCGAGTCTGGGATTAAAAATATATGCGCCGCGTATCACTCGATAGAATAGCTTGCGGTTATTTTTGGCATCTTTGTTGATTTCATTTTTAGACAGGATGCTGGAGAGATAGGCCCGCTGTTTACGACGCTCTGGCAGAACGCTATCGGGAATATGTTGTACCGCGTCGATAAAATCCTGGGTTGAAAAGCCCTCAACTCGATAAGTCAATTTTTTAGGCATAACCCGGTAAAATAGAGAAATCATCAGGTTTAGCATAAAAAACTCCATACTATTTTTATCGAGTTTGATTAAGCGACCATCCACTTGAATACTCATACTGGTGGGTTCCAGCTGTTCGTAGATATCAGGTAGTTTCTTTTTAGCGTAAACATCACTGCGATCAGCTTGGGCCAAGGCGATTTGAAAAGCGGTTAGCCCGTTACCATCAACTTTTTCGGTGTTAGCTCCCCGTTCAAACAGGATCTTGATAACATCGGTATTGCTCATCCAGGTCGCGACCATTAACGGCGTTTGATTAAAGATGTTCCGAAAATCGGGACCATATTCGTTAACCTGTTTAAGCACAGCATCCGGTTTTTTAAAACTGTAATTGATGTAGTGCTTTTGTTGTAGCAATTGCAAGCCTTTGTCTGGCTGTTTGGCGGCTTTAAAATCGGCTTTCAGTAAGCTATTGATGATGTCGCGGTCTTCATACACCAAGCCGTATTCAAACAAGGTCATTTTAGCGTTTTTATCATTGCCTTCAAAGGCTTTTCGCTTAAGCTCGATCAGTGTTAATGGGGTAATAACTTCCCAGTTAGGTGTTTTTTGTTTAAGGATTTCGCTGCGAATCCGGTCAGCCTGTTCCTGTTTGCCTTGCAGTTCCAGTTTATGCGCTTCTTGACGCCAGGCATCAAGACTGGAGTTTTGAGCAGCGAGTTGTAAACTGGCTTGAGCATCACGTAAGCCCAATAGATCGAGTAAGGGTTGCTTAAGGCTGCTCTCAATCCAATATAGATTTTTAACTGCACGGGTGATGGCAACATACAAGGCATTAACATAAAACTTATAAACTTCCAGTGACTTATCGGTTTTATCTTTGCCTCGGGCATATTTAATATCCAGCTCTAAGTCTGCCGCACTGACACCCTTAGTGATTTCCCGGTAACGGGTTTCTTCCTGGCTTAAGAAGTTATAGAGAATAATATTCTCATATTCCAGACCTTTGGCTTCCTGAATAGTAAAGACCAGGGGCGTACTAAAATGTTGCTGCGCCGCCGGTTTTTGATCGACCGTCATAACGATGACCGCAAATAGCGTAGAGGCTTTGGTTTTGCTGTCCAGCTCTTGACGAATGGTGTCCGTGTCTTGTAAAAACAGTACTTCACCTTGATTGTGACCATTACTTTCTACCAGATAGTGGCTTTCTTTATCGATGGAGCCGAAACGCTGGTTCTTAATCTTTAAAATCTTATTGGCAATTTCGGTAACTTGCGGCGAATTACGGTAATTGGTATTCAGGATTCGGATCAATTCATCAGAAGTTTGAATATCGCTCTGCCGATAAAACAGGCTCTTTACTTTCGACCAGGAAAAGAAATTGGGATGGACAATCTGATTTGAATCACCACACAAGATAAAATCTTGCGCCTGATGCAATGATTTGATAATCAGATACAACTGGATATTGGTTAAATCCTGTACTTCATCGACGATAATAAAATCGTAACGGGGTTGACTGAGTTGTAAATACTGGTGACTGACGATGTTGCTGTCGTAAAAATGTTGCTCTTGTAAGAAAGCTAAGTATTTTTCAAAGACATCGTAGACAGAGACTCGTTCTTCGGCCAGAAAGATGGATTCCTTGATGCCCAGCGCCAGATAATCAGCACGGCTTAACCAGCTTTTATCGGTGGCGGGGCCGGTGATGACCCCTCTAAACTCTTCAAACAGTTTATGCGCATCTTTCAGTTTGCCTTGACTATGGCGGCTGAACCATTGCTGAAAAGCTTGAAAAGTAACCGGTTTACCGGGGGGCACCTGAATACTCTCCAGAAACTCTTGAAACGATAAAAAATCAATCTGCTGTTCCGGGTTCTCGTAATGGTTGGCGTAATACAAGTCACGGGAGTTTTTAACCAGATAAGGTGACTGGGTAACATACAGGACATCGCCCACGGCTTGTTTCATTTTTTCCAGGGTCAGGGCGGTTTTACCACTGCCTGCTGAACCAATCACAATCAGCGGCGGGTGTAAGTCATAAATCGACTGCTGCCGATCATCAAACGAGATGATTTTATCCAGCAGGTTAAAAGAATTGTGAGCGGTATTAAGATAAACCAGTGCTTTACCTGTCGTTTCATCTGGCGGGGATATGACAGGGATTTTATCTTCATCAATGCTGTCAAACTGACGTAAAAAACGCGAGTCCTGGTAAGCATGGTTTTTGATAAACTCCAGTAGCAGAGCGTAGTGTTGTTCTTGATGACGATAAATCGAGAACAATAAACGGTCACGTTGATTTAGACGTGCCCGGTACAAATTATCGCCGACTTTTTTAACCTCTGCCGATTTAAAGTCATCGGCTTCCAGATAGCTTTTTAATTTGGCGAAGCCGGGAATGGTTTTGGGATTAAGCTCGTTGTAGACCAGGACTTTCATGAATCAATTGGGGTGGTGGGTTAAAAAATAACTGATTGTATTATCTGATTATACCTGTTTTTCACTTTCCCCAAGCTTCTCGCATCAAGGTTCCAAAATCGCGTTGGGATAAGACATTAAAACAATCGCGCCAGTCTTTATACGACGCCGATAAATGAGAGTTGTAACGCAAATCAAATCCGGTGGCCCGTTTTTGTGCATCGATATATTGATCCATTTGTTCATCCAGGGTTTCAATATGCTCAATCCATTCATCTTTAATCGTATCGGGCAAAGAACCAAACAGGTTAAATTTATCATGCATCCGTTCTGATAAGCGGTCATACACTTTTTCATCAACAGTTTTTTCATTGACTAAATTCAGCATATCCACATAATCACGTAACTGTCCAAAGCGCTTAATTCGACCAATGCGTTGTTCCAGTTTCGTGGGATTCCAAGGTAAATCCACGTTGATTAAAGTACCCAAGGTTTGTAAGTTTAAACCTTCACACGCGGCATCGGTTGCAACCATGATGCGAATCTTATGTTCAGCAACCATCTGCTTAAGGGTATCTCTTAAAATGCCGACACTATCGCCTTGTTGATATAAACGGCTTCTGCCCGCACCGGCATATAAGCCGATTGCTTCATCAGGGAAATGTTCTGCGAGAGAATCGGCAATCCAACGCGCGGTATCATAATATTGACTGAAAATAATACATCCGTATTCAAGCCAATTTTCAACTGTCAGATAGTGCAAGATAGCATCATATTTTGGATCACCCTTACAGGCTTTCAGTCGATGTAATAACAGTTCTAAAACGGCACGTTCTTCATCCGTTTGCAAAGCAATATCGGCTTCCATCTCATCGTTTTCTTCTTGTAAAGTGCGGCCTTCGAGTAAGGAACTGGCAGTATTAATACCTGCGACGATGCTGGAACAAATACGTTGTTGCATCAGATTTTTCATAAAGCCGCCGCGTTTACCTAAGACCTTGCCGAACGCTATTGCCTCATTATAAGCATCCCTAAAGTTTGAGTCGGTTCTTAATGCCAAGTGTTCAAACAAGGCATTAAACCCATGAATATCAGTAACTCGATTAGGGTCAGGATGCACATTAACCCCCACGGGTTTAAGCAATCCTGATTCTTCAAGCGTTGTGCGTTTGCGTAAGACAACATGACGAACGAAAGGATTTTCACGTTGAAAGAACGGGGCATTAGCGACTTTTCGTTCTAATTCCATTTCAAAATCTTGTCGAGTACCCGTATCTAAATCAGTGAGTCGATAGGACTCCGATGGTTTAGACTCCAGATTTAAGTCCTGTCTTATTGCACTGTATAAACGCCGAACGGGGTTATCTTGAGTGGAATTAACAGGTGGTAAAGGCGAGCGTAATAATTCCCATGCGATGTTTAAATCGGTGACGTCTTCTTCCCCGGATATGAGCGGTAAAACTTCATCGGGTTTATGCCAGCGAGCAAAATTATTGCCTAAAACAAAGTTACCTTTACCTTGATGCAAGACACGCACCAAGTCCCATAAGTCTTCAGTGCTTGTTTGAATGGGGGTGGCGGTACCCAATAAAACATGGTCAGAGCGGGCGGCAATAGCCATTATGAAGGCCAGTAACTCATTTGGTTCACCCGCATTTTTGCCAAAGCCTTGTTTAGTTCGGGCTTTATGCGCCTCATCCAGGATAACCAAACTATAATTTAAACCGAGTAAATGTTGTTTTTCGGTAGAGTCACGCATCATCAAGCCAGTAGATACGATGCCGATGCGTAGTGGACAGACCGAAATATGCTCCGCTCCACAGGCAGAAATAGTCCGTTCGCTGACATCCAGCCAGACTTTTTTGGTCGTTTGCCAACGAGCAATGGGAATACCCAATTTATCGATTAACTCGGTTTGCCATTGTTCACAAAGTGTTGCCGGTGCAAAAATAATAATCGGTTTACGACGACGCTTTTCTTTTTCAGTGAGTAAACATAACGCCAGAGCGGCGGTTGCCAGCGATAAGGTTTTACCCAAACCGACTTCATCAGCCAGTAACAGTCGGACTACACCGTAATTTTGGTAATGTTTTAAACATTCTGTGATAAAACTTTGTTGCCACGGTTGTAGTGATAAACCTTCACGGTATAAAGGTGACTCAATTAACGCAGCGGGTGCCAGATTATCATCATCCGCTACCTGTTCTAAAGTCACTTCGTGACGATGACTTCGCCGACGGACTTCTTTGCAAATAGCTTCGGGTAAGGGTTTAGCCGCATTCCAAAGATAATCAAATTCTGCTTCTATCCAAGCGACACCTTCTGCAGAATCATCTTCCCACAAGATTTCATAATGCTGTTGCCAACCATTTTTGGTTTCATTCAATGAGCCGATAAAGCCAACTTTGCGACCGTCAGCCCGTTCAATAACACCGGCTTTTCCATGCAAAAAACCACAAAGGCTATCCGGTGCTACCCGAATAGTTTGGCCATGTTTAAGTAAGAACGCATCTAAACGTTGATAACGGGCACGATTTAATAAGGCTTCAACCTCAATTGAATTTGCATTCCAGCGTCCCAACATCTTGGCTTCTCTGCACTGTGCCACTTTAAGATCATCTGGATGAATATCGACATTACAGACGATTTTGACATCAGGAATCGTTTCTAGCCATTCATTAGCCACTTCAAATAAAGAACTGGTGAAATAACCGGCTATACGGCGATAGCTCTTGGCACCTTTAAGTTGCTCGGCTAAAAAGCTTTGATCGAGACGATGGGTTCTGGACGAGAATCGGCGTAGAGTCATAATATTAAAAGTTGAGTACCATTTAAGTTAGATAAGTTAGATTGGCGAAACGGGTCTATCGTTAATGATTGATGGATTTAATCTTTTATCTAGACAGCAACACTCATTATGACTAAAGCAGCATAGAATTGCAGATAAAAGTGTGTGTAAAACTATGCGCACATTGGCAATGCTGAGGCGTTATTGAGTATTTCTGGCGGAGTTGGTGTTTTTCCAATGGGGACTGAGGGTTTTTCGCGCGGTAGTTAATGTTTATCTTGCGGAGCACGATGAGAAACGATGGGTAGACCGGTGTTTCTATCGATACTTGATGTGCACCAATCGATAATTTGGCTTTTTCTTTGTGGAATAGGGCGAATAACGCTCGTATGATCAAGTATTTCTCTCGATAGTCGAGGTGTTACGATCGATACTCCCGATGTTACTGACGATATACGAGGTGTAACAGTCGATTATTCAGCTTTTTCCGTGCGTTATAGGCTGACTACCGATAGGAAAACACGAAGGTCCACGCGATAAACGCTCACTACCGATAAGAATACGCGAAGGTCCACGCGATAAACCCTCAGTGCCGATAAGAATGTTCGAAGGTCCACGTGATAAACCCTCAGTACTGATA
Organism: uncultured Methylococcaceae bacterium; assembly: GCA_903859415.1. GTDB lineage: Bacteria > Pseudomonadota > Gammaproteobacteria > Methylococcales > Methylomonadaceae > Methylobacter_C. Next base: position 8,312 of record CAIOMN010000026.1, read on the forward strand.
GGAGTGTTCGAAGGTCTACGTGATATACCCTCACTGCTGATTGGAATGTTCGAATGTCCACGTGATATAACCTAACTGCGGTTAGGAATACTTGATGACCCTCCCGATAGTATAGTTAGAGAGGCGCCGTCGAGTCATCAAACACCTTTAAAAACTGAGAAATACGCCTTGATTTATAATCCCCCCAAGGCATTAATCTTTGCTTCGGCCAAGTTACATAAAGAAATCTTTTGGCTCTGGTAAAAGCCACATATAAGTTGTTTTTTTCTTGAGTTAATTCGATACCACCTTTATTAACAGCCCGATAATCAGGAAAAGTTTCATCATCCATACCCATTAAAAAAACAATATCAAACTCTTGGCCTTTCATGGTGTGAACTGTACTTAAAGTGATGCCGTTGTGTTGTGTTAAAGAATGTGTTTTTCCCAAAGCCATATCATTCTTGAATTGATGAAGCGATTTATTGTCGGTTTTCTTTGCGTAATGACTCCAGTGTTTCAGTAATTCATCAATGTCATCAAAGATCATCTTTCGAGCGTTGTCGTCATCCATAGTGACTTCATTTTTAAATTGTTCAAATAGTTTCTTTAAGTTACTACCATCGTTGTTTAACTGACAAGCAAGCTCTAATAGTTGTTTATCCAATCCAGGCTGAACTTTTAAAGCGATGGCATTCAAGTCGTCTATCTTGGCGGTTTTTATGTTTAACGCGGTCAGTAGTCGTTCTTTATGTAATATGTCTAAAGGATTAATTCTTATGCGTAAGGACAAATCAAATAGCCTCATTAAATCTGATTCAAATTTAATAGCCCCAGGCGTCATCTTGTAATAACAAGGGATATTATTTTCATCTAGTTTTGCTTCCAGTTTATTGAACACATATTTATGACGCGCAAGTACCGCTATTTTTTCGTAACAAATATCACCTTCAATATCATCATAGTGTTTAGACGTAATCAGGGATTCTATTTTATCAACTATCCATTGGGCTTCTGAGTCATCATCGTCAAGTGCATGTATTTCAAATAAACCCGCTTTAACCGTATTTGAGGTATCTGTTGTTTCAGGAAGAAGTGTGTTGGCGGCTTTTAATACTAATGTTGATGAACGGTAATTTTCATTTAATACAAAAGTAGTTGCATTGAAGTCATTCACAAACTTCTTGTCCATAAAGTCGGGTGAAGAACCTGTAAAATGAAAAATGGATTGGTGAGGATCGCCAACCATCATAATATTCTTGTGCTCGCCATTCGCGAGTGCC
>CAIOMN010000027.1 GCA_903859415.1 uncultured Methylococcaceae bacterium
ATTCTGATTCTATCGATGCCTTTAAAATGTGAATAGAACTACAACTGAGTTTGTGGTTTTACTAACCAAGCAATATTTAGTGTCGCGGGTTTAGATTTACGTTAGAATTTCAAACGAATGATTAACCGTAAGAGCGCCTGTCAATGACTTCTGCCAATCAACTCGATAAGCACCATAAAAACTTAGCTGTAAAGTTGTTGAAAGATGCGCCGCTTTTTTTCCAAGCTATGCAACAAGACTTCGCAAACGAGTATCCAACTGAGCATGTTCCAGCCTCCGTAGACAAAATGGTGGATTATTTTTCGGATTGTGTATCACAGCAAGTGCAGGAGCTGTTTTACATGGTACGCAGGGCGTTAAAGGCGCTGGAAGAGGATGAGCTGGATGTTTCTATCACGAAACAAACCAGTGAAGCTGCCTCAGCAATGTATTGCTTAGCTGCAATTCGCATGGTAAATAGAGCCGCGCACGAACAAGGTAATTTAACTCTAAAGGTTCCTCGCAGTGAAAACGTTATTTGCGCGATTATCGCAACTGCATTGTTTGGCGGTACATTGCGCTTACAGCCAACGAAGCAAAATCAATTACCTAATTTGGAATATGTATTCGAAATTCTTGTGCCAGCTAACGGGGATCATCTTCAATTGGGTTTTGATCGGGCGATCTATACCGCTTTGTTTGAGAATAGTCAACAAGTATGTCTCGGCGCATTAGATACACAGCCTTTAACTGTTGATGAAGATAAAGCGCTGGCGGCACGACTTCGGACAATTAAAAACGTTAAACGAGAATGCCTAGCGTTGATTGTTAATGGCTACGCTAATCAGGACTCTGCGAGACCTTTTGCCGACAAACATCAAATTCCAGTCATGTTTCCCTCAAGTGAAGCGGCAACAATTATTTTGGGCATGGACGTTGGGGACTTGTTGCAAGAAATCAGTGAATTCTGGCAAGAATTAAATCATTTCCATCAATCGAATAGCAACTCTAAAGAAACATCAGGAACCGAAAACATGCAAAACTCAGAAGTTACCGTAAATAATGCTCCCGGAGGCACCGTTGTGTTTAGTACGGGGGCACATTCTGCGGCTCAAGCAGGTAACAATAATACTGCAAATACAGGTCAACAACAGTCGGTCGATCTTGCCCCTTTGATACCCCTGTTAAATGAATTACACGAAGCCATTGCTGAATTATCCTCTATTAAAACCAAGGAAACTCTCTACGGTCATCTTCAAACTGCGCAAAACGAACTTTCTAATAACGATAAACCAGATATTAGCATCATCAAGCAATCACTGGAAACCATTAATCAGGTGGGCAGTGCCATCGATTCCGGTGAGAAAATTGTCGGTTTATGCAGTCAGGCATTGCCATACTTATTGCCATTCTTGTCATTACTTCCTTCAGCTTTTTAAGCCAGATCGCCCCCACCCACTATGAAAACCATTAACCCGTTTATTGATTTAATACCAGAAACGAAAGTGACATTAGCGCAAAGCAACCGCTTTCCTGCTGCCGGTCACCTATGGAGCAAGCCGGAAATTGATGCCCTGATTTTTGCCTTTGCTGCACGACGACCCTTATTAGTCCGTGGTGAAGCAGGGAGTGGTAAGAGTCAAATAGCGCGAGCGGCTGCACAGCACCTGAAAACAACTGAACCCTTGGTTGAAGTGATTCATCCACGCTTTGAAGCACTGGATTTATTATACCGCGTTGATGTCGTTGAGCGTTTGGCAGATGCACA
>CAIOMN010000028.1 GCA_903859415.1 uncultured Methylococcaceae bacterium
ATTATATTGGGGTGAACGATGGGGCTCGAACCCACGACAACCGGAATCACAATCCGGGACTCTACCGACTGAGCTACGCTCACCATAATATGATAATATTGAACTTCTTTTGATTGGTGCGCTTGGCAGGACTCGAACCTGCGACCCCCGGCTTAGAAGGCCGGTGCTCTATCCGGTTGAGCTACAAGCGCTAAACTGGTCGGGGTGGAGGGATTCGAACCCCCGACATCCTGCTCCCAAAGCAGGCGCGCTACCAAACTGCGCTACACCCCGATGTCTCTTTTAGCGTGGCTGGTTAATTTAAAACCACCCTTGAAGAGCTGACTATTCTAACGACACATACCTTTATCGTCAACTATTTTCTTAAAAAATTTAAATAATTTACAATTTTCCTTTAACTAATTGATAAACAGCTTCCACAGTCACATCAACATCTTTTAGGATTTCATCTAATTCTTTTAACTTGGCTTCGGCAAACGCCCTGTCTTTAAGACTACTGGTATTAATATAAACATTAAGTGCTGCACTTTTTAAACCGCTATAAGCAGCCATCACAGCGGCACCCGCATCACTAATCACGCCTAAACTACCCTTTTCTGCCGCGTAGCGACTTAATTCCACGGCTTTTGCACAGGCGCGGGCACATTCTAAAGGAATTTCTGTAGCGGCCTTTAAAACAGCCTGTATAGCTTCTGTACGAGCTACTTTTTCAATATCTGTTTCTTTTGGTAAGCCATAAGCATTCATTAATTCATTGAACACATCAATATCCGCTTTAATCAACCCCATAAGTTTTTCACGTAGAACTTCAGCTTGTTGCAACAAGGCTTGCATCTCATTTTCAACTTCGGCGTATTTGGGTTTTCCAATGGTCAAATTACAGACCATACTAATCAACGCTGCTGACTGGGCTCCCATTAAAGCCGATACGCTGCCCCCCCCTGGAGTTGCAGATTTACTGGCCAATTCATCAAGAAAGATTTGAATAGATTTATCTTTAATTTCACTCATCAGGTTATTTAATAAAATTAGTTAGTCAACTTTTGCACCAAGGGCCTTAATTTTATAGCCCAAGTCATTAATTTATAGCTTATTTAAAAACTACTCACGACGCCAACTGGTTTGTCCATTGGGACTATCTTCAAGAATAACGCCCTGTTCCTTTAAATCATCACGAATTTTATCAGCCAATGCCCAGTTCTTGGCTTTTTTTGCATCCAATCGAGCCTGTATACTTTGCTCGATTGCTTCATTAGTTAGCGCATCATCGTCTATCACACTGCTCTTTAAAAAATCTTCTGGATCATCTTGTAATAACCCCAACAGATTCGCTAATTTTTTTAAAGTAGCCGCTAAAACTTGCGCACCTTCTAGATCGATTTCTTTGGCTTTATTTAATTCTCTCGCCAAGTCAAATAATACAGATAATGCTACTGGTGTATTGAAATCGTCATCCATGGCTTTTTTAAATGCATTTTTGTAATCTTCTGCATCAGCCCGTACCAATGTATCATGAACAAAAGACTCCGCAAGGTTCACACCTCGTAAAGAGGTATAAAGCCTTTTTAATGCCGCTCCAGCATCATTCAGTTGCTCATCTGAATAATTTAACGGACTGCGATAATGACTGGAAAGAATAAAAAAGCGAATGATTTCTGGCTTATATTGTTTAAGCACTTCTCGCACAGTAAAGAAATTACCCAAAGACTTAGACATCTTTTCTTCATTCACGCGCACAAAGCCGTTATGCATCCAGAGATTTACAAAGCTCTCCCCTGTTGCCCCTTCTGACTGAGCAATTTCATTTTCATGATGCGGAAACTGTAAGTCCATTCCTCCTCCATGAATATCAAAATGATTGCCTAAGCAGCAGGTAGACATCGCTGAACATTCAATATGCCAACCGGGGCGACCTAATCCCCACGGAGACTCCCAGGCGGGTTCGTTGACTTTTGCCATTTTCCATAAGACAAAGTCCAAAGGATTATGCTTTGCAAAATCGACATCTACACGCTCACCTGCCTGCAGATCATTCAGGTTTTTACCCGATAATTTCCCATAATTATTAAATTTAGTGACAGCATAAAATACATCCCCATTGCTACCAACATAAGCAAGTCCATTTTTAATTAATACATCAATCATCTCTACAATACTATCGATTGACTGAGTCGCTTTAGGCTCAATATCTGGAGGCAAAACACCTAGAGCACGCTCATCTTGATGCATTGCCTCAATAAATCGCTCGGTCAATTGATTAAAGTCTTCGCCATTTTCGTTGGCCCGCTGGATAATTTTGTCGTCAATATCGGTGATATTTCGCACATAGGTTAAATCGTAATCCAGATATCGAAAATATCGGGCCACCGTGTCGAACACCACCATAACCCGTGCGTGTCCGATATGGCAATAATCATAAACTGTCATCCCACAAACGTACATCCCCACTTTGCCTTCAACACGCGGTTTGAATTCTTCTTTTTTTCGAGTCAGGGTGTTGTATATTTTTAGCATAAATTTCTAAAGTAGGATTAATCGGCAACAAAACGTTACAATTTACCAAGCGTATACTTCTCTTTCAAGATAAAAACACCTAAAATTTGCAATTTATGCAGTTATAAAGGACCTAACAATGCGCAAACTCATCGTTTTTATGATGTTAATTCTAACCACAACACTCTCTTTTGCAACGGAAAAATCTATGTCAACAGCTCAACCCAAAGTTAAATTAATCACTACCCTCGGTGAGATTACTATTCAGTTAAATACTGAAAAAGCGCCTATCTCATCAGCAAATTTTTTAGCCTATGTTAAAGCTGGCTTTTATGATGGCACTATTTTCCACAGAGTCATTCCTGGCTTTATGGCTCAAGGCGGTGGATTCGATACCAGTTTTAAACAAAAAGCCACTCAAGCGCCTATCATAAACGAAGCTGATAACGGTTTAACCAATACACGTGGCACCTTAGCCATGGCACGTACTAATGATCCCAATTCAGCAACTGCGCAATTTTTTATCAACTATAAAGATAATACATTTTTAAATCATACAGGTAAAAATGCAAGCGGTTGGGGTTATGCGGTATTTGGTGAAGTCATTGAAGGCATGGATGTCGTAGATGCGATGGCTAAAGAACCGACCGGCAATCATGGTGGACATCAAGACGTACCTAAGAAAAACATCATTATTGATAAAGCTGAAATCATAAATCCTTAAGATTAAAATAAAAAGTAGTAAGGTTAATTACCTGTCCTTACTACTTTTCTCATCGTTTAATCTCTTAACCATTGATAGTAAATTCTCTATGAAGCAAGACATTCTGTTTATATCAGATTTGCATATCGGATTTGATAAACCAGAAATTACCCAACGATTTTTGTTGTTCCTGACCAATAGAGCACCTAAAGCATCTGCAGTTTATATTCTGGGTGATCTTTTCGATGTCTGGATAGGTGATGACGACCACACTCCACCTAATAACAAAATTCGTAAACAGCTTAAACATCTCACGTCCACAGGGACTGCTGTTTTTTTGCAACCGGGTAATAGAGATTTCCTGCTAGGTAAACAATTTTGCCAGGATACCGGTGTGACTCTGTTAGGAGATTATGAGGTCATTGATTTACACGGGACCCCCACATTACTAACCCATGGCGATTTATTATGTACTGATGATCTGGCTTATCAGGCGTTTAGGAATAAATCTCACACCCAGGAATGGCAACAAAATGTATTATCCAAGCCGTTAATAGTGCGACTTCTGGTCGCACGTTGGTATCGATTACGGAGCTTTTTTCATAAGAGAAAAAAATCAAATAAAATCATGGATGTTAACCAGGATACCGTCCAGGAAGCAATGTCTAACCACCATTGTTTACGCCTGATTCATGGACATACTCACCGACCCAATGAACATAATTTTGTATTAGATAACGAACCCGCTCAACGTTTTGTTTTAGCAGCTTGGACTAAAAAGGCCGGAGAGGTGTTATGCTGTAACAGGGAAGGCTTTAAAAGAGAGCTTATTTAAAATAATGTTTAGCCTCTAAATCAGCTAAGGTATTAGATTTTTAAGCAATTCTAACTAATCCCCCTTTCCTTAATATTATTAAAATTTGACTTTTGTGTCAAAATCATTAAATCTAATGGCTTGGCTCGAATTGATTCTTAAGTTTATTGGACGTCAAAACTAGCCAAAAAACTAATATTAGTCTAAAAAATCATAATCAGTATTTTGTCTAATTAACAAAATACCAGGAGAAATATAATATGAAGAAGCCTTTAAAAAGTTGGCTACTTGCTACCAGTGTAGCTGCTATTTTAGCTGCACCTGCAATTTCAACGGCTAACAGTGGTGTTGACACTCTAACTAAAGACTCAGCTAACTGGGCAACTTGGGGTGGCGATTACGCCGGCACACGTTACAGCAAATTGGATGAGATCAACGCAACAAACGTTAAGAATCTACAACCAGCATGGACTTTTTCAACAGGTGTTTTACGTGGTCACGAAGGTGGTCCATTGGTTGTTGACGATATTATCTATATCCACACGCCATTCCCAAACACTGTTTACGCTCTTGATCAAAAAACTCAAGCCGTTATCTGGGAGTTTACTCCAACTCAAGACGCTGACGTTACTATCCCTGTAATGTGCTGCGACACTGTTAACCGTGGTTTAGCTTACGGTGACGGCAAAATCTTCTTACAACAATCTAACACTGTTTTAACTGCATTAGATGCAAAAACAGGTAAAAGAGTATGGAGCGTTCAAAACGGTGATCCTAAATTAGGTATGACCAACACAAACGCACCTTTAGTTGTTAAAGATACTGTTTTAACCGGTATTTCTGGTGGTGAATTTGGTGTTCGTGGTTTCTTGGCTGCGTATGACATCAACACAGGTAAATTACGTTGGAAAGGTTACAGCATCGGACCTGATAAAGACACTTTGATCGATCCAAGCAAAACAACTACTTGGGAAAATGGCAAAGTTGCTCCAGTTGGCGCAAACTCAAGTATCAAAACTTGGGAAGGTGACCAATGGAAAATCGGTGGTGGTACTACTTGGGGTTGGACAAGCTACGATCCTAAATTAAACTTGATCTACTACGGATCAGGCAACCCATCTACCTGGAACCCTGTACAACGTCCTGGTGACAACAAGTGGTCTATGTCTTTATGGGCACGTGATGCAGACACCGGTGCTGTTAAATGGGTTTACCAAATGACTCCACATGATGAATGGGATTTTGACGGTATCAACGAAACTGTATTAGTTGATCAAGAAGTTAAAGGTAAATTGCACAAAACTATCGTGCATTTCGACCGTAATGGTTTTGGTTACACTTTAGATCGTGAAACTGGTGAATTATTAGTTGCTGAAAAATTCGACAAATCAGTAAACTGGGCTTCACACGTTGACATGACGACAGGTCGTCCACAAGTTGTTTCTAAATACTCTACTGAACAAAACGGTGAAGACGTTAGAACTGACGGCGTATGTCCAGCAGCGTTAGGTAGTAAAAACCAACAACCGGTTTCTTACTCACCACAAACTGGCTTATTCTACATTTCTGGTAACCACTTATGTATGAACTACGAACCCTTCGAAGTTTCATACACTGCGGGTCAACCTTATGTAGGTGCGACTTTAGATATGTTACCAGCAGGCGCTGACGTAATCACTGGCAAACCTGATGGCACCACTAACTTAGGTCAGTTTACTGCGTTTGATGCAAAGACAGGTAAAATTGCTTGGTCTAACAAAGAACCCTTCTCAGTTTGGTCAGGTTCTGTTGCAACTGCAGGTGGCGTAGTATTCTACGGTACTTTAGAAGGTTACTTGAAAGCTGTTGACGCTAAAACGGGCAAAGAATTGTATAAATTCAAAACGCCATCAGGCATCATCGGTAACGTAAATACTTGGAGCTACAAAGGCAAACAATATATTGGCGTTCTTTCAGGTATCGGCGGCTGGGCTGGTATTGGTATCGCAACTGACTTCGGTAAACAATTAGAAGCTGCACAAGAAAAAGCAGCGGCTGAAACTGATCCAGTTAAAAAAGCTGAGTTAGAAAAAATTGCTTTGAAGATTTCACAAGAAGGTTTAGGTGCTAACGGCGCTTACGCAAGCTTGGGTTCTTTCACTAAGCAAGGTGGTGCATTCACTGTATTCGCATTACCTAACAACTAATCCTTCTATTTTTTTAGATTGATGGTTGAAAAACCCTGGTTGATTAGTCAACCAGGGTTTTTTTTGGCCTTACTTTTATTATTTATCCATGCTGATTTGTACCCTAAAATGAAAAAGTGGTTGCTAGCCTTTTGCCTTATTTTCAACTTTAATCTAATACCTTACGCATTCGCTGAGGATGAAAGCCCTGAAAACCCACAAAGCCCCACTCGGCAATTAACGATCAAACTTGACACTGACACTCAGAAATCATCAGGCATTGAGACGCTGACTCTCGAAGCCACCCGCCATAACACTGAATTTACTGCACATGGCAAGGTTATCAACCTACAGCCGCTATTAGCATTGCGGAACCGTTATTTACAAACATTAACGGAACAAAGTAGTACTAAGGCCCGATTTAAGCAGTCAGAACAAAGCTTTATTCGGCAAGAAGATTTGTATCTACACGGCGCCAGCTCCAAACGAAGCTTTCAAGAACAACAAGCCCTTTGGGAGGCCAACAAGGCCCAAGCTGAAGCCACTGATTTTCAGGGTAAAGCCGTTATTGATGAAACCCGATTATTATGGGGTAAAGAATTATCAGACTGGGCGTTATCTAGCAACTCAAACAAGCTTAATCCATTTTTAACTCAGAAAAAAAAGCTGATCCAGATTACTCTACCCAGCAATAAGCACTTACCAGAATCTATTAAAACTCTTTTTATTGAAGCTTCAGGCGATCGGAGTAAAGCGCACAAAGCCGAATTTATTTCCCCAGCCACCCAAACAGAAACAGTAGCGCAAGGAGAAAGCTATTATTTTCAGGTGGAAGGAAAAAACATGCTTACAGGGATGAATCTAACCGCATGGATTCCTGAACAAGTTGAACAAAGAAATGGCGTTACCATTCCCAAATCTGCTTTACTCTGGCACCTGGATCAAGCTTTTGTTTATCTTCAGGTCAATGAAGATTCATTTATGCGCCGAACCATAGCAACCTATACCCCTGTCGCTGATGGTTATTTCGTTCCAGATGCAATCAAACCCGGTGAGCAGATTGTGACAAAAGGCGCTCAAATGCTACTATCCGAGGAATTAAAAAATCAAATCCCGACTGAAGACGATGATTAATTCATTAACATACGCCCTAATGGACTTTCCTTATCAACAACTGAACCCTGTTCAGAATCAGTCGCACCACACTGATCGATAATTTCTGAAAGTTGATCATGCTGTGCTTTATGTTGCTGGGCAAGATCTTGCAATACGCTACCAATCTCACCATCAATAATGCTAAAGGCGCCAGCCAAGCCCTTATTTAGCCCTTTAAAAGCACTCTTTTTTAAGGAGGGTTGCATTTTCTTTACTATAAAAAAAGGCATCAACCAACTCAAGGCAATAAGCAAACTACTATGGATAGCAAAGTCGACCCCTAAATAATGATTATCCACCATATTGCTAGCATAAAAACTCGTGAACACCTTGTATCCCACCCAACTCATAGCCGTTAAAGGCAATACTATTTCGCAGACGCGCAAACATTTTAAAATCATCCTCTGTAAGAGGTTACCTGGATTGGCAAGTGCCATCCGAGCAGCAAGCTCTGTTTGAGTTTGAATAATTTTGGGGGCTTTCTCTCGTATTGAGGCGATGGGCTGTTTAAACGGAAAGACAGGAACACCCCGCTGATCTAACTCTATGATAAATTCATCGATGGTATCGTCAAAACGGGCTTGAGCCCACTCATCCCATAACGACTGTTTTGTCGTTGATGAATGAGCCACTAAGTCGGCCGCATGATCAGCATAGTAATCTGCCATAGCTTTTAACGGCCATACAAAGCCTTGTTGCAATGATTTTACAGTCTCCAGCCATTGACTTTGCCATAACCCTATAAGCTGCTGAAAATCGATTTCTGCCCCCAGATTTAAAGCAGCAAACTGTAGCTTGGTCTTTAATTCGTATTTACGTAATTCCGACCCTCTTTGCTCCAATTGCTCAACAGCATGACCCGTCGCCAAGGATCGGATGGCTGATTCCAAGGCGATAAACTCATCAGTCAGCAACTCTTCTGAACAGACCGTTTTAAAGATAAACGGATCTGAAAAACCTACTTTTTGTAATTGCTGTTTAAAATCTTCAAATTGACCTGGTTGGCCTCTATCCCACTGATTAAAGACAAACAGCCACGCATGCTTTGCCCCTTCTGCCAGCAACAAACGCCAGGCTTTTTCATCTTTGTAACGCTCAGGACTCACCACATAAATCAGCACATCGATATAAGGCAGCCATTGAAACACCAAGTGCTTATTGCTCTGCACGGTACTGTCAAAATCTGGCATATCTATCCAGACCACCTGTTTGTTGGCCGAGTTATCATGCTGGGAAACATTAATTTTGGCCAGTTGTTGCTCAGGTAAATGCTGCATGGCAACACTTTCATGATGAAACAACGTCACTTCCCTTGAAGTGGGACGCACGACACCTGCTTTGGCTATTGGCTTCCCCGCCAGCCTATTTAACAAAGTACTTTTACCAACACCAGTCCCACCCATAAATGCAACAATTAAAGGTCGGGTTGTATTTTGTGCTGCTAATCTGGCAGTAGAAAACAAAGTATCTGGAGTGCGCGTTTCAGATTGACCTAACTGCTCCGCTGTTTCTGGGCTTATCCAACCCAGAGCCTGAGCTTGTTTAGCCCAACACTTTGTTTTTTCTATTAAATCAGAGTAATCGTAAGCCATGTCGCTTTTCTGTCAATTGTTGTTCAACTGCCTGCAGTTGAGTAGAAGAAATATTGAAATGATGCATCGTTGATAATTGCTCAGGTAACTGTAAAAGTTTTTGAGCAATTCCATCAAGAAACAAGGTCTGCTTTACCGTATTGAGCTGCTGTTGTTTTAATTCATATTCTACTTTATGCATATAACTGCCAATCGCACTTTCAGTGAGTAGAGAGGTAATTGTTAACATAGCCGGTGCAAAAATCAAATCATGTACCCCTATTCCCCCCATATGTAAGGTCAAGGCAATGGCTGCTGCATCCGCTGTTACACGCGTAGCCCTTAATCCATTTAATACAACCGGCTGTTCCTGAAGTTTAAAAAACAAACGCTGTGCTGTTTTTTCAACATCTTGCTGAAAATCAACATGATACGTTTTTGCCATCGAACTAAATTCCAATAAGAAATCTGGCCGTTGACGACGTAATAGACTGTTAATCTCTTTCCACCAGGTCCGTTGATGATCCTCCTCCGCTTTGTCCATCAAGCGATCTGTTAATTGAATAAATAAATGCTCAGCAATTTGATTTAATATAACCAACTCCTGACTGCTATCCGCTATATGCTGCCTTTTTCTCCCCAGATTCATCATCTTACGTATTGGCCAGGTTAGCACCTTACGCGCTCCTGTTAAGACACCTGCTAAACCTGGAATTTCCAATAAAGTCAATAATTCAGCCAAGGCATGCTGAAACGTTTCATAATGCCGGGGATGATTTAGATAATCCCGCTGATAATTTTCCAGGGCCTGTTTTATCGCAACATTTACCATATCATGCCAGGCACTGGCTGCATGATGTTCGGCAATAACAGGCTCTAACCAACTCTGCCAATATTTCTTGACTAACTCTTGCTCAAAACGGGGCTGTTTCTTATGATTGATTTTACTGGCCAGGTCTCTAAGTAAGTTTTGTTTGACTTCTGGCCAAACAGGTAAGCCTGTTTGGCGTTGATAATACAAAGGCACAACCTCAGGAAAGGCATCGTTTCTTGCCAACTGCCATTTTTCTTTCAGGGATTGAATTAATATATCTTCTGACCCTTCACTTAATTTATTCAAGCAAATAATAGTCGGTTGATGAAGTTCTTCAAGCGATGACATCATGTCCCAAACAGATTGATCGGCGTATTTTTCTTTACTGACCACTAAAATAACAATGTCCGCCAAGGCGATTGCTCTCAGCACACCTTCTTTATAAACCACTGAATCGATGGAATCAAAATCAGGCGTATCCCAAAGAATTCCTGAAGGTAAATACCGAGAACTTGCAGCGACTTCAGTTAATGAAAAACAATCATACCGTTCTCTTGTTAATGCCAGTTGTTCTACCTGTTGAAAACGCCCAAAATAACGCTGTAAGTCTTGACACTCAGCCGGCGTTATTTCATTACAAAACCCTTGAGCATGAATAGTATGTCCAGCCAACGGACTAACGCCAGCCGTATGACTGTTAAGCAACACATTAACCAGTGTACTTTTACCTGCTTGGGTTGGACCAATAATAGCCAACTGCAACGGTTGCGCCGATGACCTGCTGATTAACTGGCCTTTACGTATAAAAGCTTCTGCTAATGTCAACTGATCGATACGTTGTTGATAGCTTATTCTACCGACTTCGGAACCTAATTGACCCAGCATTATCTGGTAACGCTGATTTAATAATTGAATAAATTCCAGCATATAAACTTAGCTCAAGGTTATAATAACCCACCATTTTACTTCGTTTGGTGAATTGGCGTTATAAATACAATAATATTAACCCGTACCTTACTTCGAGGTTATCTTAAATGAAGAAATTATCTAGCTTATTGCTCATTTTTTGCTGTGCAAGTCTAGTTGCCTGCGGTAAAGGGCAAGAAATAAACGGACATAATACATCCACTGCCTACCGCTCAGTGAAAGCACTTAAAAATAGATTGCCTGCGGAAAACCGTATTGAATTTGAAGTCTCTTTTTGGACGATCAGGGACTCCAAAAAGGATGATAAAGAATTCTTAGCTGCTGTTGATGGTAAAACCCCTCAAGAAATTATCACCTTAGGCAAAGAACTTTATCAGGAACGAAAAGCAGCCGGCTTTAAAGGGTATGAAGAATACACTAGCTGGGAAAACATGATCACAAAATTCAGTCAGGAAAGAAATGATCAGGAAAACCGTAAAGGTAAGTCTAAAGAAGCCATAGAAAAAGATAAAGCAAACGATGTACTGTACAAGCTCTAATATGTAAGTGTTAAACTTTCTTAACGAAGAGGCAATGCCTTTTGTTCTACCAAGGTAGAAAAAAAGCGGCTTGCCTCTTCGATGGTTTGTTCCATTGCAAAAATCAGTTGAGAAATATCGACACTCATTTCAATAAATTCATGCTGCAAAGCAGCAATAGCTTGTGAGTTTAGGTTATGCTTAAGGTATAAAACCTGATCTTTAAAAGCGGACAATACGGGATGAATTTTACTTTCAGCTCTCTGCATGGCCTTAATCAGCTTTGAATAATTCTGTTTTGCTGCTTTTAGCTGCTGCTTACTGTGATTTCGTAACGTCCGATTAGTGTATTCATTTAATTCATTTTCCCACTCTATAAATAAGGCTTCACTCACTTCTTGAATCGCTTTAATTTTATGACTCACCGCTTCAGATTTAGTGCAGCAAAACTGGTATTGTCTATTCAATAAATGATATCTTTGCTCCAGCGTAGAATCACTGACAGTCACTACACTTTTAAATCGCTTCAGTGTCTCTTCAAACTCTTCTTTAGTTTCCTGAAGACTAGCGCACGCCTGACCTACCTGATGAACAACGATTTCTCGCTTATGTTCACCAATGGATTCTCTGGTTTGAAAATAAATCTTTCTGAACTTCTTAAAAAAGAACTGACTGATTAAATTAAGTGAATTTGATACGGTATTGGACTTAGCCATTTATTTTTCTATGTAGAGATACAATAATTTTTTATATACGCTTATTATAAAACCATTATGATTTGTAACCAATGCCAAGTCCATGCACAATAGCCTATATCAAGTCAGAATATACTAGTCGCTATTACCAATACGCCTTTATCATTACTTAACCAGAGAATTAACCTTATTAATGTCGCTACAAAAACAACTTGCTTCTCTACCTTATTTTGCTGATAGCTCAGCACTTTTTTCATTAATTGCTGATCAGCCCTGGTCAGTTTTTCTCGATAGTGGCTTTCCTCATAGCAATCAAGGTCGATACGACATTCTTGCAACTGACCCAGTATGCACTTTAGTCACTCAAGGCGAAACTACCCAGATCACTCGTAACAACGTTACGATAAGCTCAACTTTGGACCCCTTTGATCTGGTAAAAGAACAACTCTTACCGAATCTTGAGGGCTATGGCGATTTACCCTTTAATGGTGGCGCGATTGGTTATTTTTCTTATGATTTAGCGAGACGATTAGAAAATCTTCCGGTTATCGCCCAGGATGCTGAACAAATTGCTGATATGGCTATCGGCATTTATAACTGGGCCGTTATAGTTGATCACCAGGAACAAAAAAGTTTTTTAGTCGGTCTGGATGAGGGTGATGAACAAAAATGGCAGTCGTTAATTGAGCAGTTCAGTCAATTACCTGAAAATCCTGAGTATGAAAGCTTTAAAGTGATTAGCGACATCGAATCCAATATGGATATTAACGCTTATACCGATGCTTTCAACCGAATTAAAAATTATTTGAAAGAAGGTGACTGTTATCAGGTTAATCTGGCCCAACGCTTTGTAGCCCAATGTGTTGGCTCCCCCTGGATGGCTTATAACACATTACGCGAACTCAATGCTGCCCCTTTCAGCGGCTACCTTAACTTCCCTGAAGTACAAATCTTAAGTTCATCACCTGAACGCTTTTTAAAACTGACGGATGGTCATGTTGAAACGAAACCCATTAAAGGCACGCGCCCCAGAAAACTGGATGACTCTGAAGATCAAGCGCAAATTAAATCACTTGAAAACAGCTATAAAGATAAAGCTGAAAACTTGATGATTGTTGATTTACTGCGTAATGACATAAGTAAAACCTGTCAAAAAGGTTCGGTGAAAGTACCGGTTATTTTTAATATAGAAAGCTATACAACCGTGCATCATTTAGTCAGTACCATTACAGGGATTTTAGCCGAAGATCAACATGCCCTGGACTTATTAAAAAGCTGCTTTCCTGGTGGATCCATTACCGGTGCGCCTAAGATTCGTTCTATGGAAATTATTGAAGAACTGGAACCACATCGTCGAGGTGTCTATTGTGGCGCGATTGGTTATATTGGTTTTAATGGCAATATGGATACTAATATCGCGATTCGTACACTTGTTCATTCTAACAACACTATTCGATTCTGGGCGGGTGGCGGTATCGTTTATGATTCCAAACTGGAAGAGGAATATCAGGAAAGCTTTGATAAAGCCAGTGCCATGCTCACCTTATTACAGCAACTAACTGAGAGAAATGATAGTCATTAAACTGGGTGGCAGTCTCTCTCAAGCAGAGACTCTGGTTAGTTGCTTAGATCGACTGGAACAGCAGTATAACGATAAACCTGTCGTGATAGTACCCGGCGGGGGTGCCTTTGCCGATCAGGTGAGACTCGCTCAAGGGCGTTGGCAGTTTGACGATATCACTGCACATCGAATGGCTATTTTAGCCATGCAACAAATGGCCTTGTTAATTCATGGCCTTAAAAGTCAGTTTACAATTGTTACCTCAACCCTAGACATTAAGCAGCGGCTTAAAAAAGGCGAAGTACTCATCTGGTCACCGACTATTGATGAGCTTGATATGGCCTCTGTTCCTGCCTCCTGGGATATTACTTCTGATAGTCTGGCTGCCTGGTTAGCTGAAACTATTCAGGCTGAAGAACTTATTCTGGTTAAATCAGCACGCATTGATAAAAATCTGACCCTAGAACAACTGGCTGAACAGCAAATTATTGATCAAGGGTTTTGTCAGATAGTCTCAGCAGCGACATTCAAAATAAACATCATTAATCAACAAAACTTATAAAAAAAGCACCAGTGGGTTATTGAAATCCACTGGTGGTGTAGAAAGTGTAAACGTTTATAAATTACAAGCTGTTGCTCAGATTATGTGGTGTCTAACTAAAATGTGATTATTCAATCATCTACTTTACGGGTATCAGTTTACTTCTCAATTCTTGAGGTACGTCATTTAAACTTATAATTCTATCTTGAATAGGCGATGGACCCATACTATGGTTTTGCGGTGTTAAATCAACACTGAAGGATTCTGGCAGTCTAAACATTGCACCTGTTGCTGGATCGATAATTAACAATCCAAGTATTCCACCAAAAACCAGATTTCCCCAATACCAGCCATTTAAACTTGTATCTAAGGTCGCTGTTTTTTCTTGGAAGCCCTCTTTTGTAAAATGCAGAGTATATTTTTCACCATCAAAAAAACCTGCTCCGCTCGCTAAATTGACAGTTGATGGCGTTGTACCTGAGTGTATTTTGTCACCTTTTTGATTCGTAATGGTAAAAGCAGTTGAATCAGGCGTGCTTTTTATTGCAACAGGCCAGCTTGATTGGCTGATTATGCTCGCACAACCTTGCAATAAAACTGCCCCAACGATGACTAACGTAATTTTATTTTTATTATTCATGGCGTTATTTATTGTAATTATTATTGAAATAGGAATCCATTAGAAATAGATTTTTAAGATCCTTAAGCTAATGGCAACTCTGTTTGATATTAATCCCTTCTTAAGAAGGGCATTTATTAAATCATATCCAAACAACAAAAACCATTAAATTATTTGGGTATTAATCTTTTCTTAGTCAGGGCGTTTGTTCAATCCGCGTTTTTTAACATGGCTGGTTCATAACTCGCATGATAGACTCCTTTTTTAAGGTGGTTGTAGGTACCTATATTAGCTAATATAATAGCTATTATTATTTGTGTACTGCCTTTGTAAAACCATCAACCAAACAAACGATTAATACCCCCAGTAAACAATAAAACATCCATTGGAAACAACTGCCGCCCCAAGGTTTTAATCTCGGTATTTTCTGGTAAACGATAGCACCGGATATCATCTTTAGCGGGCAGAATTAATTCTTCTAGCACCCCCATTAAACGCAATAAAGCCTTTCGTTTAATCACCACTGTAAACACCGAATATTGCACCGGCAAACCTTCACGTTTTAAGGCTCTATGCACGCGAGACAAGCGTTTGGGATCGGCAATATCGTAAGCAATCAAATACAAACCGGCTTGATTATCCGCCATTAACTCACGGCCAATAAAAATTGCTG
>CAIOMN010000029.1 GCA_903859415.1 uncultured Methylococcaceae bacterium
AATAATTGGTGTTGGCGACGGGGTAGGAGTGTTTTTGTGAGTGTTCCAATGAGTGACAGGGGTGCTATCGCATTAATAATCAGATTTGATAAAAATAGGTTACGGCGTAATCCATTATGCAGTGAGTTTGCAAGTCCTTGCTTAATTTTGCGGGTGCGGCGGTAATGGCTTAGTGTTTGGGCATTAGTCGTTTGCGGGACTTCATGGATATTATGAGCGGGTGTGACCACTACAGGACATAAAGGTGTTAATTTATGATCATTCAGGCCTTGGTAATTCATCGCAATGCCAAAAAAACCTGCTGCTCCAAGCGTTTCAATATTGGGGTTAAATTCTTCAAGATGGCGGCGAAAGCTTTCTTCTCGATCATCCATACAAAAGATGAGTTGGGCATCGGGTCGATGTTCTCGTTTTGCCCAGCGTCCACGATGATGATTGGCTCGTAGTGCTTGAAACAAGCTGTTACGATAATTTATTTCATAGGCGTAAAGCCAGATTTTACTACGTTCAGTGACATTAAAATCATCCAGTACGTTTAGCAACGCGAGTAGATCATCTTTTGTGGCTGTTTGTAGTTGACTGGCTGTGAGTCCTAAATGCTGGCATAAACGAAATAAGCGCCAGCCACTATTATGAGCGGTATGTTCTCTATTTTGTTCGGCCATAGGGCTGCACTGCCAAGTCCAAATCAAATCAGCCAGTTGTTGCCAATCAGCACGATTTTGTCGATCTGGATCTGCTGAGAGGGTTAATGATTCAGCAAGTTGTGTGAGATATTCGGGTAAATCACCTTGGTATAGATAACGGCGTACCGTGAACTCTGCAAGATTTTTACGGAAATAGGCGCGTAGTGAACTGGTTTTTGCTGACGTCTTCCAGATGTCCATGCAAATTTGGTTTAACCATAAGCGATCTAGGGTAAGGCGAATAGCAAGATAGTCAACCAGTTTAGGGGAAGCATCTTTGTTTGTAATGTAGTGGGGGTGGTGTTGCCGCCAGTTAATAAGGCCAGACCAACCCGGTAGTTCAAGGGTGAGTCTTCGTAAATAACCTATCCAGTGGTTTTTAGGAATTTCTAGCTGGGTTAATTGCAGGATAATCGTATCAATGGCATCTTCAGGTAGTTCATTGATGATTTGTTGCCAATCAGGCAGTTCGTGTAAAAACGGGTTTACATCGTAGTTAATGTTAGCTCGCCATGCACCGTAAAAACCTAATTCGTTTCGCTCTGGAATTGGCCATGCTGCAATACCTTCATCCAGTACGGTGGCACAGATACGTATCAGTTGTGGTCGAATTGCGTCAAGGATGTCAACACCACTCAGTTTGAGAATAAGGGTACGTAAGGTAATCTTATTGCCTAATTGTGAGAAGAGGTCGTCAAGTGCGCTAGACTCGGTCGATTGTATGTCTGTCAGGGGGGCTTGTACCGATACTAACGTTTGATAGGTTGCAAGCCATTCTTCTGCTTGATCCAGGTTTAAGTCCAGTAGTGTTTCTGGGTGCAGTACGGCTTGTTGTAAATCCAGCTTATTTAAAATGCACTCCCAAAGTTGTTCTATCACCGTATTTTGCAGATGATCGTCTGACACTAGTTGTTCGCATACGACGGGTGGGACATCTGCTTGTAAGGTTTTTAAGGCATTTAATTCGTTTGTATTCCAATTTAATTGGCTTATGCTGATGCCGTCCAGATTAAATAAGAGTGCAATTTTATACAGTTCTTTACGGGTGATAACTCTTTCGCCTAATTGGCAGATAACTTGATCAGGCTGTAAATTTGGGTCTTTTGCTAAGGCAGTATTAAGATCATCGTCATTAATTCGATTCTGATGATAAAAAAGACGGCTCTGCTGTTCGGGTAGATAAGCTGAAATACCCGTGAGGGCTTCAAATTCGGCTAGGGCTTGCTCAAAAGGAAGGTGCTGAAATCCGTGTAAGGTATTGTGGTGAACAAACTGAAGAAGTGGGGCTTGTCCAGGCAAAATAGCATCGAGTTGAGTTAATGCCGCGATGATTTGATCGCGGTTATAAGAGGCGTTTAACGGGGATTCTTGTGTATTCATTGCAACTTATAACAGGCGTTGGCTTATTTGATTGATCATCTGATTAATGGTTGCCGAAGATAACTCGATGAGTGGGCTCGGCATAAAACCTAAGCCAATTATGCCGGTTACTAATAAGCCTGCGGCAAAGGCTTCACGGGTATTAAGATCGCGAAGATGTTCCATGGTGGGTTTAATAGGTCCGGTTAGCAAAAGGCTTATGGTGCGTATCGAATAGGCGGCACTAATGAGAACAGTGATACTAAAAAACACCATGAGTCCGCCCCATTGCTGAAAACCACCGATAAGGGCATGAAGTTCAGCAATGAAGCCTAATGTGCCTGGTAGTCCCATGGCTGCAAATAAGGCTATGCTGATGAATAGTGATAATCGGGGCATTATGTATATTAATGCACTGTAATCGCCAATATTGCGGGTCTTGGTGCGCTCATAGAGCAGCCCTATTAATAAGAATAAGGTGCCAGAAATAAAACCATGCGCAGTCATTTGTAATATAGCGCCGGTTAAACCGATTTCATTTAATGTTGCAATGCCCAGTAAAACGATACCCATGTGACTCAATGAAGAATAAGCAATCATAGCTTTAAGATCAGTTTGCCGCCAAGCCAGTAAGGCACCATAGATCATCCCAAAGAGGGCAAGAAACACCAGTAATGGTTGTAATTGATGCGCTGCTTCGGGCAACATGTTGACGGCTCTGATGAGGCCGTAGGCCCCCATTTTTAATAGAATCCCTGATAATAAGATGCTGACAGGGCTGGGCGCCTCAACGTGTGCAAGGGGTAACCAGCCATGTAGCGGAAAAATGGGCATTTTAACGCCAAAGCCAATTAAAAAACCCAATAGCACTAGAGTTTGTTCATAGCGGGGCATGTCTTTTGCTGCTTGGTGCAGGGTCGTCATTAATGAGCCGACATGTTCAAGGTCATATTGACTGATCGCCAGCAAACTAATGAGCATAAATACTGAGCCACCCATAGTGTAGATGACAAAATTTAAGCTAGCCACATGGCGCCTTTGCCCTCCCCAGCGACCGATAAGGAAAAATAACGGGATGAGGGTGAGTTCCCATGCGATATAAAACAGCGCCCAGTCTTGTGCCAGAAACACGCCTAACATGCCAAATTCTAGTAATAAAATACACAGGTGATACCCCTTAACGTTTTTAGGTAGTTGATAAGAGGCCAGCAATGCTATAGACGTTAGGAGTGTTGCCAGTATTAGCATGGGCATGGACACGCCATCGACACCTAATGCATAAGCACTCCCTAAATTTGGGTTAAGGGGAAAATATTCGTTGAACTGTAACTCTGGGTCATCCTGTTTATAAAGAATAAGTAACCAACAGCTTAGAAAAAATGCCAAGGTGGTAAACAGATTCGCGATTGTACGGATTAGTGTAGTTTTATCGCTCGGTGCAAAGGCTAAGAGTAAGACGCCAATAGCTGGTGTCCAAAGTAGTAGACTGAGAATTCCCATGTGGAAAGCGCTCCTTATGTTGTGCTTTAAAAATATTGATGTGGCACTACACTATGAGTCTGTTTTTTTACAAATTGCTCGATCACTGTAACCTCTATAACAGGTATCTAGTTGACAGATTTTGAAACCAGCTTCTTTAAGAGCATTACCAAACTGATCCGTTGTATGAGTCCAGTACACCCCTTCTTTCTGGAGTCTTAATATGGCCCGGTTTGCCCGTGCAACAGGTAGTCCGCGTATAAATGTGGTAACTGCAGATAGCAAGCCTCTAGATTTTACCAAGTGCTTGAATAAATACCCTGACCAGTCTCGGATGTCAAGATATCGCCCAGGGTCAATAAAATATGCATTTCCACCGGGTGCGAGTATCAAATGCGCCTGTTCCAAGGCTTGGCTATGACTACCGCATGCATAAAGGCAGTGTATAGACAAAAGAAGTTGCACAGTGCCTTTTTCCAATTGAGGAGAGCATACGTCTCCGCAGACAAACTCAATGTTGGTTACTCCCAAAGCATGGGCTTTCTCTTTTGCTCGAGCAATCATCTTAGTGTCTTGATCTACATGAATTATCTTGCAATTAGGATAGTTTTGGGCAGCAAGTAGAGAGAAATGTCCCGTGCCAGCTCCTAGATCAAGTATGATTCCATCAGGTGGAATAGACAGACCTGTCATATAAGAACAAAAATCCTTAAGCAGTTGCTGATAGGCGGGATTGCTATCTGCCATCAGATCATACACAATCGCATATTGTGACCAGTTCATTAATTTTCCAAGTGGTTCAGTAACTAGTTTAAGGGATAGGATTGTCTCATATTTTAGTAAGCTGCTGAAGTTGACTTCATTCCATTTATGTTATGTAAACAGGGTTTGTCTGGCTTTTAGGAATTGAAGTTCTATATGCTGTATCCGATATATTGAATTTTTGTTTATGTTATTTTGATCCAGTATAATGAAACTTGACATAAAGCCCCTTTTTCACCGAAACGTATGCAGATTGCAAAATGTTCTATTTATCATTAATTTACTTTCCTGACCCTACAAGTCACCGTGAACAAGGAGTCGACGATCAAACTGTATT
>CAIOMN010000030.1 GCA_903859415.1 uncultured Methylococcaceae bacterium
CTAAAGACCTTAGAACAAAAAACAGAGCTCGCTTATCAGAATGATAGAGAGCAACTCAACACCTTGCATCAACTCTTAGCCAAAATTGATCTTAACCAGTTTTCTAAATATCAAAAGTTACTGAAAACCCTTACCGATAATAGTACCGGTAATGCGTGGAAACCCAACGATGCTAAAGATCGGCTGGTTATCTTTACCGAGCGGATAGAAACCTTACACTTCCTGAAAGAAAATCTGACGCGCGATTTAAAGCTTAAAGAAAATCAAGTTGAAGTCTTGTATGGCACCTTATCGGATATTGAACAACAAAAGATCGTCGAAGATTTTGGTCAAGAAAATAAACCGGTACGCTTATTAATTTGTTCTGATGTGGCGTCAGAAGGTATCAATTTGCATTATTTAAGTCATCGTATGGTGCATTTTGATATTCCTTGGTCTTTAATGATCTTTCAACAACGTAATGGCCGTATAGATCGCTACGGACAAGAACAAGCGCCGCACATCATTTACTTAATGACCGATTGTGACAGTGAGCAAGTCAGAGGTGACAACCGAATCTTAGAAGTGCTGATACAAAAAGATGAACAAGCCACCAAGAATATTGGTGACCCTTCTGTTTTTATGGGCGTGTATGACAGCAATGAAGAAGAACTCATCACCGCAAAAGCGATTGAAGCCGGTGG
Source organism: uncultured Methylococcaceae bacterium (assembly GCA_903859415.1). Classification (GTDB taxonomy): domain Bacteria; phylum Pseudomonadota; class Gammaproteobacteria; order Methylococcales; family Methylomonadaceae; genus Methylobacter_C. Next base: position 684 of record CAIOMN010000030.1, read on the forward strand.
CGATGCCAGTGCGTTTAACCAACAACTAGAAACCAACGTAACAGCCTTTGATCTGTTCGCAGAAGATTGGTTTGCCACCGATACCCCAACTGCGCCTGATCCATTAAAAGAAACGGCAAGCTTACCGAGTTTATTTGAGTCAGATTATGCCTATCTTGCCAAAGGCTTACAGCGCTTATTAGAAAATGACACACGTGATCGGGTCACTCAATTAGAATGCAATCCCCAAACTCAACGGATAGCATTTACAGCGCCCGAGAGCCTAGAGCAACGCTTTAAATCCTTAAGTAAAGAAATCTGGCCCGCTGATAAACACTTTATCTTATCGGCACAAAAATCAGCGATAGATGCGGCGATTAAAGAAAGTCGGCAATCGGAGCAAAGTTGGCCTTTAGTGCATTACCTCTGGGAACAGCACCCCGTGTTTCAATGGCTGAATAATAAAATGGCCAGCCGTTTAAAACGTCAACAAGCGCCAGTCGTAGTGGCGGGTTCGCGTTTAGAACCCGGTGAAGTGATTTATATCACCTACAGTTTAATCGCCAATCAAAAAGGTCAACCGGTGATACAACATTGGTTAGGCATTCGGTTTAGCAACGGCAAATTTGTAGGTATAGAAGCATTAGAGGCGCTACTTAAACGCACAGGATTAAACCAAGGTTTACCTAATTCGGGTCAAGAACCCACGCATTTAGCCCAACTCAAACAGCACTTACCTGAAGTAGTCAAGCAAACACAACAGCAAATGACCGCCTACCGTAAAGCCTTTGAAACAGAAAACCGGCCTAAGTTGAATGATCAGTTAGCAAAACTAGAAGATTTAGAAAACAAGCAAGTTAAACAAATGGATGTGTTTCATGAAAATAGTATGCAGATAGCCGCGATTAAAGATAAACGCCACAAATTTGAAGAATACAGACACTGGATACAAGAAACCATGAACACCGAAGATCAACCGTATATCCAGATTATCGCCGCGCTAGTACACGCATAATGGGTAAACCCAATAACATTGAAGGACTAACATTTAATGGCTCTTGATCTGACTGGCATTAACAACGAAAACGAATTTTATAGTCATCACTATTTGTCAGCGATATTTGAAGGTGACCTTAAAGACACGTTTACGCAATGGCAAAGCTTAGAAGACGCCTATCGTGAAGCCATTAAAATCACGGGCGAAAAGAATGATGTCTTTGCAGAAACCCGTGCCCCCTGGATTCGGCTGAGATCCTTAGGTCAAGACTTTTTCCAATTACAAAACCAGCTTGAAAAAGACAAAGACCCCGCTTCCCGCTTACAAAAACAACAGCAATTCTTCGCAAAACTACTTACCGCACTGGGCTATCACTGGGCGCCGACCTTAAAGCCTTTAAATGGCTCGGGTGATTTACCGGTGCTTGCAGAAGTCGCGCAAGGTAACA
>CAIOMN010000031.1 GCA_903859415.1 uncultured Methylococcaceae bacterium
GCACTCATTATACCATAACATATTGTTTATATAGAATATATTAGGTTGTCGTAGGGTTATTTACAGTTGTGCCATGAAAATTGGACGGAAAGACTTTCGGGCTGCTAAATTTTCGTTGGCATTCTCGGACAGCCTCCTAGTGCTACAAGCAAAATTACTGCGCTTTGTTCAGAATCGTGAATATTTACCGGTAGGTGCAGCTAATACCTGTACCGCTGATGTTCGCATTATCGCGGCAACCAATGCGGTTATGCCTGAGATCATTGAGTTGGGGCTGTTTAGAGCTGATTTATATTATCGCTTAAGTGTGTTTGTGGTCGATATGCCGCCTTTACGGGAGCGTACTGAAGATATTGGCTTGTTGTTGGATTATTATCTACGCCAATTTGCGGCTAAATATAGTCTGCGAACGACGGTTATAAAGCCGGAGGCCATAGAAGTGCTTGAAGAATATGCCTGGCCCGGCAATATTCGAGAGCTGCGTAATTTGTGTGAATTCCTGACGATTTCTAAATTCAGACGCTTAATAGGTATCAATGATCTACCAGCGCATTACCGGAAGACCAGTTCGCGCTGCAAGGTACTTTATTTAGAGTTACCTGAAGAAGGTTTGGACTGGTATCAGTTAGAGCAGTCATTGCTTCGGCAAGCCTTGGCAGCAGCAGAAGGTAGTGTGAGTCAAGCCGCTGATTTGTTGGGGTTGACCCGCCATGCGCTTTATTACCGGATAAAAAAGTGGGGGCTTAATGTTGATGCGGACCTCATCTAAGGTTTCGAGTAGGGCAAATGGCTTATTTTTTGCTGAAAACTACCACTTAAACTTTATTGTTAATCAGCCATTTATCAAGCCCGTTGTTTAAAAATACGGCATATGAAACAAAAGTCGGGAAATGACCTGGTTTTTAAATGGGCATCAGCAGGCGTTAAATTTAACAAATCCCGAGATAACAGGCTTTTTTAAAAGTTGGCACAGGCATTGCTAACTATGTTTTCACTAGCAAAGTTGTTTGCTTCAAGGATGAAACGCTATGGAGGCAAAAGTGCAGGAGCACACGAATGGAAGGGGATGGGTTTTCCCCCCGCCGCCCTTTTGTTATCTGAAGGTCTCGTACACCGACAGATAAGGACTGCGTTAGTATTAACCATAACTTTAAAAAGCGATATTTCGGGAGAAAACCCATCGTGAAAAATTATAACTTAAAAGCAATAAAGCAACAGGCTGGTATGACCTTAATCGAATTAACAGTGGTCTTGTTAGTTCTGGTTGGTTTGGCAGGTTTAACAATTCCTTATATCTCAGGATTTGTTGGCAAAACACACAATGCTACTTCTGCGGACAGTGGTGCTAGTTTATTTAACTCGTTACAATTGTATGCGGTTTCAAATAATGGCTTACCTAATGGCTTGAATCTTTTGACAGACAAGCTTGTTGCAACTGCTCCAATCTCTTATCTGGATAATAGTTTTAATAATACCACAGCAAATACAGGTGCAGCAGGTGTTGGCTATGGAGTAACAGCAACAAACTCCACTACCAATTTTGCATTACTTGATCCTACAACTGCACCAAAAGCTGGAACATTAGCTAAAGCAATTACTTCACTTCAAAATGCTGGCGTTACTAAGCTTGCTACACTACCTGCAGGTACAGTGGCGGTTAATGCTGATGGTACTTTTACTGCCGGAGGCGGCATTTTAAACAATGGTGCAACTTTTACTCCTGAAATTGCTCCAGCGTCAATTACTGCTACTACAACTCTAGTTACAGATACTGTTAATGGTTTGGCGGGTGGCATTCCAGCAGCTGGAGCTAACGGTCTAACTGCTAATGGCTCAATCGCTGGTGCGTTGGGTTATACACCAGCAACTGGGCATCAATTGATTGTTTTAGGTGTGGGTCAAGCAAATGCTGCAATTGGTAAAACGTTGTCTTCTGTACCCGTACATTTTGGCGATAAAGGTTCATTGCAACCAACTTATACTTACAGTCGTTTCTTGGCGGCCGTTGATGTTGATACAGCTGGTGTAACAGGAACTGTGCAGGCAGCAAAAATGGTAGGTATCGTTCATGCACCTGATACTACAGATGGATGGGAATCATTATACTCTTCAATTAGTGCTTATTATCAAAGCTAAGAGTCTAGCTTGACTCACTCGGTCTAAGTGTCTCTTAGGCCATCCCTTGGGGCAACAGGACTGTTGCCCCATTCTTGTTTTAGGCTTTTAAAGCAGCCATTTCATAACACAAGGCTTTTACCTAAAGAACTTGCAACACTTCATCAATAACGGGGTCAGTGTCAATGCCAGTAAGTTAAGGCATAACTAACTGATTATGATAAAATTACAGTCAATAAAATCACGTATTTTCTATAAAATTAAGGCTGCCATAAGACATTGGAAAAGTCATTAAATAACATTTTTCTACTCATAAACAATACCCTTAGCGACCTTTCATTTATAGACAAACATCGTCTTTCAAATACCGCTTTTATCCGGAACCAATAACGGGGTCACGGAACCAATAACGGGGTCAGTGTAAACTTAAATGAGCGTAAGATGATTAAAAAAACAGGAGTGCAATAGCTTAAGCTACTTGCTGAAGAGACGGAGTTTTACGCTATATATGGATAAATCAGTCTGTCGCC
>CAIOMN010000032.1 GCA_903859415.1 uncultured Methylococcaceae bacterium
CTTTCATTTGCTGGGGTGATGCCGTGCCTTCATGATCGTTAGTGGTGTAAATCACTATTGATGGGGTTGTACTGTTTTGATTGGGTATTTGGTCAAGCAGTATAGTAGTCGTTAGGGTTATTCACAAGTTATGTGGGTAACCCTGTCTTGGTTTTCTTGTCAGGCTTAATTGCTTAGGCGTTTTGTCATAGAATCATTGGCAAGTGTGTTCCAGAGGGTGTCTGCCTGAATCTGACTCATCAGGTCGGCAACGGATGCCCCCACTGTCTTCTCAATAAGACTTGCGGTTGGCCATGTATAGGTACGTTCGGCCTGTTTTGATGTGTAGATACGGGTCACTCCAGACACTTGCCCAGTTTTCTTCACAATAAGCTTAAGTTCTATCTCTGCCGTAATGTCCCAATAGAGTGCTGTAGCCGGTGTTTTTACCCAGCACTTGATGAGTTCTCCTTCAATCTTCACATCACTGCTAGAATGTCCCACTTTGTGCCCCATGGTTCTTAGCGCATCAGAGAGCGTCTCGGTCAGATATTCGTTAATTCTTCTGTTGGTATAAACGTCATCCATTTTTACGCCAAATGCTGCTTTGCGTTCTCCTATGCGGAGCTTATCCCCCCTCTGGTCAGTGATGTTCTTAATTTCTAATTCAAGAGGGTTAGTGGTCTTAACACTTCCAGAAGACAGCTCAGAATAGGGCGTGAGAGACACTACGAAACCACCGCCATAGATTCTATTCTTAATTTCCAATGCCAGATCATCCGCAACATTGCCAAAGATACTTTTCCATGCGCCTATCGTATAGGCGCCTCCAGCAAAGATGCTTCTTTTATTCTCAATCACTGCGGCTACGGCTCCATTATCGGGTGATCGCAACTCGCCACGCACATCCAGAACCGTACTTCCCCAACCGGGAAGAATCCATCTCTTGAAAGCATTGCCTGGTTCATAGTTGATTATGGTGGCGTCAAAGATAAACCGTGGTGCGGTTTTATCACCTGACCATAACAGTTGTTCGTCCTTGAAAGTTTCAACAAGTTTTTCATTAAAAAGTGCGACAGGATCGAAATCGTACTGCTGTTGATCTTGAATGGCGATCTTTTTCAGTTCTACTGTTGCACCCGGATGGGGTAATAAATCTGCCGCTTCGCCACCTGTTGTATTGACCTGATTGGTTGCACACCCCTGTAATAAGGTAATTGTGAAAAAAAGCACAAGCAATAGCGTGTATTGAACAGCTTTGTGATGTGAGCCAAGATGGCTCAGCTTTAATTTATGCATTTCTACTCCTGGATAGACTTCACAGTATTGATCAGTTTTAAATAAACCCCACCTAAAATATTTACTGATTGACGAAAATGCCTACAGCGACACCGAACTGGCCTCACTTAACAATCTGGTAGCCGCCGTCTTTTTCAGATTCGAGAAAGCCGACAGTCCTGCCACTATAGAAGGCCTCATAAGTCTACTAATTGATTGGTTAGCTGATAGACCCGACTTATGGCGCATGTTTTCCCTATGGATACGCGTTACATTGATGAGAAAACAAAACTACGGTATCTTATTATCCCAAGTAGATGATTTACAGGAGATAAAAGTCATGTTGGCAGATAGACTAGAACAATGGGCGTTAGCCTATATCGCAGAAGGTGAACTAAAAGGTGAATTAAAGGGTACGCTAAAAGGTGAAATGCTAGCTTTGCAAAGATTATTATCTAACGCTTTGGTACCATACCTGCCGAAATTACCTGTTTAATTTCCAATGCCCCGATAGAGGCTAGTGAGAGTTGGTTTGATCTGGCTATTGATGCTCAACAATTATCTGATATATTCAAAGACGATTTATGAATCAAGGTCAGTAAATAAGTCATCTAAGTCAAAAGACTCATTACGCTGGATTTGGATAGCAGGGTGTTGACAAAATAACAGGCAAAAAAAATGCAACTGTTTAGGCTGCATTAGAAGAAGGATATAAAACTCTGAATTCCTAGGAGGGGAATTTGCATCTCAAGAGTTGTGATTATAATACTGATAAAGTGTGTCTAAGGAAATGTGGCATATTGTCGCGTGACAGATTGTCGCAGGGGCTAATCACCATTTAAGTCTAGATCTGCATCCTCTTCTGTGAGGTCTTCTTCGCGTAACAAATTACTCAATCGGGCAAAATCAGGCAGTGAGATCACTTCTGCTCTTAAATTAGGATCAATACCCAGTGCAACAATAGCGTCTTCATCGATGAGTTTTTTTAAAGAGTTGCGCAAGGTCTTACGACGTTGTGAGAAGGCTTGCACAACCACTCTATTCAGCATTTTTAAGTTATTAACCGCAACGGGCGGTTGTTGATGCGGTATTAATCTAACAATAGCCGACATAACTTTAGGGGCTGGGTCAAAACTTTCGGGCGGCACGTCAAATAAGTGTTCTGTAGCACAGTAATATTGCATCATGACACTGAGTCTACCGTATTTTTTACTGCCGGGTGCGGCACAAATACGATCAACCACTTCTTTTTGCAACATAAAGTGCATGTCTTCAATACAGGCTGCATTATCCAACAAGTGAAACATTAACGGTGTCGAGATATTGTAAGGCAAGTTGCCAATGATGCGCAGTTTCTCGTCATATTTAACCAGCGATGAAAAATCAAACTTTAAAGCATCGGCGCTGTGAATCTGTAACTGTGTGTGGTGTTTAAATTTATCTTTAAGATAAGTGACTAAATCCCTGTCCAGCTCCACGACTTCAAGTGGTAACCCGAGTCCTAATAAAGGTTCGGTAAGAGCGCCCATACCGGGGCCAATTTCAACCCAGTGCTCGTGGGGCTTGGCGTTTAAACCGGAAAGAATGTTATAAATGATGTTGTGGTCATGTAAAAAATTCTGACCAAAGCGTTTGCGAGGTGAGTGTGTCATATTCTTAGAGAGATTAATGAGTCAGGGTTTGAGCCATGGTTAAGGCGGTTTGAAGCGCAACCAGCAGGCTTCCAATGTCGGCATTACCCGTACCCGCAAGATCCAGGGCCGTGCCATGATCAACAGAAGTGCGAATAATAGGCAGTCCCAGAGTAATGTTGACTGCTTTACCAAAGCCTTGGTATTTCAGCACGGGTAGACCTTGGTCATGATACATAGCCAGCACCGCATCGGCAGTCTTTAAATATTTGGGGGTGAATAATGTGTCAGCGGGTAAGGGGCCTATCAGGTCTACGCCTTGCTGGCGTAAACTATCTAAGACAGGTGTTATGATTTCGATTTCTTCATGGCCTAAGTGGCCGTTTTCACCCGCATGGGGATTAAGCCCACAGACCAGGATTTTAGGTGAAGCAATGTTAAATCGGCTGGTTAAGTCATGCGCAAGCACTCTAATAACAGAGCGTAAGCGGGTATGTGTAATGGCAGCACTGACGTCTTTAAGAGGTAAGTGAGTGGTCACTAAAGCGACGCGCAGTTTTTCGGTTGCCAGCATCATCACAGGGTGTCCGCCAGTCATTTCGGCTATATATTCAGTATGACCACTAAAGGTAAAGCCGGCATCATTGATAATACCTTTATCAACAGGGCCAGTGACGAGGGCGTCAAACGTGCCATTAATGCAGCCTTGAGTGGCTTTAGTCAGAGTTTTTAGAACGTAGCGACTGTTGAGAGGCGTAGTTTGCCCACAGTTTACGGGTTCGTTGACTTCAACAGGAAGCACTGATAAGCGTCCTGCAATGTGCGGTGTAGGCGGTAATGCAGGGTTAAATTCGTCAATAGAAAGTCGTAAACCTAATAACTTAGCGCGTTGTAGTAATAACTCGGGGCTAGCAATTACAACCAGGGCGTAGGGTAAATCCCCTTGAGCAAGTTGTACGCAAAGGTCTGGGCCAATGCCAGCGGGTTCTCCTGGTGTTAAAACCAGGCGAGGTATACGGTTTACGGTCATCTTATCTGAAACTTAAAAAAAGAACAATTTTACAGCATAATGACACATTACATTTAAAAACACCGTGGTCGTTGTTTTTGAGTGAATTATATTAAAGAGGGCGGTATAAATAGTGTCTGATAGGCGGTTATCTTTTAAATTGGTGATAAATTTAACGTGTTGAGCAATAGGAATGATAAAGTTTTAAATAAACTATTGGTGTTTGATAACAGACCATTAACTTAAATCAGGTTACAATAATCCCATTTTTGAATTGAGGCTGTCCTTTTGGCTAAAAAAATTATTCGTATTGCAACGCGTCAGAGTCCTCTAGCGTTATGGCAAGCAGAACACGTTGCAGCGTTATTGGTTCAGGCGTATCCAGATGTTACAACTGAGTTGGTTAAGATGGTGACTCGGGGTGATAAAATCCTCGATGCCCCTTTAGCTAAGGTGGGTGGCAAAGGGCTGTTTGTTAAAGAATTAGAACAGGGGATGCTGGAAGGTACGGCAGACATTGCCGTGCATTCAATGAAAGATGTGCCCATAGAATTTCCTGACGGGTTACACCTAGCCGCTATTTTAGAACGTGAAGACCCAACGGATGCATTTGTATCGAATAAATATGCTAGTCTAAGTGAGTTACCGGCTAATGCAAGAATTGGCACGTCCAGTTTACGTAGAGAATGTCAGCTTAAAGAACGGTTTCCAAATTCTGAAGTCATTCCCTTAAGAGGTAATGTAAATACTCGTTTGGCAAAATTAGACGCAGGTGATTATGATGCAATTATTTTAGCGTCTGCTGGATTAAAAAGATTGGGTATGGCCGATCGTATTACTGAGTCACTGGATACAGGTATTAGTTTGCCGGCAGTAGGTCAAGGTGCTATTGGTATAGAGTGTCGTGTGGATGACGATGAAATTAATCAGATGTTATTGGCTTTGCATGATGCTCAGACGGGTTTATGTGTTGCTGCCGAGCGGGCTATGAATACGCGTCTTAATGGAGGCTGCCAAGTGCCTATTGCTGGTTTCGCCCAGATTCAGGGTGAGAAGGTCTTTATGCGTGGCTTAGTGGGCAATCCTGATGGTTCAGTACTTTATCGAGCAGAGCGTACAGTTGGATTAGAGGAGTCAGAGGCTATGGGTCGAATTATCGCTGAAGATTTATTGGCTCAGGGTGCAGATAAAATTTTGCAAGCTTTATTGGACTAATTAAAACATGCTTAAAGGTGTGCATGTATTAGTGACTCGACCGGTTGATCAATCGGAGAACTTGAGTTCTTTAATTGAAGCACAGGGTGGGATAGCCGTCAGGTTTCCTACGCTGGCCATTGTGGCGATGGAAGATAAGAGTGCAATACAGAATACATTGGCTCAGATAGATAGTTATCAATGGCTTGTTTTTATTAGCGCTAATGCAGTTACTATGCAAGGTAACTCTGCAGATAGTGATAAAATAAAAAAATTTAAATCTGTACGAATTGCGGCTATTGGAAATGCAACTGCTAAAGCCTTAGTCAATGCGGGTTGGGCGGTTGATTTAGTCGCTGATAGTGGTTTTAACAGTGAAGCCTTGTTGGTGATGCCTGAATTGCAACAGATAACGGGGCAGCGTTTTTTAATCATTCGTGGTCAAGGTGGCCGTGAGGAACTGGCTAATGTATTGCAAAGTAGAGGCGCAACGGTGGATTATCTGGATGTTTATAAACGGATAATTCCAGTGTCTGACCCCTCTCAACTTAAGTTGCTGCTTGAGCAAGATAAACTGGATGTTATCACTATAACGAGTGGTGAAGCCTTACAGAATTTATTGGTTATGTTAGAAAAGTGCTTTCAAGAGCGGTTATTTGATATTCCGCTTGTGGTTATTAGCAATAGAATAAGGCAAATTGCTGCCGAGTTAGGATTTAAAAGAATCGCAGTGGCTCAAAGTCCTTCAGATAGTGCAATTCTTGAGACAGTAATAATGTGTGTAACAGGGGGAATAGCGTGGCCGAATTGAGTGAACAACAAGAACAAGAACAAAGTGAAACTAAGCAAGCGCGTCGGTCGCGAAGTGGCTTTTGGTTTGGTATTATTATCTTGGTTATAATCATAGGACTTGCCGGAGCCGGTTTCTATTTGTTTTCGCAATTGCGTGATAAGCAAGAAGATTTGGGTGGTGAAGTCAAGGGACAGATGTCTAAGCAATTGGCCGATTATCAGGCACAACTGGTGGCGATCCAATCACAACTGGCGAGCATTGAAGCCAATGTGGCGGGAAAAGACTCCCACTTTACAAAAACACTGGCTGATTTTTCTCAGTTGCATAATGAAAAGCTGGATAGTACCCGTAAAGAATTGAGTGATTCTATTGTGGGTGTGCAACGCCAATTAGGGAAAACGCGTGGAGACTGGTTAATTGCTGATGCTGAATATTTATTGAGTATTGCAAATGAGCGTCTATATTTGATTGGTGATGTTAATACCACCCGTGAAGCTTTAGAGGCCGCTGATCAGCGCTTAAGAGAGAGTGGTGATGCAAGTATTTTTAAAGTTCGCGAAGCGATTGCAGGCGAACTTTCAGATATTAAAAGTGTGATAGTGCCTGATGTCGTCGGGCTTTATGCGTCTATTCAAACGTTGCAAGATCATGTTGAGCAATTAGTTTTGTTGTTGCCTTATACAGGTAAATCGTTGTCTTCTCCGGCGGCAACTGAGGGAAAACAAACTTTAACTCAGTCTGAAGAAGATCAAGGCGTCCTTGATTCTGCGTTGAGTCATCTCAAGGGTGTAGTCACCATTAGGCATACAGAGCATGAAGTTGAAGAAATTCTGACACCGGAAGAAGCCCAATTTATCCATGAGCAATTAAGGGTTAAATTGGAGATGGTTAAAATCGCTTTGGTTCAGCATAATGAAGCGCTGTTTAAGTCGGGTCTTGCGGATGCTAAAAAATGGACTGAAAAGCATTTTGCAAACAGTACGGATGTCAGTAACTTTATTGCTGAGTTAGATCAATTTAGTACGATTAGAATTCGGAGCCAGTTCCCTGATATAAGTGCTTCATTAAAATTGCTGAGGGATATTACCAAATCCAGAGCCGAAACGGATAAAGCGATGCCTGGATCTGCGCCAGAGCCTATAAAGCCAGAAGTGGAGCTTGCTCCAGTTGAAAAAATTGGTTCAACAGCGCCTAAAGAAGCCTTACCAACTTCCGAGCCAGGAGTAGAAAAACCCGCTCAGCCAGCACCAGTACAAGCACCCGCTGAAAAACCAGCAGTAGTACATGTACCCGTAAAAAAACCAGCAGTAGTACACACTCCCGTTGAAAAGCCAGTAGAAGTACAGGCACCTGTTGAAGAGCCAGCAGTTGTACCTGCAGCTAAATGAGAATGACTAGATGAAAAAATTATTTTATTTTCTCGGGCCTCTTCTGGCGACTATCCTGGTGGCATTTTTTGTTTATAGTTCGCTACAAGAGTTTGATAATCCCGGCTACGCACTCATTGGCATTGGTCATTGGTCTTTAGAAACTTCTTTGGTTGTTTTTGCAGTGGGTCAGGTTGTTGCCTTTTACCTGTTTTATGTGCTGTTTAGATTCTTGGGGTACTTGATAAGATTACCTAAGCAGCTAAAAAATCGTGGTAAAAACATTAAGTTTAATCGCTCTCAGGAAGCGTTAATTGCTGGCTTGGTTGACTCTGCTGAAGGGAATTGGGAAAGAGCTGAAAATACGCTGATAAAGCATGTTTCTCATAGCGGAGCGCCGTTAATCCATTATTTGACAGCAGCGAAAGCCGCACAGTCTCGTGGAGCCTTTGATAAAAGAGATGAGTATTTAAGAAAGGCATCTGATCATTCACCTGATTCAAATGTTTTAATCGGGCTTACTCAAGCTGAATTAAATTTGTCTGGTAATCAGTTCGAGCAGGCACTGGAAACACTGACTAAGCTGCATTCAATTGATCCAACCCATGCGACAGTCTTAAAGCTATTGCATCAAACGTATCAGCATCTTGGTGATTGGCAGGGTATGAGAACGTTGCTGCCTTCATTGCATACCCATAAAGTTTTAATGGAGGCCGAGATAAAGGCCCTGGAAATTGAAGCGGTTAGCCAGTTGTTAAAGCAGTCGGTCGAGAAGGGGGAGCTGGAAGAAATTCAATCTTTATGGTTGGAAATTCCCGAATATATAAAAGCAAAAGCAGGGGTAGCCGTTATTTATTTTGCAGCAATGATTAATGCTGGACTGGGTGCCTTGGTTGAAGAGGACTTGGCTAATACTATATCAACGGTATGGGACGAAACACTGGTTGTTTTGTATGGTAGTATTCAATCGAATAATGTAGATAACCAGTTTGAAGTCGCTGAAAAATGGGCTTATTTCCATCCGGAAAACGCGGTGTTATTAGCTGTATTAGGGAAGCTGGCAATCCAGTCAGGTGATACTTTTAAGGCTGAAAGTTATCTGGCTAAAAGTATTGCTGCTGAACCGACTGTTCACGCTTATCAATTATTAGGCGATTTGTTATTTGCCCAAGATGATAAAGATAACGCCATTACCTGCTATAAAAAAGGTGTTGAGCTGGCATCTAGCGCTGTTATCAATCAAATAAATTCCTGAGTCTTGTTTTTTGATCAAGATTACTAAGTGTCGCTTCTGGGCGACACTTTCTTCGCTACACTAGAATAACGTATCCCAAATTTCATCGACTCTCTTGATAACTTCAGGAGACATCACGATAGTTCTGCCCCACTCTCTATTGGTTTCACCTGGCCATTTATTGGTCGCATCAAAACCAACTTTAGAACCTAAGCCAGAAACCGGCGACGCAAAATCAAGATAATCAATCGGGGTGTTTTCTAATATGGTTAAATCCCTGGCGGGATCCATTCGGGTTGTCATTGCCCAGATAACGTCTTGCCAGTCTCGCACATTAATATCATCATCAACGACAATAACAAACTTTGTGTACATGAATTGCCGTAAAAATGACCAGGTTCCAAGCATTACACGTTTAGCATGTCCGGCATATTGCTTTTTCATACTTATGACTGCCATTCGGTAAGAGCAGCCTTCTGGAGGCAAGTAAAAGTCAATAATTTCAGGGAATTGCTTCTGCAAGATCGGTACGAAGACTTCATTAAGTGCGACACCTAAAATAGCCGGTTCATCAGGTGGTCTGCCGGTAAAGGTGCTGTGATAAATAGGCGCTTGGCGTTGGGTTATTCTTTCGATAGTGAAGACTGGAAAGTCAGCGACTTCGTTGTAATAGCCGGTATGATCGCCAAAGGGGCCTTCTGCTGCAAACTCATCGGGATAAATAAAGCCTTCCAGGACTATTTCAGCACTGGCGGGTACTTGTAAGTCATTCAGTATGGATTTGGCAACTTCCGTTTTACTTCCGCGTAATAAGCCCGCAAAGGCGTATTCTGATAGTGAGTCAGGTACAGGGGTCACCGCTGCTAAAATAGTCGCAGGATCAGCGCCTAGTGCCACTGAAACAGGGAATGGTTTGCCAGGGTTAGCCGCCTGAAATTCTTTAAAATCCAGTGCGCCGCCGCGATGTGCCAGCCAGCGCATGATGACTTTGTTTTTGGCAATGACTTGCATTCGATAGATGCCCAGGTTTTGCCTGGGCTTATTAGGGCCACGGGTGATCACCAGCGGCCAGGTAATTAAAGGCGCAGCATCATCAGGCCAGCAGGTTTGAATAGGATAGACGCTTAAATCAATTTCATCTCCCTGCCTGATTAATTCCTGGCAAGGCGGTGATGAAACTACTTTAGGCGCCATATTCAATACTTGTTTGTAGATTGGGAATTTTTCCCAGGCATCCTTCATCCCTTTGGGCGGTTCTGGCTCCTTTAAGGCTGCCAGTAGCTCACCAATGCCGCGTAATTCGGTCACTGATTCGGCGCCCATGCCCATGGCGACGCGGCGTGGCGTACCAAATAAATTTCCCAATACCGGAATATTGTAACCAATGGGGTTTTCAAACAGTAACGCTGGCCCACCTTGTCTTAAAGTGCGGTTACAGATTTCGGTCATTTCCAGGTAGGGATCAACGGGAACAGTAATTCGCTTGAGTTCTCCCTGTTTTTCAAGTTGCTTTATAAAGTCACGTAGATCGTGGTAATTCATGCAGCGATGCCATTGTGTCTGAGTAGGGCGTCGATACTGGGCTTACGGCCTCTGAATTTGATGAAAAGGTCCATTGCATTTTCAGTGCCTCCTTGTTCAAGGATGTTGGTTAAAAATGAATGCCCGGTTTCTTGATCGAAAATCCCTTTTTCTTCGAATAAAGAAAAAGCATCACTCGATAAAACTTCTGCCCATTTATAGCTGTAATAGCCAGCCGCATAACCTCCAGCAAAAATGTGGGAAAAGCTATGTGCAAAGCGGTTAAACTTGGGGGGTTGAACAACAGCCACCTGGTTTCTAACACGATTCAGTGTTTCGTAGATGCGCCCCCCTTTTTCTGGGCTGTAATCCTGATGTATCTTGAAATCAAAAAGGCTAAATTCAAGCTGTCTGACCATAATCATGCCCGCCTGAAAGTTTTTAGCAGCCAGCATTTTATTAAATAAGGATTCAGGCAATACTTCGCCTGTTTGATAATGCCCTGAGATGAGAGCCAACGCTTCTTCTTCCCAGCACCAGTTTTCCATGAATTGGCTGGGTAACTCAACCGCGTCCCACTCAACGCCATTGATACCTGAAACGCCTAAATGGTCAACGACGGTGAGCATGTGTTGTAATCCGTGTCCGAACTCATGAAACAGTGTTGTGACGTCATCATGAGTTAACAGTGAAGGGGTGTCTCCGGTAGGTGGCGTGAAGTTACAGGTTAAGTAAGCAACAGGCGTCTGAATTTTGTTGTCGAATTTTTTGCGGCCCTGGCAATCATCCATCCATGCACCACCCCGTTTCTTCGCACGGGCATAAAGATCAAAATAAAATTGACCACGCAATTGTCCAGTGGAATCCTGTATCTGGAAAAATCGCACATCAGGATGCCAAGTATCAAAATCAGTAATTTCAGAAATCTCCAAACCGTACAACTTTTGCACAATAGAAAAAAGCCCGGGTAATACTCGAGTGATAGGGAAATAGGCTTTAACTTCTTCTTGGGAGAGTTGATAAAAGTGTTGGCGCATCTTTTCTGAGTAATAACCCAAGTCCCATGATTGAAGGTCTTTAATGCCGTAGTGTTGTTTGGCAAATTCTTGTAACTCAGCAAGATCTTTCCGGGCTTGACGCCAAGAGCGGTCGGCTAAGTCTTCAAGAAAATGTACGACATCCTCAGGCTTTTCTGCCATTTTTCTGGCAAGAGACAGCTCTGCGTAGTTATTGAAACCCAGTAATTTAGCCTTCTCATGACGCAGGGCTAGAATAGCTTCCATATTGTCAGTGTTATCCCACTGGGGGTTTTTAGGGCCTTGATCTGAAGCGCGGGTTGAAAAAGCTTCGTAATGTTCACGTCTTAATTCGCGGTCATCTGCATAAGTCATCACCGCTTGATAAGACGGAAACTGGAGGGTGATTAACCAGCCTTCTTTATTTTGTATTTCTGCGCTTTGCTTAGCTTGAGCCAGAGCAGAATCAGGGAGTCCAGAAAGATCAAGGATATTAGTAATATGTTTGCTCCATGTGTTGGTTGCATCGAGCAGATTTTCTTCATAGTTACTGGTTAAGCGAGAAAGTTCCTGACTGATTTCTTTGTAACGCTGCTTTTTTTCGATATCAAGATCCACGCCTGATAATTTGAAGTCTCTGAGAGCATTTTCAATTATTTTCTTTTGGGCACGATCTAGGTCTGCAAACTCATCACTGTTTGCAATGATTTGATAAGCATTAAATAAGCGTTCATTTTGCCCCATTTCTGTTGCGTATTCGCTGAGTTTGGGTAGACAGGCGTTATAGGCTTGCCGAAGTTCGTCTGAATTCACGACGGAATTCATATGGCTAACGGGTGACCATGCTTTGTTGAGTTGGTCTTCAGCATTTTCTATAGGCTCAATCAAGTTTTCCCAGGTGTATGCTGTCGTAGTCTCTAGTTGTTGATTAACAACGGTACGGGCATTATCCAATAATTGAGTTATAGCCGGTTCAATATGCTCTGGTTGTATTTGGGAAAACAGTGGGAGTGTGCTATTGCTTAATAAAGGGTTTGTCATAATGCTCGTTATTTAGTGATGGCTGCATTTTTAATGCTTTAAGATCGGATCGTATGGGATAGACAAGAAAAATAGGTGCAGTACTTGAAGTCGTGGGGTATTATTTTTGGTGTGTATCAGAAAACAACGCTGTTTTTGACAGATAATCGTGCCAGCTATAGCGTCTTTTGTTCATAAAAATCCACAGAAATCCTAATCCTAACACACTCCATGAAATAATAGCCGTTATAAAGCGTAAAAAAGCTTGCTTCCAGCTTATCGGTTTTTTGTTCAGAGTCAAAACTTTTATTTTCCAGGCACGCAACCCCAATGTTTGTCCTCCATGCGTCCAAAACCAGCCATAAAATAGAAAACTAATAATCGCTAAGTAGATGCGGTAAATTAATATCTGTTGCTCACTGATTGATTCACCAGAAGTGAATGGGAGCAAGATGGCGGTCGCAAGAAATAAAATAGCAACCAGTAGGAATATATCGTAAAGTTGTGCAGCCAAACGGCGCAAAAAACCAGGCGCAGAGAGTAACTCTTGACCTGATTTTATGGTTTGTTGTCGCTTAGGCAATTAGATTTTAAACAAAGCTAATTTTTGGCCAAAATACATACACATCCCCATCAGTGCACCTAGCATAATCAGGGAAAAGATAAATGGGGGTCTATGGAACAAAAGAATACCGAAGTCAGCTATAAAGACGCTGGTGAATATAGGATGGTCAATGAAACCATTTAAAATATTTTTGAACATAACAATCCCGTCAATTACGTAAAATTATAGAGCGAATCTTTAAAAAAGTTGCCTGATCTTTATGCTCAGTATAAATGTAAAATGTGTACTTGTAAAAACCAGTAATATGATTTTACTATAATCAAAAGGGTAATGTAAAAAAAAGAAGATTGATTGTTGGATACAATGTTTCAAATGATATCATTACCACAAATAAAACAGACAAGGTTAATTGCCATTTTAAATTTCTTCAAAAAACTCATTAACTCAGCTAAAAATGAAGTTGAACCCGTTTCAACTCAAGTTAGAGTTTATTCGCGTTCTGAGCATAATATTTCACGCTCTCAGATTAGCGAAAATGCGCTTAAGGTTTTGTATAAGCTACAAAAAGAGGGGTTCAGCGCTTACCTTGTAGGCGGCTGTGTGCGCGATTTGCTTTTAGGGCGGGAACCAAAGGATTTTGATGTTGTTACGAATGCTGATCCTGAGCAAATTAGAAAAGTATTTCGTAATTGCCGTTTAATTGGTCGACGATTCCGTCTGGCACACGTCCATTTTGGTAGAGAAGTGATTGAGGTTGCGACTTTTAGAGGCGCAGCGGATGACCAGAAAGACAAGCAGGTTCTTAACAAGGAAGGTCGGTTGTTGCGTGATAATGTTTACGGAACGATTGAGGAAGATGTTTGGCGTAGAGATTTTACGGTCAATGCGCTTTATTACAATATTAAAGACTTTTCGGTCGTTGATTATGTTTCGGGTATGGCTGATCATAAAGCTGCTACTTTAAGGCTTATTGGCGATCCAGAAACACGGTTTCGTGAAGATCCGGTAAGGATGTTGAGAGCGGTTCGTTTTGCTGTTAAGCTCGGCTTTAGGTTGCACCCTGATTGCGAAAAATCAATGCATAAGGTTGCAGACTTGTTGTCTAGTATTCCGTCTGCACGATTATATGACGAGTCTTTAAAGCTGTTTTTGTCAGGTTATGCCTTACAAACATTTGAGATGTTAAGACATTATGGGCTTTTCCAGGTCTTGTTTCCAACAACAGAAAATTGTTTATCTGTAGAAGAGGAAGGTTTTCCTCGTCTGCTTTTAGTAAAGGCATTAGAAAATTCTGATAACAGAATAGCGGAGGGTAAGACTGTCACGGCTTATTTTCTGTTTGCGGCTTTCCTTTGGGAATCAGTACAAGTTAGGGCCAAAGAAAAAATGGGGCGAGGTTTAGTTGAATTTATGGCTTACCAAGACGCGGCTAATGAAGTGATTTCATTGCAGGTTAAAAGTACGGCTTTGCCTCGGCATATAACCTTGGCGATGCGCGAAGTTTGGAGTTTACAACCGAAGTTTAATGCGCGGTTTGGTTCAAAACCAAGTCGCTTACTGACGCATCCCCGTTTTAGAGCGGCTTATGATTTTCTTTTGTTGCGTGCTGAAACTGGTGGTGCTGATCCTGAGGTTGCAAAGTGGTGGGCCAAATACCAAGAAGCCAATGAAAATGAACAAAGAAAAATGACTCAGCCTCCTCGAAAAGCTTCAGGTGGTAAATCAAATCGCAAAAGAAATTATAGGGTAAGAGTGAAAAGTAATACGACCGAGAGTGAAGTATAAGGTTTAATGCTGAAAATAGTCGTTTTGTCACTATACTGAGTAATGATTGGGTTAAATATGAAAGATTCGGTGGAAACATTGGTTGCCGCTTATATTGGATTAGGCAGTAATCTTGATAATCCTGTCGCACAAATTAATTCCGCTCGAACCGCTATTGGATCAATAGAGGGCGTGAGCGAATTGGCGTTTTCCAGTTTGTACCATAGTCTCCCTATGGGGCCTCAGGATCAGCCTGATTATGTTAATGCGGCTCTGTGTATAGAAACCTGTTTAACGCCTTTAGCATTATTGCGTAGTCTTCAAGCAATAGAGACAATGCAGGGCCGTGTAAGGAAAGAGGAGCGCTGGGGAGCAAGAACCTTGGATTTGGATATTTTGCTTTACGGAGATCAAGAAATTGATGTGTCTGATTTAAAGGTGCCTCATACGGGCATTTCTGAAAGGTCTTTCGTGTTATATCCGTTATTTGAAATTGCCCCGCGATTGATAATTCCAGGTAAGGGTGTTTTAGCTGATTTAGTGGCTAAATGTCCTTTGAATGGATTAAGGCAGATGGCTTAACATGAGTTACATGACTCATCATTCGACAATAAAGCCTCTAACTGTTAATGACCTCATCCAGATGAAGCAGCAAGGAGAAAAGATTACCTGTTTAACAGCCTATGATGCCAGTTTTAGTGCGTTGATCGATAAAGTGGGTGTTGATGTGATATTGGTGGGTGATTCCTTGGGTATGGTGATACAAGGACATGACACCACCTTGCCGGTAACGATAACTGATATGGTTTATCATACTCGTTGCGTAAGTCAGGCTAGAAGAAGAGCTTTTGTTGTCGCTGATATGCCCTTTATGAGTTATAGCACACCCGTTAAAGCTGCTAAAAATGCGGCTAAGTTGATGCAGTTGGGCGGGGCTCAGATGATAAAGCTGGAGGGTCCTCACTTTGAAGTCGTTAGTTTTTTGGTTAATCAGGGAATTCCTGTTTGTGGGCATTTAGGTTTGTTGCCGCAGAAGATTAATCAAATAGGTAGCTATAAAGTTCAAGGCAAGGAGTCTTTAGAGGCGCTGCAAATAATAGATGATGCCCAGCAGTTGCAGCAGGCAGGTGCAAGTTTGTTGGTATTGGAATGTGTGCCTGCAAGTCTTGCCAAAGAAATCAGCGCTCAGCTTAGTATCCCAGTGATTGGTATTGGTGCTGGGGTTGATTGCGATGGACAAGTGCTGGTGCTGCATGACATGCTGGATATCGGTATTCTTAAGCGTCCAAGGTTTTCAAAAAACTTTATGCACGAAGCAACTACGATAGAGTCTGCTATTGATGCCTATCATCAGGCAGTTAAGCAAGCCAAATTTCCAACTACTGAACATAGTTTTTAAGTTTTATGCAGATAATTAAAAATGTTTGTGATTTAAGGGAATTGATTAAAGCTTGGCGAACTGCTGGTGAAACAATTGCTTTTGTTCCTACTATGGGTAATTTGCACGCAGGACATTTACAGTTGGTTACAAGAGCCAAAGCAGTTGCCAATAGGGTGGTGGTGAGTATTTTTGTAAATCCTACCCAGTTTGGTGTTGGTGAAGATTTTGAAACGTATCCACGTACAGAGAAAGAAGATCAGGAAAAATTGATTGCCGAAGGGGTTGATGTCCTGTTTCTGCCCGCAGTTGATGACATTTATATGTCAGACGCAAGAACGACAGTGACGGTTGCCGAAGTTTCGGAATGGTATTGTGGCGCTTCAAGGCCGGGACATTTTGCAGGTGTTGCTACTGTTGTATGTAAGTTATTCAATATAGTTCAACCGGATATTGCTTTATTTGGCCTTAAAGATTTTCAACAGTTTACAATCATCAAGATAATGGTGCGGGATTTGAATATCCCTGTTGAAATAATAGGTGTGGACACTGTAAGAGAGCCTAGTGGCTTGGCAATGAGCTCAAGAAATGGTTATTTAACAGCGCATGAAAAACAAGTTGCTTCAGAGTTGTATCGTGTATTGTGTGTCACGCGTGACGCTATTTTAGAAGGTGCCTGCAATTATACTGAAGTGGAAAACCAGGCGTTTGCGGCTTTACAGGAAGTGGGTTTTAAGCCTGATTATATATCTGTGTGCAGAAGTCGTGATCTAACAAAAGCGGCACCAGAAGATAGCGATTTAGTCTTATTGGCTGCAGCTAGGTTGGGGAAAACACGTCTGATTGATAATATTTATTTTTCTAAGTAAGTTATTTGTGGTAAAAATATCACGGCTTAAAATGCGAGAAATACAAGGCTTTTGTTTCAAGTAGGGGGTAGAGCTTAGACGGGGCGGATATCTAAAAAGTTGATGGAATGTTGTTAATAATGGATAATGTCCGGTTTTTAAACGTATTTATAGTGTTTTATTATGCAAATTACGATGCTTAAAGCGAAGTTACACCGAGCTACAGTGACGCGTTCAGAGTTGGGTTACGAGGGTTCTTGTGCGATTGATGGCACTATTCTTGACCTGTCAGGCATCAAAGAATACGAGCAAATTCAGATTTACAATATTAATAACGGTGCGCGTTTTACTACCTATGCTATTCGTGCAGAAAACGGTTCGGGGGTTTTTTCGGTTAATGGTGCTGCTGCGCGTTTGGCGTGTCCAGGGGACTTAATTATTGTGTGTGCGTATACAATATTAGATCAGCAAGAAGCAGGGCAACATAAACCCAAGTTAGTTTATTTTAATGAAAAAAATGAAGTGCTACGATCTGCTTCATCCATTCCTGTTCAAGTCGCCGGTTAGTTTTTTACGCTTCAGTTAATAAAAAACCCGCTAAGCCTAATGGTTTAGCGGGTTTTTTATTGTTCATAAGGTTAATTTTGATAATTTATAAGGCCGATTACATTGCATCAATGCTTTGTTGGCTGTATCCTGCAGCCCATGCAAATAAATTTAATAACAGTAGGAAACCGGATGCCTGTCTGGGTTCAGCAAGGGTATGATGAGTATGCAAAACGCTTACCGCGTGAGTGTGAACTGGTGCTTAAAGAAGTGGTTGCGGGTAAAAGAAGCAAGAACAGTGATGTCGCACGCATCGTAAAGGATGAGGGTGACCGAATGCTATCCGCTATACCGCAGGGCGCTCATATTGTGACATTGGACATTCCTGGTAAGCCTTGGACGACACCCGAATTGGCTCAAGCCATGCAGCGTTGGATGTCA
>CAIOMN010000033.1 GCA_903859415.1 uncultured Methylococcaceae bacterium
TATAACCACCTAAATATAACGAATAGGAATCCAAATGGCTAACTCAACAGCTGAGCTCGAAGAGCTTCTCATGCAACGATCGCTGACTGACACACAACTTCTGTCAGCGGCCTCAGCAGCGGCAGACTTCCGCATTCTACCGGACGCGACGGTGATTAAAATCGGGGGACAGAGCATTATTGATCGCGGTCGTTCGGCGGTTTACCCTTTGATAGACGAGATTGTGGCGGTGCGTAAAGCCCACAAGCTGCTGATTGGAACCGGAGCGGGAACCCGCGCCCGACATCTTTACTCTATCGCAGCGGGGCTCAATCTGCCAGCCGGTGTGCTATCGCAACTGGGGGCTTCGGTTGCCGATCAAAACGCGGCAATACTGGGGCAACTCCTTGCTAAACACGGTATTTCTTCTGTTGAAGGGGCGGGACTATCTGCGGTGCCGCTTTATCTTACTGAGGTTAATGCGGTCGTCTTTAGTGGTATGCCACCTTATGGTCTGTGGATGCTTCCCCCTAATGATGGCGTTATTCCACCTTATCGCACGGATGCTGGCTGCTTTCTGGTTGCCGAACAGTTCGGCTGCAAGGCAATGATTTATGTTAAAGATGAAGACGGTCTTTACACCGCGAACCCCAAGACCTCAAAGCATGTTACGTTTATTCCCAAGATTTCGGTTGATGAAATGAAAGCAAAAGGGCTGCACGACTCGATTCTAGAGTTCCCCGTGCTTGATCTACTCAAGACGGCGCACTATGTCCATCAGGTACAGATAATAAATGGCCTGGTCCCGGGCAATCTGACCCGCGCGCTCGCAGGTGAGCACGTCGGTACTATCATCACTGCGAGTTGAGAATTAACGCCATGGCTGACATCACCAATAATACTATTAAACATATTGCATCACCGCTTGCGCGCCAGACTCTCCTAGACGGCGATTTGACTCGTCCAATTGCGGGCGGACGTCCTATTCGTATCCTGCCCTGGCTACAGGTTGTTAAAATCGGTGGGCGTTCAATCATGGATCGTGGCGCTGAGGCGATACTCCCAATTGTGGAAGAAATCCGCAAGCTTTTGCCTGAGCACCGTTTGCTGATCCTGACGGGCGCTGGCATTCGGGCTCGACATGTTTACGGCGTAGGTCTCGATCTTGGCTTGCCGGTCGGCTCACTTGCCAAACTGGGTGCGAGTGAGGCGGGCCAGAACGGACATATCCTTGCGTCTCTACTGGCTCCAGAAGGGGTTTCTTACGTGGATCATCCCACGATCGCTACCCAACTCGCGCTCTACCTTTCTGCAGCGCGTGCAGTGGTCGGGAGTGCCTTTCCTCCGTATCACCATCACGAATTTCCTAACTCGCGTATTCCGTCTCACCGTGCTGACACAGGTGCATTTTTGCTTGCAGATGCGCTGGGCGCAGCGGGTCTGACGATTATAGAGGACGTAGATGGTTTGTATACCAGTGATCCTAATGCTCAAGATGGAAAGCAGGCTGAGTTTATCAGTGAAACGACTGCTGCAGAGCTTGCCGGGTATCAAGGTACGCTGCCGTTTGATCGTGCGCTTATCGATGTTATGGCGACCGCGCGTCACATTGAGCATGTGCAGATCGTGAATGGACTGATACCAGGCCGTCTTACCGCTGCGTTGCGCGGTGAGCACGTTGGAACCATTATCCACACGGGCGCTCGCAAGGTTTAAGAATACACCAAGGCCTGCGATGACACTTTGGAGTGATCATTGCTGGCCCTGGTTCCTACCGCTTAATTTAATAACGACGTGCCTTTGATTTGCACATAAACAGGCATGCCGCACTGTAAGTTTAATAATATCGCTGACTTTAGGGTGATATGTGCGAGTAAGGATTGGGAACCAATTTTTAGCTGGACGATACATTGACCGTAAGCGTCATGGGTAAAGTCATTGATGATGGCAGGCAGTATGTTAAGGATGCTGGTGGCTTTGGGTTTTTCAAGAGCAATACTGACGTCACGTGCGTAGATTTGAATGCGCAGTGAGGTTCCAGGTTGAGCATCAATAAATGGAAGGCTCAGGGTATCGCCCGCAATTGCGACACGGGTCAGGTGGTAGTCTGTTTCATGGGCGATTAAGGTAGCTTGCCAAACGGTGCTGGCTTCTTTGTCTTGAGCAAAGGGTAAATCGAGACGGCTCAGAGTTTCTGATAAGCTTCCTGAGGCCTGTACTTTACCTTCTTCAAGAAGCACGAGGGTATCGGTGAGTTGGGCAACTTCCTGGTGTGAGTGAGTGACGTAAAGGACAGGAATTTCTAATTGTTGATGCAAGCGTGTCAGAAACGGCAAAATTTCCTGCTTACGCTTAAAGTCTAAGGCCGCCAGTGGTTCATCCATCAATAATATGTCAGGATTCAGTGCTAAAGCGCGGGCAATCGCAACGCGTTGTTTTTCACCGCCCGATAATCGATCAGGCTTTCTTTTGAGTAAGTGCTCAATACCCAGTAATTCTAACAGGTTTTTAAGGTCCGCTTTGTTTGGGCGCTTATCCAGTCGCTTTAGGCCAAACTGTAAGTTATCTTCGACGGATAAATGGGGAAATAAATTGGCTTCCTGAAAGACATAGCCCAGATTACGTTGATAAGTCGGTAAAAATACCTTATTTTCACTGTCTTGCCAGATCGTCCCGTTGATTTCAAGGAAGCCAATCGGTGCTTGTTCTAGTCCTGCTATGCAGCGCAATAAAGTTGTTTTCCCTGAACCCGACTGGCCAAAGAGGATAGTGATACCGGTGCTGGGCAGTTGTAAATCAACGTCCAAACTAAATTTGTTATAAGCAAGCTGAAAGCGGGCAGTAATTGGTGGCATTATTTCAGTTGTTGCACGTTGGGTTGGGTTTTTAATACCGTATAGAGTATGAATAACACAGTAAAGGAGAAGGCTAATAAACAACCTGCCAACCAATGGGCTTCACTGTATTCTAGCGCTTCGACATGATTGTAGATTTGTACGGAAACAACGCGGGTTTTGTCGGGAATATTACCCCCAATCATTAGGACTACACCAAACTCACCGACCGTATGAGTAAACCCTAAAATGGAAGCGGTTAAAAAACCCGGTTTTGTTAACGGTACAACGACACTAAAGAAAGTATCTAAAGGACTGGCGCGGAGTGTGGCGGCGGCTTCTAACGGTTGTTCACCAATGCTGGTAAAAGCGGCTTGTAAGGGTTGTACAACAAAGGGCATGGAATACAGGACGGAAGCAATCACCAAGCCGGGAAAAGTGAAGGGTAATGTGCCTAAACCCAATTCGTTGGTGAGTTTCCCAATGAAACCAGCGGGCCCCATGAGTACTAGAAGATAAAAACCTAATACGGTAGGCGGCAGCACTAAAGGTAGGGAAACAATGGCATTAATGAACCCTTTAAAAGCTGAGTGTGTACGTGCTAACCACCAGGCTAACGGCGTGCCGATCAAGAGCATGAATAAGGTGGCCAGACTGGCCACCTTAAAAGTGAGTAATAGAGCATCAAGATCGGCAGGCGTAAGCATTTGTATTTGTCAGGTTATTTGGGTAAATCGTAACCGTATTTTTCAATAATAGCGAGAGCTGGCTTGGATTTTAGATAGTTAAGTAAAGCTAATGCCGCAGGGTTTTCTGCGCCATTTTTTAATAGGACTGCACCTTGTTGAATAGGCGCATGTTCACTGCTGGGCACTATCCAGCCAGAGCCGCTGCCTATCTTACCGTTTTCTATGACTTGTGATAAAGCCACAAAGCCAAGTTCTGCATTGGATGTGCTAACAAATTGGTGAGTTTGAGCTATATTTTCACCTAGAACAAATAGCGGTTGTAGTTTTTCAAAGAGACCTTTTTTCTTTAATACTTCGACGGCAGCAACACCATAGGGTGCCAGCTTGGGATCAGCTAGGGCAATGTGCTTAAAGCCGCCAGTGCTTAAGATTTTACCTTGATCATCGATATAACCTGGGGTTGTTGACCATAAAACCAGTTTTCCAAGTGCGTATATAAAGCGTGTGTTAGGTACAGCAAAGCCAGATTTCTCTAATTTCTCTGGGCCTTTTTCATCGGCTGATAACAGCACTTCAAACGGCCCCCCATTTTCCATTTGCGAAACAAATTTGCCTGATGAGCCAAAAGATAATTTAGCGGTATGCCCCGTTGATTTCTCAAACTCTGCGGCGATTTCTGTCATGGGTTTACTAAAATTGGCTGCAACAGCCACTAACGTTGTCGCCGCCAATGAGTTTTGACTCAATGCAAGTAACAGTAAACTCAGGTACAAAGATAACGATTTGTATTTAAACATAAATTAAAGTCCTCTTTAGTAATTACAGTAATGTCATGATCACGATTAGAAAAATAGTCTTCTATGCAATTTTAAAACCGAAGTTGGCTGGTGACATAGAAATAATTAGTATCACCGCCTGGTGTTGACACACCGGCTGCTGCGGTAGATACCCCTGTTTTAGCAAATTGACCTTTAAACAAATGGAACCAGCCCGCTTCAATGTTAAAGCTGCTGTTGTAGTTATAACGGCTGGAAGCGCCAATTTGATCACCTACATAACTACCACTGGTTCCCTTGGTATTACCAATTAATCCCGGAGAAACAGCAGAGGAGCAGGATGGACCACCCCAGCAGTCACCTGAAGAGGCTAGCCAAACGGTACGATTTTGTAAGGATACAGTGACATCAGAGCGAGGCGCAAAAGTAAAACGCTCCCCCGGCGAGTTGATGTTGCTGCGTTGAAAGGCTGAATAGATACTGCTTGAGCCAAAGTCAAGGTCCGATGCACCATAAAGTGGATCGAAACGGCCATCGGTTGCTCCTTTTGAATACTTAGAGCTTTTACTGCCACTGGCCCAATCATATTCTAAAAGAAAGCGGGGGTTCATAGGTAGGTTAAAGCTGTAGCCTGCTTCAACGTGCTCTGACCAAGCCTGGTGGTTTTGTTGTTGATTATTAACCGATGTATTGTATTGCACGGTTCCAAACTGCCCCATGCCTTCTGCAACAAAATCAAAGTCACCTTTGTTGGGTCTTATATAAAAACGTAGGCCGGGTGTGAAATACTGGCGATTACGTGTTGGGTTGTTGGTGCTATCACCTTCGTTAAGATTGTATAAGAATACTTCGGAGTTGATATTTTTAATGACGTTATAGCCTTCTAAAATACCGCCCGAGAAAAATGTTTGGGTATCTTCTTTATCCCATTGTTGATTGCCATTAACCAATAAATTGGCATTAGGCGCTATCAAATTAGGGTCGCCACCAGCGGGTGTGGTGAGGTAGTTGGGATAACGGATCACAGGCATCGTACCAAAGGCATTAAATTGCCAGCGGTCATAATCCAGTACTCTGATACGTAAGCCGGTAAAGTTATT
Organism: uncultured Methylococcaceae bacterium; assembly: GCA_903859415.1. Lineage (GTDB taxonomy): Bacteria > Pseudomonadota > Gammaproteobacteria > Methylococcales > Methylomonadaceae > Methylobacter_C. The sequence continues at coordinate 5,379 of CAIOMN010000033.1, forward strand.
CACAGTATTACGGTAAATCGGTCTAGCCACTAAGCGGCGACTACCCAGATCCATGGTTTGCCGACCGGCTTTGATTTCTACACCATAACCACTATAAAGCACATTTTGATCAGCCCAAGAAGCATAGGCTTGGGTAAAGTCAGCAGTATCGACCATGGTGTTATTGGGCGGGTTTGGCGTAGTATTAGTACCTGCATCAGATTGCAGTGCCCGGGCATCCATAAATTCAGTAGCGATGCGGAATTTACCAAACTTGGCTTGTATCCAAAGATTGCTTTGGAGTGCGATCTGTTGATCGCCACCGCCAGCTTTAATAGCGGGAGACTTTTGGCTGGGTTTAAACGTATCACTTAAGCTCTCATAGCGAGTCCGGTTTTCTAGCCCAACAGTTAACCAATCAGGAAGATGCAAAGTGTCATGTAAATTCCATACCGGCTTTTCATAACTATTGCCCAATAAAGCATCATCCATTGCAAAATTATAGGCAGCCATGGGTGCGCGAGTATAAGTTGGTGGTGGCGTAGGTGGCGTTGGTTCTGCAGCTTGAATTGTGTTTACTGCACTGAGTGAAAGCCCCCCTGCAATCATTAGTTTAAATGCATTGCTGATAGCAACTTTTGTATTACGTTGTCGTTTTATCATAAAGCACCTTTAGCTTAAGTGAGTAGGGTTTATCTGCATTATAAGTCGTTATAAATAAAAGTAAATAAAGAATGCGGGGATAGATTGTTATTTATAGGGAAATAATAGTGCGATTTGGTTTCAGGATTATTATGTGGATTACGACAAATACATACGGGTGATACCTATAAATAGTAGGCATTTATTACGCAGTTAACTCGGCGTTCGACTCAGGAGTTTATCCGTTTGTGCCTAGGTAATAATGGCCATCGCCATGACTAAGTACACGATGATAAGGGCGTGCATCGATTTCAGCCAAATAATTAATAGCCCGTGTTTTTATCAGACAGTGAATGTCATCCCCTTCTTTTAAATCCAAATCCCGACAGGCGCCTGGCGTAATATCTGCTAATAAGGTGGCTCCACAATCCACTTGAACGATGAGGCTTTCGCCATTAGGGATCAGCGCACAGATTTGCCCTTTGATCTGATTTTGTATGGAAATGCCATTGATATAATGACGGGACAAGGCGATATCATTGGAGCAAATAGAGACCTGGGCCTGGCTGCCGATTCTTAAATGCGGGCGAAGGGGTAATGTCAGCGGAGTGCCAAAACTATCAGCAAGACTATAGCCAGATTCTCTATCATGACTACGAATAGTCACGGGCAGCAGATTATCAATTTGCCGGATACCCAGATACCGGAGCATATTTTCGTGTTTGGCCACTTCAAGTAGTGAGCCTTTGTGTAATACTTTGCCTTGCTCCAATACGATGAGCAGGTCTGTTAATTCCAGAATTTCACCTAACGATTGGCTAGCATAAAGCACGGGTAGGCCCATTTCATATTGTAAACGCTTTAGAATGGGCAGCAGTTGTCTTCTAAAGTCGTTACCAATGGCGGCAAATGTTTCGTCTAAGAGTAGTAGCTTGGGGGCTTTAAGTAAGGAGCGAGCGAGTGTAACCCGTTGACGTTCGCCAGCTGAAAGTAATTCAATATCATAATCTAGGGTAGTTCCTAACTCTAAAAGCTCGATTAAAAAATCCAGCTTAAAAATACGCCGCTGTTTAAGCGTACGATTAAAGGTATCGGTTAAATTATCGCGAACCGTTTCTTTGGCATTGGTCGAGTCGAACTGCAAAACAGCGCCTACGGGTCGGTGCTCATGAGGGACGAAGATGCCTTTATTGCTATCAAAGAGGATTTTTCCATCCAGGACGATTTGGCCTTTTTGTGGCTGAAGCGTGCCAGCAATCAAACCCAGGACAGTACTCTTTCCAGCGCCTGATTTACCAAACAAGCCGCTTGTCGTGTCGTCAATCGAGAATTGTGTATTCAGGTTAAAATGACCACGGTGTAGATTTACATTCATTTCCAACAACATAACAGCCTCATTGATAAAAGCTCTCGACAATGACTACAGAAGGTTTGTTGTCGAGGTATCTGGTTTACTTTGTGTTTAAATTATGATCAATAACTATCGCAATGTACACAAGTAAATAATGAAAGTAAAGGATAGGAGCTTTGCCACATTGGTTGAAGCTAAAGCCCCTCTTGCTAAGACATTATCTTAAGATAACAACTTTGAGTTCTTACTGTTGCGAAAGACTAGCGGTTTTTCATTTGTTGATAACGCACTTTGAGCAGCAGCATCAATGGCGTCTTGAATCACTCCATGATGAGGGGATTTGCTACAGACAGGATCTGCGTTGTGCATGTCGCCCGTCAATAAGTAAGCCTGGCAATGGCAACCGCCAAAATCTTTTTCTTTTTCGTCACAACTGCTGCAGGGTTCTTTCATCCACTCAATGCCTCTGAAGTAACTAAAGGCTTTAGATTCGTTCCAGATTTCTTCAATGCTGTAATCTTTTACATTCGGACACTCAAGTCCGGGTAGTTCACGTGCTGAATGACACGGTAACGCAACGCCATCCGGTGCGATGGTTAAAAAGGTGGTACCCCAGCCATTCATACAGGCTTTGGGGCGGTCTTCATAGAAATCGGGCACCACATAATAGATCTTCATCTTGCCCGCTACTTTTTCTTTAAAAGCTTGGGCAATCGCTTCGGCTTTTTCAAACTGTGCTTGAGTGGGTAACAATAAGTTCCGATTAATATGCGCCCAACCATAATATTGGGTATTAGCTAGTTCCAGATAATCAGCCCCCAATTCTTCTGCCATGGCTAGAATCTCTGGCATCTGATGAATATTTTCACGGTGTATGACCACACACAACACCATGGGATAGCCATGCTTCTTAACGAGATGCGCCACTTCTTTCTTATGAGTAAACGAGGCAGTACCCGCAATATGATCATTTAATTCCTGGCTACTGGCTTGAATACTCACTTGTATATGATCTAAGCCCGCCTCTTTAAGCTGGATAATCTTTTCTTCAGTGAGTCCATAGCCTGAGGTAATTAAATTGGAGTAATATCCCAGCTCTCTCGCGTGTTTAACCAATTCAGGCAAGTCTTTACGGGTTAATGGTTCTCCACCAGAAAAGCCTAACTGCACAGCCCCCATTTTACGAGCCTGAGTTAAGACGCGTAGCCAGTCTTCAGTATCAAGCTCTGTTTTATAGTTTGCGTAATCAATGGGGTTAGAGCAATAAGGGCATTGCAATGGGCAAGCATAGGTTAGTTCTGCCAACAGCCAACGAGGTGGTGTGGGTTTAGTTTTGATTAATCCAGCCATTTTGTATCGCAACCTCTAGAAAAGCGGTAATGTCGTTGGTGAGTCCAGACGTATTAAAGGTCGTCTCTAAGGTGCTGACAATTTGTGCAAGCGTACGTGTGCCATCACAGAGCTTTAGAATTTCAGCCGAGCTTTGATTAAGTTCTACCATCCCTTCTGGATAAAGTATGACATTCTTTTGCTGTGCTTCTTCCCATTGCAAGCGATGGGTGCGAGAAAAATGAATCGGTTGTTCTGCGTTAATCGTCATGGCGAGTTTTATTGCTCTATATTAAAATAAGGAGGCATATCGTTGATATAGGCCATATACATGGCATCAGCCATCGTCCATAACACGTCTAATTTAAACTTTAAGATCTCTATCATGCGGTCTTGTTGCTCACGTGTTTTGTACCAGTCTAAGGTTATGGACAGGCCATGTTCAACATCACGACGTGCTTCGGTTAGACGCTTCCGAAAATAATTGTAGCCTTCGATATCAACCCAGGGATAGTGCTCAGGCCAGTTATCCAGGCGTTGTTGATGAATTTTGGGCGCAAATAGTTCAGTGAGAGATGAGCTGGCCGCTTCATGCCATTCAGCTCTACGTGCAAAGTTAACATAAGCATCAACCGCAAAGCGAACACCCGGCAAAACGTGTTTTAAAGAAGTAATATCTTCACGCGTCAAGCCAACGGCTATTCCTAATTGAATCCAGGCTTCAATCCCGCCTGGATCGCCAGGGTGTCCATCGTGATCCAAAATACGTTGTATCCATTTGGCACGGGTTTCACGGTCAGGACAGTTAGCTAATATATTAGCATCTTTAATAGGGATGCTGACTTGGTAATAGAATCGATTGGCGACCCAGCCCTGTAATTGTTCCTTGGTGAGTTTTCCGTCATTCATCAGAGTGTGATAAGGGTGATGAATATGGTAATATTTTTCCATGCCACGCAGTGCGGCTTCAAATTCTGTTTTTGTCCATGCTTTATTATCGTTATTGCTCATGGTGTTTTCCAAGTGTGTGGGGCAGAAGTGGGCTTCTATTAAATACTATAAATCGATTTCCATGCCATCGTAAGAGACTTCAATACCAGCGGCATCAAGGATTTTACGCGGCTCGGAATCTTCGTCTAAAATAGGGTTGGTATTATTGATGTGGATCAAAATCTTGCGGGATTTTGTAACGCCGTTCAGTACCTCAATCATGCCGCCAGGCCCTGATTGAGGTAAGTGCCCAATTTCACGCGCTTTCTTGTGGCTAATCCCTTGAGTACACATTTCATCGTCAGTCCAGAAAGTTCCGTCTACCAACAGGCAGTCAACGGCTTGCAGGGCAGCCGTCACATGTGGCTCTATTTCTCCAAGACCTGGTGAATAAAATACTTTTTTGCCCGTCGATATTTGCTCAATGATAACACCTATGTTGTCACCCTTATGTGGATCATGTCGATGCGGTGAGTAAGGCGGTGCTTTGCTTTTTAAGGCTTGGGTATAAAAGCGTAAGTCTGCAATTGCAGGAATGGTAAAGGGACTGCCATCAACGGGCACGGGATGATGATTGACCGTGCAGTAGTGTTCCAGCATGTTAAACAAAGGGAAGCCGCTGGTCAGGTCTTGCTTAACCATGTCAGTGCAATACACATCCAATGGCTTACCTTCTCTGAGCATTAACATGCCGGTAGTATGATCAATTTGGCTATCAATCAGCATGATTGCTTTAATACCGGTGTCGCGAATACCTTCTTTGGGCTGAATAGCTGGGAAAGCCTCCAATTGCGCACGAATATCAGGTGAAGTGTTAAAAAGTAGCCAGTTTTTATTGTCAGTACTGACTGCAATAGACGATTGGGTGCGAGGTTTACCGCGCATAGTATCGTTACGTATACGGTGACAATTATGGCAGTTGCAATTCCATTGAGGAAAGCCGCCACCAGCGCCCGAGCCAAGAACTCTAATTTTCATATTGAAAGCCTAAGGATAAATGGTCAAATGATACGGGAATAACGGTTTTCAGGCAAAAAAAAGGGACTCTTAATGAGCCCCCTTCTTTATACAATCCATTAAAACTCCCGACGGTTAGGTCAGGAAATCTGCTTAACGGTTGTAGATGTACATTGTAACTTCAAAGCCGAAACGTAAGTCAGTGTAGCTTGGTGTTTCCCATTTCATAGTGAACCTCCAGTAGTTATTAGAATAGAGTTGCTAGCTTGATCAAGTAAGCCAGTTAAAAGTATACGATGAACTATTTTTTTACGCAACAACTGTACGATTAACTGGTATGTTTTTCTTGTCGGAAAAAGTGTATTATCTGGATTCTGCAAAAAAATAATAATACATTTTAAAAATATTGAGGGGGAACTATGGGTGGTGTACTCGAATTGTTTGTGTTCATGGTGATTATTGCATCGGCAGCTTTTGCTCCGTTGGGCTATTTTATCTACAAATATACACAGAAAAATGCTCAGCCATTTGGTGAAACTGAGCCACATGGTGATAGCCAGTCTTTTGTTAATGACTTAGCTGAAACAGCTATTCATTTTGTTAAAAGCAAGCTTGGCAAGAAATAAATAGAGACGCAAGTTTATTTTTGAGTAAGGTAACAGGTCTGTAAGTCGGATTAGTTATTTTAATCTGACTTACAGACCTCCTTTCTGGTCTCCACACGTTTGACAGGCTGAATTTTTTCTTAGCTTCATTGTTCTCCATTCCATTGTTAAACCGTCCAGTAGTAATAATCGGCCAGTTAAAGGCTCTCCAACAGACAGAATTAATTTTATTGTTTCTAAAGCCTGGATACTGCCAATGATCCCGGTTATTGGTGCTATAACGCCATTCGTCGCACAGTTTTGCAGTTCTTCTCCATCACTATTATAGAGGCAGTTGTAACATGGGCTGTTATTTGTGCCCGGTGTAAAGACAGAGACCTGGCCTTCAAAGCGAATGGCTGCACCTGAAACAAGCGCGGTTTGATGCCTCACACAGGCTTTATTAATAGCAAAGCGAGTGGTGAAGTTATCGCTACAATCAAGCACTACATCGGCTTTTTCGACTTCTAGCTCCAATTGTTCTCCAGTTAGCCTTTGTTTGACCGCTAACACCTGAACATCTGGATTTAACTTTTTCAGTGTTTGTTGGGTTGAAATTACTTTATCAATCCCAATATCGGGGGTGTGATGAGCGATCTGTCTCTGTAAATTGGATAACTCTACTTCATCATTATCATAAATTGTGATGTTGCCGATGCCCGCAGCTGCCAAATACATGGCGGCGGGTGAACCTAAGCCACCGGCACCGACAATTAATATCTTTGCTGCAAGCAGTTTTAGTTGGCCCTCAATATCGCAATGAGGCAACATGATTTGGCGGCTGTAGCGGAGTAATTGGTTGTCATTCATAAGTCATGTTATTTATGGTGTGTAAGTAGTGATAATGCCAAAGAACTTGACAGTGTGCAAAAGTTCATTATCATTAGCACTCATTGCAGTTGAGTGCTAATAAATCATTCCCGTTATTTTAATGTTTAGGAGATATAAATGAGTATACGTCCGTTACATGACAGAGTCATCGTCAAACGTTTTGAAGAAGAAACTACAACTGCTGGCGGTATTGTGCTACCGGGTTCAGCTGCTGAAAAGCCAAGCCAAGGCAAAGTACTAGCAGTAGGTAATGGTAAACAATTAGATAATGGAACTGTACGTGCCCTAGAAGTTAAAGTAGGTGATACCGTATTGTTTGGCAAATATTCAGGTAACGAAGTTAAAGTTGACGGTGAAGACCTCATCGTTATGCGTGAAGAAGACATTTTGGGCATTTTAGGTTAAGCCTAAGTCCCTTTGTTTACCATAATTACACATATCAGTTAGGAATAACAAAAATGGCAGCAAAAGACGTATTATTTGGTGATGACGCACGTGTTCGTATGGCACGTGGTGTTAACATTTTAGCAAATGCAGTAAAAGTAACTTTAGGTCCTAAAGGCCGTAATGCGATTTTGGATAAAAGCTTCGGCGCTCCAACCATTACTAAAGACGGTGTATCTGTTGCGAAAGAAATCGAATTAAAAGATAAATTCGAAAACATGGGCGCACAGATGGTTAAAGAGGTGGCCTCTCACACTTCTGATGTTGCTGGTGACGGTACTACAACAGCCACTGTATTGGCACAATCTATTGTAAATGAAGGTTTGAAAGCGGTTGCTGCGGGCATGAATCCAATGGATTTAAAACGCGGTATCGATTTAGCGGTAACTAAAGCCGTTGAAGCAATTGTTGCTTCTGCTACTCCTTGTACTGACAGCAAAGCAATTGCTCAAGTGGGTGCAATTTCAGCTAACTCTGACGAAGCGGTTGGTCAGATCATTGCGGATGCAATGGCAAAAGTTGGTAAAGAAGGCGTTATCACTGTTGAAGAGGGTTCAGGTTTAGAAAACTCACTGGACGTAGTTGAAGGTATGCAGTTTGACCGTGGCTATCTGTCACCTTACTTCATCAACAAACAAGAAAACATGAGTGTTGAATTAGATGATCCATTCATCTTGATTTTCGAAAAGAAAATTTCCAACATCCGTGAATTGTTACCTATTTTAGAAGGCGTAGCAAAATCAGGTCGCCCATTATTGATTGTTGCTGAAGATGTTGAAGGCGAAGCCTTAGCTACTTTAGTCGTTAACACTATCCGTGGCATCGTTAAAGTTGCTGCAGTTAAAGCGCCTGGTTTCGGTGATCGTCGTAAAGCCATGTTGGAAGACATTGCAGTATTGACTGGCGGTGTAGTTATTGCAGAAGAAGTAGGCTTAAGCTTGGAAAAAGCTGAATTGGCCCAATTAGGTACTGCAAAACGCGTTCAAATCACTAAAGAAAACACAACTATCATTGATGGTGCAGGTTCTGAAGAGCAAATTAAAGGTCGTGTAGCTCAAATTCGTGCTCAAGCCGACGAAGCAACTTCTGATTACGATAAAGAAAAATTACAAGAGCGTTTGGCTAAATTAGCTGGCGGTGTTGCAGTAATCAAAGTAGGTGCTGCGACTGAAATTGAAATGAAAGAAAAGAAAGCACGTGTTGAAGATGCATTGCATTCAACTCGTGCAGCGGTTGAAGAAGGCGTAGTGGCTGGTGGTGGTACTGCTCTGGTTCGTGCATTATCAGCTTTGGTTGGTTTGGAAGGTATTAATCACGACCAAACTGTTGGTATCAACATCTTACGTCGTGCGATGGAAGAGCCTTTACGTCAAATCGTTTCAAATGCGGGTGACGAGCCTTCAGTTGTATTCAATGAAGTACAAAAAGGTACAGGCAGCTTTGGTTACAACGCGGCTACAGGTCAATATGGCGACATGATTGAAATGGGTATTCTTGATCCAGCTAAAGTAACACGTACTGCATTGCAAAATGCTGCATCTGTTGCTGGCTTGATGTTGACTACTGAAGTTATGATCGCTGATGCACCAAGTGATGACAAGGGCCATGGCGGTGGTGGTCATGATATGGGTGGCATGGGCGGTATGGGTGGAATGGGCGGCATGATGTAATCATGTTGTCTTAAAGCCTCATTGCTTTAAGTTATACCAATAAAAGCCCCGGCTGTTTTAAACAGTCGGGGCTTTTTTATGCTCGAGTCTATTGTTTTTTCGAATGATTAGTTCGATGGATCAGAAAGAATCAGTTATGATGTCCGAGTATTTTTAGAGTATCTTCTTTGTTATTCTGGAGTAAACGGTATTGGACAGTTTACAAAAAGCGCCTAAGGTTATTGGCACTATTATTGAAGTGCATGGGCCAGTGGTTGTTATTGACTGCGCGGTATTGCCTCCGTTACGGCAGGCATTGCTTACCCGTTTTGATGATGTGGTCTATATTTTTGAGGTTCATCAACATCTTGATGAACGTCATATTCGAGCGATTACCTTACATGGTACAGCGGGCTTAAGTCGGGGGATGGCTGTCTGTGATACCGGAGCTGCTCTTCATGTGCCCGTTTCTGAACACTGTTTAGGGCGGTTATTGAATATATTCGGTCAGCCTTTAGATGGCTTGCCACCTCTGCCAAAACAAGAATTTCGTAATATTCATGCAAAACCCCAACCCTTATATGAAGCTGTTGGTATCACAGGTATTCTTGAAACGGGAATTAAAGTCATTGATTTATTATGTCCCTTTGTAAAAGGCGGTAAAACAGGTTTATTTGGTGGTGCTGGTGTGGGTAAAACCGTCTTGGTCATGGAGTTCATACATGCGGTTTCAGCGATTCACCAAGGCGTTTCAGTGTTCGCTGGTGTGGGTGAGCGTATTCGTGAAGCCCATGAGTTATGGCGAGAAATGCAACAAGCCTGGGTTATGGACGATACTTTGATGGTGTTTGGGCAAATGGATGAATCGCCTGGTGTACGTTTCCGGGTAGCTTTGTCGGCATTAACTTATGCCGAGTATTTACGTGACACGTTGCATAAGGAGGTCTTGTTTGTTGTGGATAATGTGTTTCGCTTTGTGCAGGCAGGCAGTGAAATTTCAAGCCTTTTGGGCCGAATGCCCGCCACGGTGGGTTATCAGCCGACCTTAGTCAGTGAGGTTGCAGAGCTTCAGGATCGTATTTTTTCTACCCGACAAGGGGCGATTACGTCAGTACAGGCGGTGTATGTGCCTGCCGATGATATGACTGATCCTGCCGTCAGCGCCATTTTAAGTCATCTGGATACCACGGTCATCCTGTCAAGAGATCAGGCCAGTAAAGGTATATATCCAGCGGTTGATCCTTTACTGTCCAGCAGTAAACTCATGGATCGGCATACTTTAGGTGATCGTCATTATGATATTGCTGAAGCCGTACGTGAACATTTAGCCCGATATCGTGAGTTAGAGGATATTATTGCGATGCTAGGCATTCAGGAATTATCTGAAGTGGATCGAAAAATAGTGATGCGGGCACGTAAATTACAACGCTATTTAACGCAGCCCTTTTTAGTATTAGGCCAACAGACTAAACAAACGGGCGTCTCTGTCCCTTTGGCGCAAACACTAACTGACTGTGAAGCCTTTTTAGCGGGTGATTATGATCATTTATCTGAACAAGATTGTTATATGCGTGGATCAATGTTGGCATCCTAATGGAATCATTTAAGCTTAATTTGTTTGATATGAATCATGAGCAGCGGATTGAAGGTGTTTTATCTTTTATCGGTGAAGATGCTTCAGGCAGTTTTGGAATTCAGTCAAATCATGCTCGATTTATGACGAGCCTGATCTTTGGCTTATCACGTTTTCGCTTAGCGGCTGATAAATGGCAATATCTGGCGCTATTAGGTGGGGTTGCTTATTTTAATAATAATGAATTAACCATCAGTACGCGGCATTTTTTGATTGATGATGATCTTGAAAGGATAACGGGGCTATTAGAAAAAGGCTGGCTAGTTGAACAAACAAACCTACAGGCTACCCGAGTCAGTCTTTATAAAATGGAACAATCGCTTTTTAAGCGACTCTTGGCACTTAACCGACAACAGGGCGGATAATCATGAATAATCACACAGAACTGAAAGACAAGGTGGAATATCAGATTAAACGCATTAAAAAAGCGGAACGAGAGCGTCCTAATTTAATTTCACAAACCATCTATATTGGCACACTGGGCTTGGTCATGGTCTTGCCCGTTGTTGCGGGTGTCTATTTAGGACGATGGATTGATAGTTTGTTAGAGGGTTATTCGGTGCGATGGACCTTGAGTTTGTTGATTACTGGGGTCATTATTGGTTTTTTTAATGTCTATTACTTGATTAAAGAATAGCGTAAAGGGGGAGGCATGGAAAATAATGTGAGCTTTGTCTGGGGGCCGGTGCAGATTAGTGCGTCAATACTGACCACCTGGGGCATTATGGGGGTCATGAGTTTAGTGGCCTGGCTTTCTACGCGGCATTTAGCTATGTTGCCCAAGGGCTTACAAACGTTGGCAGAAGGCATTGTTTCCGTGATTGATGATGCCGTGAGTGCAGTGGCTCCAGAACAGAGTCGGGAAATCATGCCTTTTATCGCGACGCTTTGGTTGTTTCTTATCGTGGCTAATTTAGTGGGATTAATACCTGAGCTACATTCTCCGACCAGTGATCTTTCCGTGACCTCTGCATTGGCAGTGATAGTTTTTGTTTCAGTACACTGGTTTGGAATAAAAACATTAGGGATAAAAAATTACTTACATCATTACTTAACGCCAAGCCCCATTTTATTGCCATTTCATATCATCAGTGAGTTTACTCGCACAATAGCGCTGGCTATTCGGTTGTTTGGTAATATGATGAGCCTGGAAATGGCGGCGATGTTGATCTTATTGGTGGCTGGTTTTTTAGCGCCGATTCCCATTCTAATGCTACATATTATTGAAGCATTGGTACAGGCCTATATCTTTGGTATGTTGGCACTCATTTATCTGGCGGGTGCCATGCAATCCCAACAACTTAATTCACAGGAATAATTTATGTCTGATATTGCCTCGATAGTCTTGGGCTCCAGTATTGCAGCCATTATTGGTATTGCGTTGGGTGTTATGTTGCCTGCTTTGGCGATGGGTAAAGCGATCAGTAGTGCTTTAGAGGCACTCTCTCGACAGCCAGAGTCCGAAAAATCGATTATGCGTACGTTATTTATTGGGCTGGCAATGATCGAGTCACTGGCCATCTACTGTCTGGTTATTATTCTGATCGTATTATTCCGTAATCCTCTGCTCGAATATATTGTTAAGTAGCTATGGAATTTAACGTCTCTACTTTTGTTCTTGAAATCATTAACTTTCTGGTTTTGCTGTGGGTTTTGCAACGGTTATTTTATAAACCCTTACTGAAGGTTATTGCTGATCGTAAACAAGTCATTGAACAAGCTTTGGCTGAAGCGAAAAACCAGCAACAGCAGGCGGAGGAAAAGGCTGCTCTATATGAGAATAGGCAACACCAGTGGGAGCAAGAAAAACAGCTTGCATTGCAAACCTTTCAGCAGCAGATTGATTTAGAAAGAAAGCTTCAATTAGAAAAGCTAAAGCTTGAACTGGAACAAGAGCGCCAAAAAGCCAAGGTGACTTTATCGCTGCAGCAACAGGAGTTTCAGCAACGCGTTGAAAAGCAGGCTTTAGAAAACGGTGCAAAATTTTCGGCCTTGTTATTACAACAAGCCGTGGGTCCAGAATTAGAGTTACGGTTATTTCAGTTACTCCTCGATAAAATAAGCACGTTTCCTGAAGTCATTAAGCAACAATTAATAGTGACTGGCGAGATGGATGCTCTCCCCCAGGTTAAGGTTACCAGTGCCTATCCTTTAACTGCTGAAATGCATCAGCAATTAGAGCAAAAATTGATGACCTTAATGAATAGACCAGCGGATGTTCAATACCATCAAAGTGAAGACTTAATCGCAGGGCTTCGTCTGGATATAGGGGCTTGGGTATTGAATGCTAATTTGAATCATGAATTGATCGGTTTTGCTGAGCTTGATTATGTCTCAAAATGAAATAGCATTTACCAGTGGTTTATTAGCGCAACAAACGCAATGGCTCGCAAATTATCAATTGGATTTACGTGTAACAGAGCAGGGTACTGTCGTTTCTGTGGGTGATGGGATCAGTTGGATTAAAGGGCTGCCTTCAGCCTCAATAGAAGATATCCTTATTTTTGCCGATGGTAGCCGGGGCATGGTATTTGATCTTAATCGAGATCGAATCGGCGCCATTTTGTTATATGAAACTGAAAATTTGACAGCCGGTACGACGGTTTTTTTAGCTCAACACTCCTTGAGTATTCCGGTTGGAGATGCATTTTTAGGGCGGGTGATTGATCCTTTAGGGGCGGTGCTGGATGGACAGGCCACCCCGGTTCCTTCCGGTCGAGAAAATATGGAAAAGGGCTCACCCGCTATTATTGATCGTGATTTTGTGCATAAGCCGTTATATACGGGCATAAAAATTATCGATACCTTAATTCCTATCGGTAAAGGACAACGGCAATTAATTGTGGGTGATGAAGGTTTGGGGAGAACGTCAATTGCCATTGATACGGTGATTAATCAAAAAGATAAACATGTTATTTGTATCTATGTCCTGATTGGTCAGAAGCGTTCGGCAGTCGTGTCCACCCTAGAAGCATTAAAAAAGCACGGTGCATTGGAATATACCGTGTGTGTCGTTGCAGAAGCCAGTGCTTTACCGGGACTACAATATATTGCACCATTTGCAGGCTGTGCCTTAGCAGAATACTGGATGGCGCAAGGTCGGGATACGTTAATTGTTTATGATGATTTATCCACACATGCCCGAACCTATCGTGAGCTATCGCTATTATTGCGGCGACCCCCAGGGCGTGAGGCCTATCCCGGAGATATTTTCTTTGTGCATTCGCGTTTGTTAGAGCGATCAACCTGTTTGAGTGCTGAAAAGGGTGGTGGAAGCATGACGGCTTTGCCCATTATAGAAACTAAGCAAGGTGAGATTGCCGCTTATATTCCAACCAATTTAATCTCAATCACCGATGGACAAATCTATCTGGATAATGATCTGTTTGTTTCGGGGTTTCGTCCTGCTATAGATATTACCCGTTCAGTTTCACGAATCGGCGGAAAAGCACAGGATAGTAATATTCGTGATCAGGCAGGGCAAATGAAACTGGATTATCTGCAGTTTCTGGAACTGGAAGCTTTTACCCGGTTTGGGCAACGACTGGAAGCCTCGATGGAGTTGAGACTAAAAAAAGGCACCTTATTGCGAGAAATATTAAAGCAGGAGCGCCTGGTTCCTCAAAGCATTCTGTTTGAATTAGCCTGGTTAATTGCTTTTAATGCTGGGCTCTTTAATGAAGTAAAGCCAAGTGATATTCCCCGATTGTTAAGACGGATTGAAGTCGGCGTTAGGGGAACTTCGTTAACATTAACCTCCTCATCTGAACAATGGCAGCCGACAATTAGCGAGTGGCTTAATATCGATAGCAAGGTAGAAGACGCAGTATGAGTTTGAGCCATACGCTGCAAATACACATTACTCAACTGCGTGAGATTCACAGTATTTTAAAGGCCATGAAAAACCTAGCGCTGATGGAAGTGCATAAGTTAAAGCGCTTTAAAACTATGCAGGGTCATGTGGTTGCGCATGTTGAAAGTGTTGCAATGGATTTTCTATATTATTATCCAGAATTTGCTAGAAATCATGGCTCATCAATACATCTGGGCGTTATGTTAGGTGCTGAAAGAGGGTTTTGTGGTGATTTTAATGAGAAATTACTTCAGGAGACCTCCAGCCAAGCGTTTAATACGCTGATTGCTGTCGGAAATCGCCTTTGTAATCACATAGATAATCTTGGCGTTGAGGTTTACGCTAAAATGGGCGGCGCGAGTGTTGCTGAAGAAGTGCCAGAGATTATTAATTTTTTGCTTGAGACCATAAGATCTTTACTGGATACTCACAGCCATCAGAGAGTCCTATCGACGTTGGCATTAACGCTGGTTTATCATGATAGCGTCACTAACCAAATCAGGAAAAAGCAATTGCTGCCGTCGTTTGCGATCGAGAATCCAGCGATGATTCCTTATGGCACTCGGCCGATACTTAACTTATCCCCCAGTGATTTTTATGCTGATCTGCTGGAGCAATATTTATTAGTCGCTTTGCATGATATTTTTTACAGTTCCTTGGTCGTAGAAAATCAAAAGCGCTTGCAACATCTGGACGGCGCGTTAAATCACATCGACGATGATGTTCTAAGGCTGCAAAGAAAATCTCAGATATATCGGCAAGAAGAAATTACAGAAGAAATTGAAGTTATTTTGTTAAATGGTTCAGTTGAATAAAGTACACTGGATAGCGGAGCAATATCAAAATGGGAGATTCATGGTTATTTTTAGAGCGATAAGTTTTACGGTATTTTTAGTCGTATCCATGATGGGGTTTGCCGATGACAAATCGTCGCTGTTTGACATTACAGCGCAACAGGCTAAACGGGGAGATGCCAGAGCTCAATGGTTTCTCGGCATTATGTATACCCAAGGGTTAGGCGTTAAGCAGGATGATATGGAGGCCTTCAAGTGGTACAAGAAATCTGCTGAGCAAGGCAATGCGCAGGGTGAATGGATTCTTGGGATGATGTATTTTAACGGCAAAGGGATTACACAAGATGTCAAGGAAGCTATAAAGTGGTTAAAGCTGGCAGCTCATCAAGGGAATGCTGAGAGCCAAATTAAATTAGGCAGTATTTATGCCGAGGGTTTGGGAGTACCACAAGATTTTACTGAGGCCATTAAATGGTATCGACTTGCTGCTCTAAGGGGATTTCCATTTGCTCAAAACTATCTGGGACTTATGTATCATAACGGGCAAGGGGTTGCTCAAGACTATAAAGAGGCTGTTAAGTGGTATCGACTGGCGGCTCAGCAGGGAAATGCGGAGAGTCAAACTAAACTGGGCATTATGTATACCCAAGGCTTGGGGGTAGCTAAAGACCTGCGAAAAGCCTTTAACTGGTATAAAAAAGCAGCAGAGCAAGGCAATGTTCAGGGACAATTTGTTCTGGGTTATATGTACGCTCATAGCCAAGGCGTAAAAAAGGATTTGATTCGAGCCTACATGTGGTCAAACCTTGCGGTAATGGGGGGCTATACGGACGCCGAAAAAAACCAAGACATTTATACTGAGCAAATGACCAGTCAGCAAATTGAAAAAGCAAAAATGATGATACTTCGGTGTCAGGCGAAAAACTTTAAAAGTTGTGCTTAAGCGCATTAGTTCAGGCTTAACTTGGAAATGATAACTTATTCAGTTTATGATGGTATCAAACAGATTAACTTTCTAAATCAAGATTCACTCATCGATATTAACCACCACACGCTGGAGCCCACTTTATGACTTTATCTGGTATTACAACTGAGTTTGATTCTACGAGTCAGCGAGAGTTAGAAGACTTGCAATATATTAATTTGCAATTAGCTGCCTTGGGCCAACCCACCTGTGATATAGAGGGGGACAAACAGTATCTAAAAATTGCTGACAGTTTATTAAAAAACTATTCACAGCAACGCCGATTATTGGCTAAGTACCGATGTCCTGCGGATCAACGCATTCAAGATTTTTTTAATGCTTACTTACAAAGAAACGGTGTAGATCTAACCGTTTACTTGCCAAGGGAGACCTTTGTACTGGAGCGTAAAGGCTTGGCCAGAGAATTGTCTTTGCCACTTCAGTACCATGAGTTTCACTCGGCCTATGTTGATTCCTATCGTATGAAACAGGGGGTTTTACATAATCCGCAGAATGATAGACGCACGACTAAAGGCGTTTTTCATATCGCTGCCGGTGGCTTGCCTGTTCCAGCTGATAAAAGTGAAGTCCCAGTCATTGCTTATGTAAAGCTGTTGCAAATGGCTTTAACTCCGCCCGATGATCTTTTATCGTTACCCTTTACCAGTAAGCAGGAAAATCCTGCGAGGCTCTGGCTGTCATTATTACTAAAGCCTGTCGTAGTTCCAGAAGTACCAGGATTAAGCTCTCAGAAAGTCATGGAAACTCGGTTTTTTGCGCCAGGTGGACTGGTTTCTAATTTGGATTTTGTTGAATCTATTTTTGGTAATGCCGGTGATCCTTTTCTCCCAGAAAATGACGCAGCATTAGATATTAATCACTGGACGGGACATACGGGCTGTATTATTTTGGCGCCCCATTTAGTGTTCAGCAGAAAACAGGCACTGGGTTTGCCTCATTATAACGATGCGACCGAACGGCAGCGTAAAGAGGGTATGTGCTGGCAAACTGAAGATGAACTTTATAATGAGGGTAAGCCATTTAAGCTGGTTTGTCGTGATATGCAAGGTGTCATTGTCACTATCATTGCGGACAATTACTTTGGCTACAGCAAAAAAGAAATTAAATCTCATATTAGTTATTCGGCGAACTTGTTTGGTGGCTGTGAAGAAGAACATTCTGGCGGTGCTTTAGCTTTTTCACGTGCTATTTTAGGGGAAGTTTATTTGCCTCAGAAGGCAGAAAACAATCAATCTCACTCCTTTAGCCGGTTGTGCCAATTTTTGGGTTCGACTATTGACTATAAAAATGAAGGCTATGCGATTGATAAAATACATCCCGGCATTATTTTTATTCCAGAAGACGCACAAATCAATATACAGAAACTGCAGATCAGTTGGTTATCTGATAGGGTAGAACAAACCAAAAAATTGTTAATCAATGAAACTTACGTTTACCCTAATGGCTTTAGAGTCAATATGGAGCGTCATCCGAATGCACCCAGTTGGCGTTTAGTGGGTACGTATCCAGAGGGTACTTTTTGTCATAAGCCCAGTACAGTATCGGGCGGTGGTAAGTCTGAAATCTCTAAATCAATTGCAGGTGCCGTTATTTCTGGTGCTGTCTTTGTTGACAAGTTTGATAAAGATATGGATATGGTGGAGGATATTTTTGGCTATGATTATTCATGCCGCTTCCTGGATTCTGCCCGTAATGGTAAAGATCAACGTCCGCTATTAAGCAACAAGCGTACCTTGGGATCAGTCATCAAGTTATTAACGCCTTCAATTACCGAATATTCGCCTGAATACAACCATTGGTTAAAGAGAATTCCTCAACATGTATTAGCGCTTGTGCTGATGATAAAGCGCTTTTACAAGGAAGCTTGGGGCACTGCCTGGCGCGAACATTTCTCTGTTGATCTGGTTAATGGCTTTCCCGGTAATGAATTAAAGTTTCATGGTCGTAAATTAATTGCCAGTTATTTAAGAGTCGGTTTTGATACGAACGGCGCTTGGCGGGTCTTTAAGTTAAGGCAAGACTTTATGCCTTCAACCAAAGTTCAGTTAGAAGATGATATTACTGCGTCAGTGGTAGTTCCGGTTAGATTACTCAACGGACTCAATCCAGATTATCTGAATCCCAGTGTAAAGCTGGTTGATAACTGTGAGCTCAGTTTTTTTCAACGGCCTGATGATGCGGTTAATCGGGGTAAGGACTTACAAACAGAACTGGATTTTTCGGGTACCCATAACTTTATCTCTAATTTTGAACCCTTAACCGCAAAAGATGCGCGCGAAATTATGGAAGACGTCATTCATTTTGATGAATTTAGTCAGCCCATGAGGGACATTATTACCCAAGCGGCTCAAAATAAAGAAGGTGAATATTTTGTGTCTTCTGCCCATCCTCGGTTAGTTGATGGTAAGCCCAGTTTAAATGTACGTTATTTACAGCTGAGACCAGACTTGGTGAATCCTGAGACACGGTATTTATCAGAGCTATCCACTCGTTTGGCGCGGGGATTGAAAGTCGATCAGCCGGTGTATTTTCCAGTGAACGCAGTATTAACCGGACGACGTAATAATCCGAGAGATGTTGCTGCGGGTATCAGGCCATTAGCCATCTACAATCCGATTCATTATCAGGAACTACCTGAACTGTTTATGGATTTTATCTGTAGTTTGACCGGTAAATCACCGTCTACTACCGGAGCAGGATCAGAAGGGGCTTTAACTAAGGGGCCGTTTAATGCATTGTCAACGACCGTTGATTTAAATACCGCTTTGGTGTCTTTTATCCTGTGTGGTTATGATGGTTATTCTACTGCTGCCGGTTATATAGGCGCCCAACGTAAGATAGATCATGATATTAGCCTGTTGATTCCTGAACTATGGTCTCGTTTACCGGTTAACCAGCGTGATCCCACCTATCTAATTGAACAGGGACAGCTAGAAAAACTGGAGGATTTTGAGTATCAAGGTAAAACGGTTCATGCCAGTCGATTGGGTTATCGCATTACTGAACGTTTTGTGCATACCAATTTTGGTAAAGTATTTGACTATCCAACGGCTGTATTTGATGAGGCGATGTTAAAGCCTGAAACTCAGGATATGGAAAGCTTTGTTGACGGGGTCAACAATGTTTATGAGGCTCAGCAACGGGTTGCGCAAATTTATCTCCAGGATGGTTCAATTGAGGATGCTTGTCCGCCGTTAAAAGCGCTGATCCACATTATGGCTTATGGCAGCTTTGAGAATAAGACCATTACTGACGCTGCTATTCGTTCAATGTTTACGCGAGAGTATTTGTTACAAAGTGACTGGTATTTAGAGCGCTTAAAAATAAAGCAGGCAAGAGATTGCCAACTTTGGCAAAAGCATCGTGACTACGTTCTGAAACGAATGAGTGAAATTGAATCGACAGATTCTCTTAATCCGCTGTTCACTGATAAATTGAGGGTGATTGACGAAAAACTCGCGACTATTTCAACCCCAGCCTATTTGGAGAGTTTACAGGGAACCCTGGGAGCTGACTGGGTGCATCGTTGAACGTAAAAAAAAGAAAACCTGCACACTTGGTGAATCCAGAGATTGAAAGTTATCTGGGGGATTTATTAAATCATTTGGATTCCCCCGCTTTAATTGAGATGGAGTCATTTGCCAGTAAAAATAACTTTCCCATTGTGGGGCGACTGGCGGGATCATTTATTGAAACCATGGCTAAATCAGTTCAAGCCCAGAGGGTATTTGAGTTTGGCAGTGGTTATGGCTATTCGGCTTACTGGTTTGCCAGAGCCTTGGGGCCAACCGGAAAAGTTGTTTGCAGCGAAGCTGATTTTCTTAACAAAGACAGAGCAGAGCGATTTCTGAGGGACGCCAATTTGTGGGATAGAGTCGATTTTAACGTCGGCATGGCTCAAGCCATTTTTTCTGAGGCAGAAGGTTTATTTGATATTTGTTATAACGATGTCGATAAAGGTGATTACCCAGATATCTGGTTAATGTGTAAGGATCGGATTCGAACAGGGGGACTCTATATTGCGGATAATGTCCTGTGGCGTGGACGTGTTGCTGTACAGCATTCTGCTGATGTCTTTCCGGGTTGGACCCAGGCTATTCGCCACCATAATCAACTAATTTTTAATGACCCTGATTTTGATTCATTTATTAATCCGATACGTGATGGCGTATTAGTGGCTCGTAAAAAAATAGATTAAAAGTGTTTAAAAGCTTTTATAATCAACCCAAGGTAAGACGCAATAATAAACCATTACTTTTATAGATGTGCTGAGCGATAGTTAAACTTAAATTGGAGTAAAACAGCTTTAGCTGTTTTTATAGCCAATAGCTGAAGCTATTGCATTCCAGCTTTTTAAATAGAACTTTGAAATATGGAAAAACAATCATCAAGCCAAGAACTTCATCACGAAATTTTTGGTTCAATCCTCGATAGAGTCGAGTTAAGTCCATATTTGTTGTTACCTGCAAATGATTATTCAACTGCGCTTAAACAAGCTGCTAAAATGATGAGCAATCGCGGTTTTGATATTGCAGAAAATAGTGAGTTACAGGAAAGTGAACAGAAAAGGGCGCTCAGCTATATTGAACGTACCTATAACTATTTTTTTGAATGGCTCTTCCCCTTTGTTAAAGCGCAATTGACCGGTTTGGTTTCATTAGATTCGGTCAATGTGGCGCTATATAAAAGCGGGTTACAAGCTATTGCGCATGTTGAAACTATTTTGAATGATACTGAATTTAAGAAAATAGTGAATCAAGACCCGCGTCATCTGTTTTTATTGGCCTCTTCGGGAAAATACCCCACAGTGTTTCATGGCTACCAAGGCCAAAAAATGGATGTGCCTGTTGAATGGCAACAAACGGCCTGTTCGATGCTAAAAATGGGGTATTTGATTAAGTCCATCGAAGAAGAAAGCCAGGATATTAATGATTACGCCCAATTGGGGACATTTTTAGAAAACGAAAGCCAGAGTCTGGATGATCTGTTCAATTATGATTGGGAAAATCCACAGCACATTCCCGAAAGTGAATCGGCTCAAAATGCGTTTGTTAAAGTGTCTTCATTTTTTCATAAATTAAAAGAATCCATTTCTTTTGATGCACAAAATAACTGGTTTGTCTTTGATAGCGGCGATGGGGTTCAGGTTAATATTGTTGAAATTAAAGCCCGTTTAAAAAGCCCTGAAAGTATGGTCACTAAACTTGGAAAGGATTTAGAAGGTGAGGCTTATGATATTAGGGATATTTTAGCGATCACTTTTATCTTAAGAGAAAAGGACGATACCTTAAAACTGTTTCACGCCTTACAAAAGAAAGGGGTGATACTTCAAGAAAATACTCGTTCGCAGTCCATTACCCAGACCTTGTTTGATACACCCGAAAGCATGATAGAGGCCGTGAGACGGCTGATGTTTAGTTTGTCACAAAGTGCCGGACATGAAGAAGAAAGTACCGAACAGGCTGTGCTAGCAAATGCTAAAGCCTTTTATGAAGCCTTGAGTATGAATGCAGAGAAAAATCAACATTCATCATTAGGACATAGGAAATTTCAATGCAAAATCAGTTATTCCTTACCGATTCATCGGGAAGCCAAAACGCATAAAATCATGATACCTGGTACGGCTATTTATGCTCGCAGAAATGAGATCGATAAAAAGACTCAGGAGCACACGTTGGGGGTAGAATTACGTATATCAGATGAAGAAAGTTGGAGTACCTCGGAGCAAATAGGTGACTCTCATCATAATGCGTATAAATTCCGGCAATTGATTTCAGTGATGAACCGTATATTCAAAAACGTGTTTAATATGCCTAAGGAGAGTGTGCCTCAGTTAAAGAAAGACCAGGCAACTTTGTTTTCTTGAGTGCAACATTTAAAGTTACTCAGTTAAAGCTACTCAGTTAAAGCCTTAGTGATGCTTGTGATTGACAATATTGATGATACTCAACTGGGTGATTTTTTGAGCACCCGCTACTGCATCCGCTACGCTCCAAAACATTTTATGCTGAAATTGAGCGGGCGCTAATTCTAATAATAAATGTTGTAACGGATCTTTAACACGAGCTAATAAAAGAATTTTATTACGCTTTGCTTTCGGATTTAAAGCGTGACTTAAAGCATTAATAACAGCCGCTGCGACTATAGGTTCAGGAATTAAGGCGATCAATTGTTTGCCAAAAATAGCCATAATCAGTAATCCTTGATTTCAGTGCTCCAGTTCATCATCATGACTACATGTTTCGGATAGCCGCAGTAATACAAATACCGCGCCTGTGCCACCTGCTTTGGGTGGGGCGGAGCAAAAGGCTTGAACATCCTTATGTTGTCGTAACCATAGATTAAGATCATTTTTTAAAACGGGATGGCTATCAATTGAGCGATAACCTTTACCATGTACAATATGGACACAGCGGTAGCCTGAAAAGGTGCAAGTATTTAAAAAATACAATAATTGTTTTTTTGCTGTGCTACTGGTTAAACCATGTAAATCTATTTCACTATCCAAGCCAAAAAAACCTTGGCGTAATTTTTTGAGCACATTATTTTGCACGCCAGGCGCGATAAAACTCATGCTATCTTCAATGCCTACTTTTTCAAGTTCGATTTTTGGTAAGTTAATTAAGTCATCATCGATGTTTCTAGATTGCTGTTTGGGGTAAGGTTTGGGTTTGCTGTCTTGGTTTAACAAGATCTTATTGCTATTGGTTGTGCGAACTTTACCGATGGTTTGACGAAATAAATCTTGGTCTTCTTCTGACAGAGTTTTTTTTACCACGAAAGCTGATTTTATTTGTTATTGTTGCTAATATGACTGATTTTATAATTTATTACGCTTTAAGGCGAATTGATAATGCATATTTTGTTAAGTAATGATGATGGATACTTGGCTGAGGGTCTGACTGCATTAGCTAGTGCCTTAAGGGAACACGCCAAGATTTCTGTTGTAGCGCCTGATAGAAATAGAAGTGCTGCAAGTAATTCATTGACATTAGAAATGCCTTTAAGGACTTATTCAGCAGATAATGGTTTTATTAAGGTTGATGGGACGCCAACAGATTGTGTGCATTTAGCGATAACCGGCTTATTGGATGATGAGCCTGATATGGTTTTTGCGGGCATTAATCACGGCTCAAACTTAGGTGATGATGTGCTTTATTCGGGAACTGTCGCAGCTGCAACTGAAGGGCGATTCTTAGGTTTGCCTGCAATTGCAATTTCGTTAGTGGGAAGTAACCCTAGTCATTTTGAGACGGCGGCACAGGTAGCCGTGGTGTTATTAAAACAACTTATTAAAAAACCGTTACCAAAAGACACCATTCTTAATGTGAATGTGCCTGATGTTGCACTGGTCGATATAAAAGGTTATCAAGCTACGCGTTTAGGTCAGCGACATAAATCAGAACCCGTTATTAAGAGTGAAGATCCTCGTGGGCGAAGTATCTATTGGGTGGGTCCTCCAGGTGCAGAACAAGATGCAGGGCCAGGGACTGATTTTTATGCCATTAATGCGGGCTATGTGTCGATTACACCCTTACAGATTGATTTGACGCGCTATGATAGTTTAGCGGCGTTAAAGGCTTGGCTGCCTAAGGAAGATGAATCATGGGTGTAAGTTTGCAAGGCGTCGGGATGACCTCTTTAAGGACGCGTGAGAGGATGATTAAACGGTTAGCGGATCAAGGCATTCAGAACCAAAAACTTTTAGAAATAATGCGTGACACGCCACGACATATCTTCATGGATGAAGCGTTGTCTAGCCGTGCTTACGAAGATACCGCGTTACCCATTGGATACAATCAAACCATCTCACAGCCTTATATCGTAGCTAAGATGACGGAATTGATTTTAGAATCATCGGGTCATTTACGAAATGTACTCGAAATAGGGACGGGGTGCGGGTATCAGACAGCGGTTTTAGCGCAGTTGGTGGATCATGTTTATTCCATTGAAAGACTTCTGCCGCTCCAACGAAAAGCAAAAGAGCATTTGTCTGAGCTAAAGATTTACAATGTCAGCTACTTATACAATGACGGTCAGTTGGGCTGGCCTGACCATGCACCATTTGATGCTATTCTTGTGACGGCGGCGCCAGAAGAAATACCAGCGCAATTATTACAACAGTTAGCAGTGGGTGGCGTTATGGTTATTCCAGTTGGATTAAGTGGAGGTCCCCAGACTTTACAAAGAGTTTGGCGTAAAGGCAGTAGTTATCAAGTTGAAATGCTCGAAGAGGTGACTTTTGTGCCTTTTTTGTCGGGTAAAGACTAAATGTTAAGTAGATTATTCGTATGGGATATGACGAAAGGTTTGTACATTAATCAGTCACCGCGTAAAATTATCGGATTATTTGGCATTCTCCTGTCGTATTCAGAGGTTTATGCTTTTCGGGTGGCTAGGGTTGATTATTTTTATCAGCCTTAATCGCCTCTATATCAAGACCGAGTTATGACGACTGCCAATATCAAAAAAACTGCTTCCTCAGGCCAAGAGCCACCTAAAATGCCTGGTGCATTGCCTTTACTCGGCCACATGTTGCAATTTGGCAAAAATCCTTTCTCATATATGGTGATGCTAAGAAACACGCTCGGAGAGATTGGCGAGTTTCGTATGTTTCATCAGAAAATGGTGCTCATGACGGGCCCCGAAGCGAATGAAGCATTTTTTCGTGCGCCAGATGCGCAGCTAGATCAAAGTCAAGCCTATAAAATAATGACACCCATTTTTGGTAAGGGTGTTGTTTTTGATGCGCCTCCGCACAAAAAAGATCAGCAACTTAAGATGTTGATGCCAGTGTTGCGTGATAAGCCGATGCGCAGTTATGCGCAAGTCATAGTTAAAGAAGTTGAGCAGATGATTGCTAACTGGGAAGATACCGGGGAGATTGATCTGCTTGAGTTTATGAAAGAACTCACTATTTATACGTCCAGCCATTGTTTATTAGGCGATGAATTCAGGTATGAACTGAACGAAGAGTTTGCCCAGATATATCATGACCTTGAAAAAGGCGTCAATCCATTGGCTTTTGTGTTTCCGTATTTACCACTCCCCGTATTTCGTCGCCGAGATAAAGCCCGGGTTAGGCTGCAAGAGTTAGTGACAGGTATTATTGCTAAAAGAGCCCAGAAAGCTGAGAAGAGTGATGATGCTTTTCAATTATTGATTGACTCTACTTATGATGATGGTAGTCATTTGTCTGCCCATGAAATTACCGGGATGTTAATTGGCACTATCTTCGCTGGTCACCATACCACCGCAGGGACAGCGGCTTGGACACTGTTGGAATTAGCGCGTAGACCTGAACAATTAGCCGTAGTTTTAAACGAATTAGATGGGCACTTTGGTATTGATGGCGAAGTGACTTTTCAATCGTTACGTGAAATCCCCGTGCTTGAAAGTGTCATTAAAGAAGTCTTGCGCTTACATCCTCCGTTGATATTTTTAATTCGTAAAGTGATGAAGGATTTTCATTTTAAAGGCTATACCGTTAAAGCCGGTAAATATGTTTGCACTTCACCCAGGGTGTCTCATCGCATAGCAGAAATATTTCCAAATCCTGAAGAATTTGATATAGAACGTTATTCTGAAGAACGCCAGGAAGATGCCAAACCTTTTAGCTGGATTGCTTTTGGTGGCGGTAAACATAAATGTACCGGTAATGCCTTTGCCATGTTGCAATTAAAGGCCATTTTTAGCATTCTATTACGTCGATATACCTTTGAACTAGTTAATGAGAAAGATCATTATCAAGATGACTTTACTCAAATGGTTGTGCAGCCCGTGTCACCTTGTCGGGTTCGCTATGTCAAACGGACTGATATTTTTGCCAGTGCTGATCAGGCAAAAAGGGATAATGTTTCGCAAAGTGAGGCAGATGAGACTGGTTTTGAAATACAGATAGATCGGGAGCTGTGTCAGGGACATGCGACGTGTATGACAGAAGCGCCAGAGCTTTTTCATGTTGATGACGAAGGTAATTTAACAGTTTTACAAGACAATCCCTCGCTGGATTTATTAATAAAAGCACGACAAGCCGAAAAGTATTGTCCTACTAAAGCGATTATTATCAACCTAAAGAATAAACCTTAGAGACCAAGAATGGCGGCATACCCTAGAGCAGAGTTGGAAGAAATGGTAGAGCGTTGGTTACAGGCCAATCGGGATGCCGAAAAGGAAGGTAACTGGCCTAAGTATTTGGGCGCAATGTATACCGATGATGCTGAATATCGTTGGAACATTGGTCCTAATGAAGAGTTTGTTGCGCGAAGCCGAAAGGAGATAGAGGATTGGGCTTTAGGCGTACAAATGGAAGGCTTTGAAGAGTGGCGTTATCCTTATCACAGAATCTTGATTGATGAAAAACAGGGTGAAGTGATTGGACTATGGACTCAAGTGTCACCAGCTTTGCGAGAAGATGGCACCCATTATCAGGTAGAAGGTATCGGTGGCTCATGGTTTCGGTATGGCGGCAATTATAAGTGGGAATGGCAGAGAGACTTTTTTGATTTAGGTAATGTAAAAGCCTTGTTCTTTGAGTTAGCGGCTGATGGAAAGCTTGATCCTGCGGTCAAAAGAAAGATTGGTAAATTGGCAAAAGGTCAGTTACTTCCTGGTCACGAACGTTTACGCAAACAACCTGGATTAGTTAAGAAGCTTAAGGGTTTCATTGCTATGGTTCGTATTGCTTTATTCGGCAATTAAAACAAATTAAAAGGCACCTCATATAACACTATGCTGAATGTAAAACCGGGTTGGAAAAACTGGCAACTACTCACCGAAAAAGGTCGGCATATATGGGCATTTAAGCCTAGTTCAAACAACATCAATAATCACCTTCAAAATGCTGACACTGTTTCTGATAGGGAAATTGCTCAGTTTAGTGAGGACTTCTTATTTGATAAGTCAAATAATCCTAATTCCGGTGATAAAGTGTTCAGGGGGTCTGCAATTGCAGCAAACTTTCATGAGTTTACCGGTAAATTTCCAAGCCTGGAATCTTCCAAAGCACAGAAAATTGCTGATAGATTGATCAAAGGGATTAACTACTACGCTCATTTACAAAGTGATGATGGACATTGGCCAGGAGATTACGGTGGGCCACTGTTCCTCTTGCCCGGCTTGTTGATTGCTTCTTATATTTCGGCAACACCTTTTCCTAAAGCACATCGGGAAATGATGAAGCTTTACATCTTTAATCACCAAAATAAAGATGCGGGTTGGGGTATGCATATTGAGGGTGAGTCAACAATGTTTGGCACGGTCATGCAGTATGTCTCACTCCGCATACTGGGAGTGGATAAAGATCATGAAGCCTTGCTTAAAGCTAGGGATTGGATACAGAGCAATGGAGGGGTGACAGGCATACCTTCTTGGGGAAAGTTTTATCTTTCAACTTTAAATCTGTACGACTGGCAGGGGTTTAATAGCTTATTCCCTGAAATGTGGTTGTTTCCTAAATGGCTACCTTTTCATCCATCACGGTATTGGTGTCATAGTCGTATGGTGTATTTGCCTATGGCTTATTGTTATGCCCAACGTATCAAAGTGCCTGAAAATGAATTTATCTTATCGTTAAGAGATGAATTGTATAGTGATACCTTTTCTTCAATAGATTGGCCAAAACAACGAAATGCGCTGTGTCCAAAGGATGACTACACTCAGTTATCGCCGGTTTTAAAGTGGATGAATCTATTCACGAACAGTTATGAAAAAATAAGCATTTCCTGGTTAAGAAAAAAAGCACTGGCTTATATTCTTCGTTATTTGAATGCCGAAGATGCGCAGACGGATTATATTGATATCGGGCCGGTCAATAAAGCGATTAATTCGATTTGTATCTGGCATGCTTATGGCAGTGACTCTGAACAATTTAAA
>CAIOMN010000034.1 GCA_903859415.1 uncultured Methylococcaceae bacterium
GGAGAAACTATTCTGGAAGCTCAAACCAAAGCCTACGAACTGGCTGATAGTATCCATTGGAACAACATTTATTACCGTACAGATATTGGTTTTAAAGCGATATAATTCAGACATGAAAAAGCCAACCCGTTATGTCTTAACCCGATTGGCTTTTTTGCTCTCAATAGTGGTTTACACCACTAACTTTGTTAGCACTTGACTAAATGACTGCTGACTCTCTTTTGTATCTGCAGTGACTTTAGCTTAATAGAGGCCTCACCCAATTTTCTTTCTTTTAATCACTATAGGCTTATATTTGATTGAAAGTCGTTAATTACATTTATATTTATTGACGTCATCTTAAGGCGATATTACAACCCGCCGCCTCCAACATAAAACGTAACGGTTACAATCGTTTACGTAACGTAAGCAGCTAGAAACGTAACGACCACCATTAATTACGTAACGTAAGTAGTTGGAAACGTAACGATCACAATTATTTACGTAACGTAAGTAGTTAGAAACGTAACGATCACTATTAATTACGTAACGTAAGTAGTTGGAAACGTAACGATCATTATTACTTACGTAACGTAAGCAGTTGAAAACGTAACGATCACAATTGATTACGTAACGTATGTAGTAGGAAACGTAACGATCACTATTAATTACGAAGCATAAGCGGCTTGAAAAAGGATTTTGATATTATATTACTTATCGTTAATCAATGACTTTTCAATACCGGCTATTCTGTGTAGCCTACGTTAGAACTAACAATTTTAGTGTCTGGCGATGTATTAAACAGACAATGAGGGTTGTGCTAATGAAAACGATCACCCACGATATATGATCAGAGTTAGCATTTAACCCTGAGCAAAAAGTAATAACTCCCTTGATATCAAAATGGGCAAAAAAATATTAATTTCCTAGCTTCGAACTACCGACTTTAAAGCGGAAAATCAAATTCATTTAAGACCTGATGAAATTATTGACGATTCTGGGCGCTAACAAAACACTTACTTTTAATGAACTGCATATATTGCATGATCAAGAGTAATCTAAAACAGAGGCTTATTTAAACTGGCTTGCTGGATTCTCAGTTATTTAAATGTAGGTTACTTTCTCCTATTGATTTTTATGATTTAGTAATTGCTGCTATTTCAAAATTGGTCAGCAACATTTATCAGGAAAACAATGAGTATAGATGCAACGTGATTTGATATTATAGTATATTTTTCGATGATCATATTATTGCAATGAGTTCTTTTAATCAGGATTTACAAAAAAAATTAATTGCATTCTGGAGACATGAACCTGTTTTTGATCAA
Organism: uncultured Methylococcaceae bacterium; assembly: GCA_903859415.1. GTDB lineage: Bacteria > Pseudomonadota > Gammaproteobacteria > Methylococcales > Methylomonadaceae > Methylobacter_C. Next base: position 1,308 of record CAIOMN010000034.1, read on the forward strand.
AAATCTTACAGTTTAGCGGAAGCTACTTTAGATTTTCATAAAGCGGTTGGTGGGGATTTTGTAAAATTAACTCCCTCTGGTACATACCAGGCCACTGCATTAGGCATAAAAGACTCTTGGGAAGGTGATTTATTGGGTAGACGTAATATAACTTTCAGGCCCATTAAAGAAAGTAAGGATTGGTTAAAGTTAAAATGTACTAGCCTTGGAGAACAAGAAATGAATTGTTTACAAGCTAGTGAATTACTCATAAGAAATTTATCTAACGAAACTCCATTATTAGCAACTGTATTCAGTCCACTTAGTCAAGCAATTCAACTTGCAGGATTAGAGTATTTAGTTTTTTGTACTGAATATGCACCAGATGAATTAAGCCGTGGATTAGAATTGATCGCACAACGGACCAAGCATTTAATAGAATGTTATAAAAGTCTTGGGATTCATGGGATTTACTATGTGTCTCAACACCATTTGAAGACTATTTTTCCTCGCTTAAAATTACAGCCATCTATAAACATTTATGATCAATTTGTTATCCTTTCAGCAGAGGGCCTGTTATTAAATATAATGCATTTTCACGGAGCTCCACTTGTTGAACAGTTGCCAAAACTACCCTTTGGCTGGAGAGTTCATTATGAATTCACTCAAGGAAATTCAGATTTAATAAGCTTGAATTCGATTCAATCGGAATCGCTGATGATCGGTTTAAGTATTGATACGTTAATGCAAGGGCATAACGATAGCATAAGACAAAATACTATTGATGAGTTTTGTACACAAGATGCATTTAAATCTGTAGGCTTTGGAGCTTCATGTGTATTGCCTTTAAATTTTTCTTTAAAATTGGCTTCGGCTTGGGTTAAAACGGTAAATTCCTATGAGTGAAATATTTAATCAAAATATAGCCCTTGATTATAATGGCCCAATTAATCTGGATTACCCAGGATATCAGGAAGATTGGCTAGATCGACCCGTGTTTGATCGTTTCCAACAACAGGTTGAGCTTCATCCAATGAGGATTGCGATTAGGGATTATCAAGGCTGTATCAATTATGCAGATTTGTATTTTCAATGTTTGTGTTTGTCACAATATATAGCTAGTTATGTTTTACCAGGAGAACCTATAGTTCTCGCATTGCCAGTCGATCGCTATTATCCTGCAGCTATGCTTGCATCATTAGCGTCGGGGCGTCCTTATATTCCAATTGATCTGAGTCATCCACCTGAAAGGCTAAAACATATATTGGAATATTCTGGAGCAAAATACGTTTTAACGGATAAAGAAAACATAGATTTTCTTAATAATTTTATGCCACAGGATATGGTGGTGCTTTTGCGTGAGTCAGTAGAGGACTCAACAATATCTGATGATTGGCTTCCAAGCTCTACCCAAGAAGATATCTCCTATATTATCTATACTTCGGGTAGTAGTGGTAAGCCAAAAGGTGTATTTCAAAATCAACGGGGATTAACGCACGATATAATGCAATACACTTGTTCGGTTCATTTGCGGCCTGATGATGTGCTTAGTGGCATTTACTCACCGAGTGTGAATGGTGCTTTGAGAGATATTTATGGGGCATTGCTTAATGGTGCCGCATTATTGCTTATGGATCTTAGGCGTGATGGGATGAGTTATGCTTTAAAAGCTATACAGCAATTTAATGTGACTATTCTTCACGCTATGCCTCCAGTCATGCGAAGTTTATTGCAGGCTCTACCAACCTCTGAAACTACATTCAATGTCAGATTAGTTTATATGGCAGGTGATAAGTTATTCCCTTCTGATATTCAACTTGTTCGATCATGTCTAAATTCTGAGGCTATGATCTATGTTGGGTTAGGTTCTACTGAGTGTGCAACCCTATATAGACAATGGTTTTTACCAAATGGTTACGTACCTAAAACCGCCCTTATTCCATCAGGATACTCTATACAACAACGAGTTGTAGAAGTTCTCAATACAGAGGGTTTTCCTGTAGAGGTGGATGAGGTCGGTGAGATTTTTGTTAGTAGCCCATACATTTCTCTTGGTTACTGGCGTGATGAAAATTTAACACGTGTTCATTTCCAAAAATTAATTGATCGCCCTGGATGGAGCCGTTATGCAACGGGTGATCTTGGTCGGATTTTGGAAGATGGACTATTGGTTTTTGAAGGTCGCGCTGACAGGCAAATTAAAATACGCGGTTATCGTGTAGAACCCGCTGAAGTTGAAGCTGCTTTTCGCGAAATGGTAGGTATTCGGGATGTTGCTGTTATTCCTGTTCATATTGAAGATAAGATTCGTCTTATAGCTTTTGTAATGATTACCGAAGATACGCATAAAGATCTTCTCGATCAGGAAATTCGTAAGATTTTGCCAGCGCATTTATGTCCTTCAGATATAATAGAAATTGAAAATATACCGATACTAAGCAATTTTAAAGTTGATTATAATGCGTTAATTAAAATGGCAGAGAATCAACTTAAAGTGTGCAATATTATTTCTGAAGAAGTTGATATTCTAAAAAAATCATGGTGCAAGGCGTTAAAAATTTCAGAGGTCAGGCCAGATTTATCATTTCTTGAAGAAGGGGGCGACTCGCTAA
>CAIOMN010000035.1 GCA_903859415.1 uncultured Methylococcaceae bacterium
TATTCAGATCTTGGAAGAAGCCCTGCGTTTAGCCAGAATCAAGCGCTTCGCACCCTCTAGTGAACAGACCGGACAAGGTTCGTTATTTGATGATGCCGAAGTTGAGGCCACGATTGATTTTGAAACGGCAACGGATGAAACGGTCGACGACGAAGCCTTCATTGAGGCGTGCGATGAAGTCGAACCCCTCGAATCTAGACTGCCTAAGCCAAAAACAGGGCGTAAACCCTTTGCTAAAAATTTACCTCGCGAACAAATCTTTATCCGGCTGAGTGAGGAAGAAAAAGTCGGTGCGGTATCGACTTTCTTTACTAAAGTCAAAGAAGAACTCGATATCATTCCTGCGCAAGTGCGTATTTTAGAATACCTGCAGGAAAAAGCGGTGTTTCTGGAACCGGTTCAAGATGAACCAGAAGCACAACGCAGAATCATCGCCGCTACTCTTCCTAAACATCCGGTTCCCGGTGCAAGGGGTAGTGTTGAACTGATCTGTTTTATTCTTATCTGCAAATACGCTGATGGCTTACCACTTTACCGACTCGAAAACATCTTGGCGCGTTATGGAGGGGAACTTTCAAGAGCTACGCTTGCCAACTGGATGATTCGCTTAGCCAGACCACTACAACCTCTCGTTAATCTTATCCGCGATCATCAACAGGCCGGTGACATCATTATGGCCGATGAAACTCGAATACAGGTACTCAAAGAACCCGGACGACCAGCCACATCGAAAAAGTATATGTGGGTGACTCTTGGAGGGCCACCTGAGCAACCCAGCGTGTTATTTGAATACGATCCATCTCGTGGTGAGGAAGTCCCCTTGCGCCTGCTGGATGATTTTCATGGTTATCTGCAAACCGATGGCTATGCCAGTTACAATGAGGTGTGCCGTATTAATAACATCACCCAACTGGGGTGCTGGGATCACGCGCGTCGCAAATTTAAAGAAGCCGTTGACGCGCAACCTAAACCGAAGAAAGGCAAGCCACATCGGGAAACTAAAGCTGATCACCTCCTGCATTTAATCAATAAACTCTATAGGGTTGAGCGGGAAATCAAAGTACTGAGTGCCGCTGAAAAGTTCCAGCAACGCTGTAAAAGAAGCCGACTTATTTTGGATGAAATAAAGAAGTACTTGGGTGATAATCAACACAAAGTACCCAAAGATGGCTTAACTGGAAAGGCTATGACTTATCTGAGTAATCAATGGGATAAGCTGATGATCTACTGTACGAATGGTGACCTTGCTATTAGCAATATGCTAGCCGAAAACGCCATTCGTCCCTTTGTCATCGGTCGAAAGGCCTGGCTATTCTCTGATACGACCAAAGGTGCACAAGCTAGCGCGATTCATTACAGTTTAATCGAAACAGCTAAAGCCAATGGATTGGAACCCTATAGCTATTTAACTCAAGTGCTCAAGGCATTGCCTTATGCCGATACGGTAGAAAAGCTTGAAGCTTTGTTACCCTGGAATATTAAAAATACCGATTCTTCTGGGTAGGGGAAGTACGCGCTTTATTGAGCGCTTACCCTAATTATCGGCAAGTGTTGCGGTAGAAATTATTCTTCAGTATTTCGTAGATTGGGTTTGAAAGTTACCCCGTAAATTTCAGGCATAAAAAAAGGACTGGCCTAAAAGGCTAAGTCCTTGTTTTTAATGGTGCCTCGGGCCGGAGTCGAACCGGCACGTCCTTACGAACGAGGGATTTTAAGTCCCTTGCGTCTACCAATTTCGCCACCGAGGCATCGATAACGTCATTAAGCTGTGCATTATAAAGCAATTGAAAAAAAATGCTATACCCTGGTGTTATTTTTTTAGTTGTACTTTATCCCATTTTAAAGCCCACGAGAAAACCACCAGTTGCACTGACTCCTTTACTGGTGATTTTTGACAATCGATTGATTAAAAAGCCTCCTGATTCCTTAACGGTGTGAGTTGCTGATTCTGCGGCATGTTGTAGATTGATGTCATTAATTTCAGTGATACCATATTGTTCACTAACAAAGAGTAAAACAATGGCTGCACCAAATAAGAATAGAGAGATAAGCAACATTTTTTTAGCAAAGTAACCTACAGCCAGACCTATCGCAAAAGGGGTGCCGATGTTATTAATTAGGTAATCTGAAGTAAAAATATCGGAAGATACAGGCCAGTCCTTTGCGTTATTATTCATATCTGATAACTCATTTATATTATTTATGTAACAATGACTGTTAGATTAGATAGTTATAAAAAATAGTTTTGCATTGCATTTAAGTGAGCGATTAAATATCATTTGCCTTAGTAAACATTTATTTTACATTATTTGATAATAAGTGATATTTTACATCAAATGGATTAATTTTTTCTTTACAAGTAATTATCTAACGATTTTAATATTAGTATTTTTAACGAGAGTGATGAAATGATGAAAGAATCCTCTAAGTCTGCTGTGCAAAAAAAATCTGACGATGACGATGACGACATTTTTGAAGGTGCTGAATTCTCCGCGCTATCTGATGGTGTGGATAGTGATATTGTCAAAAGAGACGCACGTAGAAAGATAGAAATTTATTGGGAAAAGAAACGCTTAAAAGAGTTATTTGATGATATTGATGAATCAGAGTTTGGCTTTTGATTAATAGTAAATTAACCTTAAGTTGCTTGCTGACTGTCTTAATCTATTTTGATACCTTTAAGGGCTAATTTTACCGATTGTTGTCTGATTTCAAATCGATTTCCAGTTAATTCTTTTTTGATTACTTTGGTTTCTTGATTTTTATAGGCCCAAGCAATAAATACAGTACCCACTGGTTTTTTAATTGTTCCGCCAGTGGGACCCGCGATACCGGTTACTGCAATGGCACAATCGGCATCGCTATTCTGTAAGGCTCCGTTGGCCATTTCAGTTGCTGTTTGAGCACTTACCGCACCAAAAGTATCTAAAGTTTCAGGTTTAACACCTAGCATTTGCATTTTTGCTGCATTGCTGTAAGTTACAAACCCTCTATCAAACCAAGCAGAACTCCCGGGTACATCAGTGATGATTTGAGAAATCCAACCGCCTGTGCATGACTCAGCCGTGCTGATTTTTTTATCCTTTGATTGTAGTAATGTGCCTAGTTGCTGCGAAATCTCAAACAATTCATTATCCATTATGTGACCTCGGGCAATTTTAGATTAAAAATAGACTGATGATTATAAAACAAAAAGAAGCCGAAGCGCATACGCCTATGATGCAGCAATATTTACGCATCAAATCAGATCATCCAGATACGTTGTTGTTTTATCGGATGGGGGATTTTTATGAATTATTCTTTGATGATGCTAAAAAGGCATCACAACTGCTTGATATTACCTTAACCAGTCGAGGTCAGTCATCGGGTTTGCCTATTCCTATGGCAGGTATCCCTTATCACGCGGCGGAAGGGTATCTTGCCAGGTTATTAAAAAATGGTCAGTCTATTGCTATTTGTGAGCAAATAGGTGATCCAGCCACTTCTAAAGGCCCCGTAGAGAGAAAGGTAGTACGGATTGTTACCCCAGGGACAGTGACGGATGAAGCCTTATTGGAAGATCGAAAAGATAATTTACTGGTTGCTCTCAGTGTAAAGGATCAAAAATACGGCATTGCCAGTCTTGATTTAACCAGTGGCCGATTTATCTTGCAGGAAGTTGACAGTGAAGATCAATTGCTGAGTGAACTCAGTCGCCTTAATCCGGCTGAATTACTCTTCAGTGAAGATTGGCGTTTGCCTGCGTCTTTACACCAACGTAGTGGTCTATGCAGAAGGCCACCTTGGCATTTCGATTTAGACAGTGCAAGGCAGCGCGTGTTACAGCAATTTGATACCTTTGATTTAAAAGGTTTTGGTTGTGAGGGTTTGTTAGCGTCAGTGACGGCCGCCGGCGCTTTGTTGCAATATGTGAAAGATACCCATCAAAGTTCTTTGCCGCATATTCAGGGAATTCGTACTGAAAGTAGTGAGGATAGTATTTTATTGGATGCTTCGAGTCGTCGTAATTTAGAGCTTGATTATCATCCGACTGGACAGATGCAATATACCTTATTAGGTGTGCTGGATAAAACAGCGACCGCAATGGGGAGTCGTTGTCTGAGGCGATGGATCAACAGGCCATTACGTGATCATTTTATACTGAATAGTCGCTATGCGTGTGTGAGTCAATTGCTGAATGAGGGTTTATATAAAGAGGTACAGGCGTTGCTACGGCAGGTGGGTGATATTGAGCGGATCAGTTCGCGTATTGCCTTAAAATCAGCGCGTCCTCGTGATTTATTAATATTACGCAATACCTTAGCGGTATTACCCGCATTACAACAAGTGCTTTCTTCGAATGATAATGCTCAATTGCTTTCTTTAAAACAGCAAATAGGTGAGCAGCCCGATATTTTAAGTCTTTTACAACAAGCTATTATCGATAATCCTCCGGTGCTTATTCGTGATGGGGGAGTTATTGCAAAAGGTTACAATCTAGAGTTAGATGATTTGAGAGACTTGAGTCAAAATGCAGATCAATATTTGATTGATATGGAGAGTCGAGAAAAAGCGGCCACCGGCATTTCCACATTAAAAGTTAACTATAACCGGGTTCATGGGTATTACATCGAAATATCGCATCTACATGCGGATAAGATCCCGCCGCATTACACCCGTAAACAAACTTTAAAAGGGGCTGAGCGGTATATCACCGAAGAGCTTAAGTCGTTTGAAGATAAAGTTTTAAGTGCCAAAGAAAAATCACTGAGCTATGAAAAGAGTCTGTATGAAGATTTATTGGTTCTGTTGGGTTCTTCTTTAATCCCCTTACAAGAATGTGCAGCGGCTTTGGCTGAGTTGGATGTATTAGGTAATTTTGCTGAACGTGCTGAGACTTTAAATTTATCTCAGCCGACGTTAGGTTCTAAGCCGGGTATTCAAATTGAGGGAGGGCGACATTTAGTGGTTGAGCAAGTCTCGGATATCCCTTTTGTGCCTAATGATCTTATGTTTTCAAATCAACGCCGTATGTTAGTGATTACTGGACCCAATATGGGCGGTAAATCAACTTATATGCGGCAAGCTGCGCTCATTGTCTTGTTGGCTCATATAGGTTGTTATGTGCCTGCAAAGTCGTGTGTCTGCGGACCAATAGATAAAATTTTTACACGTATTGGGGCATCAGATGATTTAGCGAGTGGTCGTTCTACTTTTATGGTAGAAATGACAGAAACCGCAAATATTCTGCATAATGCGACCGCACAAAGTCTTATTCTGATGGATGAAATAGGGCGGGGCACCAGTACGTTTGATGGGCTTTCTTTAGCTTGGGCTTGTGCGGATTATTTAGCGAAGGAAACTAAAGCTTTTACTTTGTTTGCAACCCATTATTTTGAGTTAACAACCTTACCTGAAGAACAAAAAACTATTCACAATGTCCATTTGGATGCCATGGAATATGGTGACAAGATTGTTTTTTTACATGCGGTAAAATCAGGCGCAGCTAATCAAAGTTACGGACTTCAGGTTGCGGCTTTAGCAGGTGTGCCTAAATCGGTCATTGAACAAGCTAAAATAAAACTACGGCATTTAGAAGAAATTGCTTATAGCGAGCAACAAGCCTCCATTGGCGTTAATCAGTTTGATTTATTTTCATCTAGTGAATGTCACCCTGCGGTTATTTTGTTAGAGACCGTTAAGCCTGATGATCTTACTCCAAGGCAGGCGCTTGAATTAATTTATAAGCTTAAGGCGATTTTATAGCTTTTTATAACTATTGTTATCGACAAACATAACGGTTTTAGATCGGTTATTATCGATAAAATAATGTCTATTTCCTCCCTTCAGCACTAAATTAAGTAAGTACATTATTATTTTTTCTTTTATACTTAACGGCTAAATTCATCAAGGAGCTATTATGGAAAAACCATTTATTTTACACATGCTAACTACAGCTAAAAATTTAAGTCCTTTTGACGTTAATATGGCGATGGACGCAGGTTGGGTTTCAGCATTACCTTATATCAATGTTGAACCCAGTGAAGTTCAAGGTTTAGTGCAGGATGCTATTTTTTCTCGAAGCACTAAGAATTTAAAACGTACCGGAATTTTTATCGGTGGTCGCGATACCAAGCAGGCAATGGATATGTTGAAAACGGCTAAACGTTCAATGGTTCCGCCTTTTGAAGTGTCGGTTTTTGCTGATCCTAGTGGTGCATTTACAACTGCAGCGGGTATGGTTGCTGCCGTAGAACATGAGTTAATTACAAAATTTAACACAACCTTAGAAGGAAAAAACATTATTGCCTTAGGAGGCACTGGGCCAGTTGGTCAAGCTGCCGCTGTTATTTCAGCTCAAGCAGGCGCTCATGTTAGAATTATTGGTCGACAGTTAGAAAAAGCACAGCATGTCGCTGATTTGTGTAGTAGTGAATTTGGTGATGGTAAAATTACGATTACTGCTGGCGCTGATGCGGATAAAGCCGAATACATGAAAACTGCTGATATAGTGTTTGCAACAGGTGCGGCTGGGATAGAGTTATTAAGTGCAGAGTTGATCGCGCTTTCACCCAATTTAAAAGTGGCGGCCGATGTTAATGCTGTACCACCTGCTGGTATTGCTGGCGTTGATGCGTTTCATAATGGAACGCCTATTGAAGGCTCTAAAAGTGGTGCCGTAGGAATCGGCGCATTGGCGATTGGTAATATTAAGTATCAAGCGCAAAACCGTTTATTAAAAAAGATGATTAGTAGCGAAAAACCTGTTTATCTTCATTTTGAACATGCTTTTGAAGTTGCTAGAGAATACATTAAATCTAATATTTAGATATTAATTAACTTTATTTAAACATACACCTAATTAAATTTAAAAGGATCGCTCATGGAGAAACGTAGCATTCTTCACATGCTTGACCCCACGGCAAACAATAGTCCATTTGATGTCAACATGGCTTTGGATGCTGGGTTTGATGTGCTTATGCCTTATAGCAATGTTAAGTTGGATAGTGTTAACAGACTAACTCAAGATGCTATTTTTTCCCGTGGGCCAGCTGGCGTAAAGCGAACAGGGATTTTTATTGGTGGTCGTGATTTAGCGTTGGCAATGGATATGCTGGATGCTTGTCATCAGTCCATGGTTCCGCCTTTTGAAGTGTCTGTGTTTGCTGATCCCAGTGGTGCATTTACGACAGCGGCAGCTTTAGTGGCTTGTGTTGAGAAAGAGTTAAAGGAAAAGCACGGTAAGAATTTACAAGACAGTCAGGTTTTAGTCTTTGGCGGAACGGGGCCTGTCGGTATTGCAACGGGTATTATTGCTTCCTTAGCGGGTGCGGGAACTATTTTGGTCGACCATTTGTCAGTGGAAGCAGCAACGGATATTGCTAGAGCTTATAATCGGCGCTTTGGTTGTAACTTATCTGGAGCGTGTGCCAGCACTGAAATTGAAAAAACTCAGTTGATAACTAAGGCAGAGGTTATATTTTGTACCGCAAAAGCCGGTGTGCAAGTATTAAGTGCAACCGTACTTAAGGAAGCCACCCAATTAAAAGTGGTGGGTGATGTTAATGCTGTACCACCTTTGGGCATAGAAGGGATTAAACGTAATGATTTGGGCGCGCCGTTAATACATGCGATTAACTCAAAGGGTGCTGTGGCAGTTGGTGCATTAGCGGTAGGTAATGTTAAGTATCAGTTACAGCACACTATGTTAAAACTAATGCTAGAAACAGATAAGCCCTTATATCTTGATTTTAGAGAGGCTTTTATAAAAGCAAGGGATATTGTGTAGTTTAGCGGTGGGGTTTAGTTAGAATGCCCTTAATCTTTTTGTTAAAAGTTAAAGTGGTTATGCTTTTTGCCGTGAGGACAATTTAGAGTTTATAATTTAATTAACATTTTTACTGGAAATTGCCGAGTGGTCAATTGTGGTATCAACCTAAAACAGGGAAGAAAGGCAGATAACATGAATCGACACCAAAGAATTCTTTTTGCGGGTGATCCTCATGGAAATTTTAAACCGCTTATAGAGTCTGTTCATAAATACAGGCCAGAAGCGGTAGTTTTACTGGGTGATTATGATTTGGACGAACCTTTAGAAAAGTATTTAACAGAGATAGTTGATTTAACTGAAGTTTGGTGGATTGCAGGGAATCACGACTTTGAGACGCCAGTAAAACATAACAATCTATTTAATTCGGCTTTTTCCGATAGAAACTTACACTTAAAGGTTACGGAAATAGCAGGCCTAAAAGTGGCTGGTTTAAGCGGGGTTTTTCTTGGTAGGGTCTGGTATCCACCGCAAGCCCCGAAATGGTTGGGTAAGCAACATTTTTTGCTTAATCAGCCGCTTAGTGTTCAGCAATCTGAATTATCATTGAAATATAAATCAGCGATTTGGCATGATGAGTTTGAAGAATTCAAGCTTCAAAAAGCTGATATTTTAGTATCACATGAAGCGCCGGGATCTCATCGACATGGTTTTAGAGTCATTGGTGAACTAGCTGCGGCAATGGGTGTTAAGCATATTTTTCACGGTCATCTCCATGAGCACTATGCAGGTTTTATCAAAAACAATATAAAAGTATTTGGTGTTGCTAATACTGCAGTGGCAGATTTATTGGGTAATCGAGTAAGTTGAATGCTTACTCAAGATAGTTGTGCAAATAATTAATCTTTGCTTGTCGATTATAGTGTGGTTCGATGGGCGAATAGATTTTTTGAATCTTAAATCTTAATTTTATCTCTAATTCTATGTTTTTAGTTCCTGATATCGTCGTTCGATTTTTTCATCGTATGGCATCTCCACCCCATTTTTACGCCTTTACTCAACGATTAATGCCTTGGTTAGGTACAGTATTTGTGTTGCTAACTTTAGCAGGGCTTTATGGTGGCTTGTATTTGGCACCAGCTGATTACCAGCAGGGTGATAGTTATCGGATCATCTATATTCATGTGCCAGCGGCCTGGATGTCATTATTTATCTATATAGTGATGGCAACTGCAGGGGCGATTGGTTTAATTTGGCGGATTAAGTTAGCGGAAGTGGTTGCTATTAGTAGCGCGCCTATTGGAGCCAGTTTTACTTTTATTGCCTTGTTTACTGGTTCTCTTTGGGGGAAACCGATGTGGGGAACCTGGTGGGTTTGGGATGCTCGCTTAACGTCTGAGTTAATACTTTTGTTTTTGTATTTGGGTGTTATAGGTCTTTATGGTGCGATTGATGATAAAAAGATAGCTTCTAAAGCAGTGGCTATTTTGGCCTTAGTGGGCGTGGTTAATATCCCGATTATTCATTATTCTGTGGAGTGGTGGAACACCTTGCACCAGGGACCTACCGTGACTAAAATGGATAAGCCTTCTATTCATGTTAGTATGCTCATACCGCTTTTATTGATGGCATTATCATTTAAAAGTTATTATCTGATTGCGCTTATGCAGCGTTCACGCATCGAGTTATTAAAAAGAGAACGTAACTCCCAATGGGTTAAGACTATGATTTTGGAGGCAGATAAATGAGTTTAGAAGCGTTTTTTGCTATGGGAGGTTACGCTTTTTATGTCTGGACTTCTTATGGTGTTACGTTGTGCGTTTTGCTTGCCAATATTATTATTCCTATTGTTCAGCGTAAACAATTTTTTCGTCAAAGTTTAAAGAGAAAGCGGTAGGAATAATGAAACCAGCAAGAAAACAACGCTTAATTTTAATAAGCTTAATGGTGATTGGCGTCGCTATAGCAACAGGGTTTGCGTTAAAGTCTTTTAATGAAAATTTGATGTACTTTTTTTCTACAACTGATGTAGTTGCGGGTAAAGCACCCAAGGATAGTCTATTTCGTTTAGGCGGAATGGTTATTAAAGGCAGTGTTGAAAGACCCGGAGATGGCATGATGGTGCGTTTTAAGTTAACAGACTTTAGTAAAGAGGTGACTGTTGAATACACTGGTATTTTGCCCGACTTGTTCAGAGAGGGACAAGGTATCGTTGCGCATGGCAAGTTAAATGCGCAAGGTGTTTTTATTGCCGAAGAAGTTTTAGCTAAACATGATGAAAACTACATGCCACCAGAAGTTAAAGCCAGTTTAAAAACAAAATCATTATCAGAGAAAGGTCAATAAGATGATTCCAGAGTTAGGCCATTTTTCATTGATCCTTGCTTTATGCATGTCGTTGGTATTAGGTACGTTACCCATTTTTGGCGCTGCTCGTGGATTAGTCTCTTGGGTTGCGGTTGCCAGACCAGCGGCTTATGCTCAATTCTTGTTTATGGCGCTGTCCTACGGTTGCTTAACCTATAGTTGTTTAACCCATGATTTTACAGTTAAATACATTGCTACTAATTCAAATACGTCACTACCGACACTGTATTTAATTTCAGGCGTATGGGGGGCACACGAAGGTTCCTTGCTCTTATGGGGTTTAGTGCTAACACTATGGACTGCGTTAGTTGCAAGATTTAGTAAAAGTATTCCTGAAGGAACCATTGCACGCGTCTTAGGTGTCATGGGGCTAGTTTCCATTGGGTTTATATTGTTCTTACTCTTAACCTCTAATCCCTTTGAGCGCTTATTTCCTGCCCCTTTAGAAGGCCGAGATTTAAACCCGTTGTTGCAAGATCCTGGACTAGCCATTCATCCACCTATGTTGTACATGGGTTATGTGGGTTTCTCGGTTGCTTTTGCTTTTGCTATTGCAGCTTTGCTTGAAGGTCGGCTTGATGCAGCATGGGCGAGATGGTCACGACCTTGGACTAACATGGCCTGGATGTTTTTAACCATGGGTATTGCTTTAGGTAGTTGGTGGGCTTACTACGAATTGGGTTGGGGAGGTTGGTGGTTTTGGGACCCTGTGGAAAATGCTTCGTTTATGCCTTGGTTGGTAGGAACGGCACTGATTCATTCATTAGCAGCGACGGAGAAAAGAGGTGTATTTAAAACATGGACAGTTTTATTGGCCATTTTTGCTTTCTCTTTAAGTCTATTAGGTACTTTCTTAGTACGTTCAGGTGTATTAACGTCGGTACATGCCTTTGCCAGCGACCCGACTCGGGGTTTATTCATTCTAGTCTTTTTAGCCGTTGTTGTGGGTGGCTCACTGTTACTTTATGCCTTTAGAGCCCCTACTGTAAAAAGCAGTGCGACTTTTGAGTTTGTCTCTAAAGAATCCGTTATATTATTTAATAACGTATTGTTAGTGGTGACCGCTGCGAGTATTTTGTTAGGCACATTATATCCTTTAGTGATTGATGCGTTGGGATTAGGCAAGATTTCTGTGGGCCCTCCTTATTTTAATGCCGTATTTATTCCAATCATGGCACCTCTAGCCTTTGCTGTGGGTTTCGGTATGTTATTACGCTGGAAAAGAGACACCTTGGGTCAATTGGTGTTGCGCGTGCGTTGGATAATAGCCGGTTGTGTCAGTGGTGGATTGTTGTTACCTTTTGCTATGCCATTTTATTCTTGGGGTGCGGTGTTAGGCTTAACGCTCGCGTTATGGACAACGGCTATTTCGATACTGTCCTTTGTAGATCGCTTTGGTTCCAAAGGTTTTTCATGGCAACGTTTTCAGACAATTCCCGCTGGTTTTTACGGTATGACGCTTGCGCATATCGGTATTGCAGTATTTGTGACAGGCATTACCCTCACATCTGTCTACAGTGTTGAAAAAGATGTGCGTTTAGCCATTAATGAATCGATTGATATGTCGGGTTATTTGTTTGAGTTCCATGGTGTTAAACAAACCAAAGGGCCTAATTATACCGCTCAACAAGCTTTTGTGACGGTGAGTTATAAAGGTGAAGAAGTCGCAAAACTGGAACCTCAAAAACGGGTCTATCAAGTTCAAACCATGCCAATGACTGAAGCCGCCATTGATGCTGGACTGTTTAGAGATTTGTTTGTCGCTATTGGTGAGCCACTCGGTGATCAAGGTGCCTGGAGTTTACGTATTTATTATAAAGCCTTTATTCGCTGGATTTGGATAGGTGCTCTGTTTATGGCTTTAGGTGGTTTATTTGCGGCTTGCGATAGGCGATATCGTATTGCTAAAGTCACTACAAGTTCATAATTTAGATAGTATCTCAATTTTCAATGACCTGTTAATTCAGCTAAAAAACAGACGTAATGCTTAAATACATTATTCCTTTAGTATTGTTCATCATCATGGCCGTATTTCTCGGGTTGGGGTTAACGCTTAATCCCAGCGAGATTCCGTCACCATTTATCAATAAACCTACGCCGAATTTTTCTGCTCCCAAGCTTAATGCCCCTCAAGAAAAGTTAACGCCCGCTGATTTAAAAGGTCAAGTCTGGCTGTTTAATGTCTGGGCTTCCTGGTGTGTATCCTGTCGGTCTGAACATCCGGTTCTTAACGATTTAGCCAAGCTTAATGCGGTGACCATCATTGGTTTGAACTATAAAGATGATCCTGTTGATGCCAAAAAGTGGTTGGATACTTTGGGTAATCCTTATAATATCAGTATCATGGATCAAGAAGGTCGGATTGGTATTGATTATGGTGTTTACGGTGTGCCTGAAACCTTTGTCATCGATAAGAAAGGCGTTATTCGTTACAAACAGACGGGGCCTGTTACGGTTGTCGATCTACAGAAAACCTTGATCCCTCTTTTAGATAAATTACAAGCAGAACCCCAATGAAGCGTTTAATATTTATTTTGATACTCTTATCAGGTAGTTGTTATGCGGTTGATTCTCGTCAATTGTCTGATCCTAAACAACAAGAAAGTTATGAAACGCTGACTAAGGAGTTGCGTTGTCTGGTTTGTCAAAACCAGACCATTGCTGATTCAAATGCTGAGTTGGCTTCAGACTTACGCAGGCAAGTGTCTGAAATGTTAGCGCAAGGTAAGTCCAAGGAAGAAATTGTCCAGTTTATGACGGATCGCTACGGTGACTTTGTATTGTATAAGCCTGCATTTAAAGGTAAAACACTCTTGTTATGGATAGCGCCAATAGCCTTTTTAGTGATAGGTTTAATAGCAGTATTACTGGTGATTAGATCTAAAAAGGCTAAAGAAAAATTAACCTCTGACACGGAAGCTTTACAAAGCGATACCGAGAAGCAGAAAAAAATTCGTAGTTTGTTAGATAACGGTGAAGTCTCTTGAATATGTTATTTTTTGTGATCGTCGGCGTTCTGATTCTGATCGCATTTCTATTCGTCTTACCACCTTTATGGCGGAAACAAACCGTCCAGGAAATCTATGATATTGATCAACGAAACATTTTAATCGCACAACATCGTTTGCAAGAACTTAAGGATAATAAGCTTAAGGGAGATTTGACTGAAGAACAATATAATGAACAGTTAGCTGACTTGGAACAGGCATTAAGTGACGACCTGGATATCAAAAGCCAAGTTACACCGTTATATAATCAGGGGCGTTGGGTTGTTTTTGTGGTTGTTTTGACTATCCCTTTATTGGCCAGTTGGCTTTATGCTGATTTGGGTAATTATCCTGCTGTCAGCCATAGCGCTGAAATGGCGGCTGATCCGGATAAGCTGAAATTTGCAGAAATTAATAAGATGGTGACGCGTTTAGCCGAAAAAATGCAAAACAACCCTGATGATGCCCAAGGTTGGTTAATGCTAGGTCGTTCTTACACAGCAATGGAAGAGTTTCCTAAAGCAGTTGAGGCCTTAGCTAATGCTTATCGGTTGTTAGGAGACAAGCCTGAGGTGATGCTGTTATATGCTGATGCACTCGCTTACGTTAATGATAAGAATTTGACCGGAAAACCAGCGGAATTAGTTTTTAAAGCCTTGGCTTTGGAACCTGATAATATGAATGCTTTATGGTTGGGAGGGATGGCTAAAGCTCAACAAGGTGATACCGTTGAAGCGGCTAAATTGTGGAAGAAACTGGAAAGTTTGTTGCCAGCCGGATCAGATTCACAGAAAGAAGTACAGGATTTACTGTCGAAACTGGCTTCAGAGTCTCCTGAAGCGATGGCGATAGATCAATCCCAGACCACGCAAACCGCGAAAGTACCTGATAGTGCAAATTCAACAGCGACTATTAAAGTAGAAGTCAGTTTAACCCCTGGCTTACAAAATAAATATCAAGCAAAGGATACAGTGTTTATCTATGCTCAAGCGGTATCGGGGCCCAAAATGCCTTTAGCTATCGTGCGCAAGCAGGTATCTGATTTGCCCTTAACAGTGAGTTTAGATGATACCTTGGCAATGATGCCTACTATGAGGTTATCAAATTTTAGTCAGGTTAGGTTACTGGCTCGTATCTCAAAGTCGGGTAATGCAATCGTTCAACCCGATGACTTAATAGGTGTTATTGAGCAGGTCGAATTGAATGACAAAAACCCGCATAAAATAGTCATTGGCGAGCAAAAAAAATGATGGATCAATCTCTTAAGTTCGATATAGACTTGATCAATCGCTATGATAAAGCGGGGCCACGTTATACATCTTATCCAACCGCATTGGAATTACATGAAGGCTTTACGGATGAGCACTATCGTCAGCACATACTAAAATCAAATGCCGTTGGTGGCCCGTTATCACTGTATTTTCATATTCCCTTTTGCGATACCGTTTGTTTTTATTGTGCCTGTAATAAAATTGTTACTAAAAATCGAAAACATGCAGAGCCTTACTTAAAAAACCTGTATAAAGAAATTGAGTTGCAAGGCAGTTTGTTTGACTCCAATCGAGTAGTTAATCAACTGCACTGGGGTGGAGGAACACCGACTTTCTTAAGTGCAGAGCAAATGCAAGAGTTAATGAAGGTGACTCGCCAGCATTTTTCATTAAAAGATGATGATACAGGGGAATACTCTATAGAGGTTGATCCTAGAGAAACAAATTCTCATACCATTAAGCAATTACGTGAACTGGGGTTTAATCGAATTAGTCTAGGCTTACAAGATTTTGATCCGTCTGTCCAAATAGCCGTCAATCGTATTCAAACCGAAGAGCAAACCTTTAAAGTGTTAGAGGATGCCCGTGCTGAGGGTTTTCGTTCTACTAATATTGATTTAATCTACGGTCTGCCTTTACAAACGGTAGACAGTTTTGCCAATACACTGGATAAGGTGCTGTTAGTCTCACCCGATCGTTTCTCGGTATTCAATTATGCTCATATGCCGACTCGTTTCAAAACCCAGCGTCAGATAAACGATGCAGATTTACCTACAGCTGAAGTAAAATTAGACATTCTACAGATGGTGGGGCAAAAGCTTTCCGCTGCCGGTTATGTCTATATTGGTATGGATCATTTTGCCAAGCCGGATGATGAGTTAGCAATAGCGCAACGACAAGGAAAGTTGTATCGAAACTTTCAAGGCTATTCAACACATTCAGATTGTGATTTGATTGGTTTCGGTATTACCTCAATCGGTCGGGTCGGTGATGCGTATAGCCAGAATGTAAAAGAACTAGACGATTATGATCGTTTGATCAGTCAGCAAAAGTTACCCGTTTATAAAGGGGTTGAGCTGGATGAAGATGATAAGTTACGTAGTGCAGTGATTACACAGTTGATATGTCACTTTGAATTAGAATTTTCGGATATTGAGCAAGCTTACGCTATACGCTTTGCAGACTATTTCGCCAAAGAAATTGAGCTGTTAAGGCCCATGCAGGTTGACGGTTTAATTAGTTTATCCGATAAAGATATTCATGTATTACCCGCAGGACGCTTACTTATTAGAAATGTGTGTATGGTATTTGATAAGTATTTAGCGCAGAAGCATCAACAACAATTTTCAAAAGTGATTTAGATAATATGACTGATGACAGTCGACTAATAGAATTAGAAATAAAAGTAGCCTACCAAGATGATTTGTTGCAAGATCTAAATCAGATAGTCTGCCAACAACAGCATAAGCTCAGTCAATTAGAAGCGACTTGTAAAATGTTATATGAGCGGATAAAGGGCTTATCAACAGAAGGTAGTCCTATTAACGAAGCCATTGATGAAACGCCCCCTCATTATTAATGTAATATCGCTTAAACATGCTTTTCTTCTTTAATTAATCATCCAACTAAAAGCTATTATTGTATGTCTCTACAAATATTTCGTACTAAACACATCGTTTCGCATGGTGAGGCTATTCATGGGCTCAAGCGTTGTTTGTCAGCATGGGATTTAGCTTTTCTAGGGATTGGAGCCATTATAGGAACCGGGATTTTTGTATTGACGGGTATTGCTGCTGCTACCCAAGCGGGTCCTGCTATTATTATTTCATTTGTGATTGCCGGGTTAGCCTGTGCCTTTGCGGCTCTTTCTTATGCGGAATTGTCTGCAGCCGTGGGAGGGTGTGGTAGTGCTTATGGCTATAGCTATGCCGCATTTGGTGAGTTAATGGCTTTTATAATCGGTTGGGACTTACTGCTTGA
>CAIOMN010000036.1 GCA_903859415.1 uncultured Methylococcaceae bacterium
CCAACGCGTCCAGTGTATGCTCCAAGACCATTTTTCCGGCTAATGGTAATAAAGCTATGCTACATTCATCGGTTAATGGTAAAAGTTCTTGTCCTTTTCGATCCGCGAATATTATTACATCCATCAGTAGGCTCCCCGGCTTAACAATACTGCAGGAATTGTTTTTAATAAAAGCTTTAGGTCAAGAAGCAGCGATTGTGACTGGATATATTCAGTATCAAGCTCAACCTGTTGCGGAAAAGGGATATTAGATCGCCCAGAAACTTGCCAAATACACGTTATACCTGGAATCACTTCCAGTCGCTGGCGATCTTGCAGGGAATATTGATTTACTTCACTAGGAAGCGCAGGTCGAGGACCAACCAAGGACATATCCCCTTTTAAAACATTCCATAATTGCGGTAATTCATCAATTGATGCTTTTCGGATAAAACGACCAATAGGGATTATCCGTGGATCATTTTTCATCTTAAAAATAACCCCCCCCGTCATTTCATTTTCCGCCATAATCTCCTTCAATCGTTTATCCGCATCAAGAT
The DNA here is from genome assembly GCA_903859415.1 of uncultured Methylococcaceae bacterium. GTDB lineage: Bacteria > Pseudomonadota > Gammaproteobacteria > Methylococcales > Methylomonadaceae > Methylobacter_C. The sequence continues at coordinate 540 of CAIOMN010000036.1, forward strand.
ACATAGACCGAAATTTCCACATGGTAAATAATTTACCCCATCGACCTACGCGGATTTGTTTATAAAAAACCGGTCCAGGTGAATTAATATAAATGAGTAACATAATTATCATAAAAAGGGGCATCAGTATAATCAACAATAATATGGAAGCAACTATATCTATTAATCGTTTAACAAAATAAGCCCCCCGAATTACTGTCAACCAAAGCAAACGCTTAAACTGTAAGCGTAAAGAAATATTACTTCTAAAAAAGGATAGTCGACTATAACGACGCAGTAACTCTTTTTGCAACTCAGAGTTCATAATTTTGTTCCTTGCTGCCGTTGCAACCATACGCGATAAAGAAATAAGGGGTTACCAATGATATAGCGTTTCCACATTCGACCCGGTTCTTGTAGCAACCGCCAAGTCCATTCCAACCCGATTTCGCGAACCCATATTGGCGCCCGCGGAATGCGTCCAGAATAATAATCAAATAAACCACCCACACCTAAACAAACGTTAGGCTGCAATATCTCACGATTGCGTGCTAACCACAATTCTTGTTTAGGCGCGCCAAAACCTACGCATAATATAACAGCTCCTGATTTATTGATTGACTCAATCACCTGGCTTTCTTGATCTTTTTTAAAATAACCATCATGAGTTCCCGCTATTACAAGATCAGGATATCGTAACTGCATTGCTTGGGCGGCAAGTTCTGCAACGCCAGGTAAGCCACCTAATAAAAATAGACCGTAGCGATTCTTTGCCGCGCGTTCACATAATCTAGGAAAAAGGTCAGTACCATTGATGTTGGCCATTAGAGATTCATTCAGGATACGACAGCCAATATTAATTCCAATACCATCGGGCAAGACACGATCTGCTGCTTGCAAAATACCTCGGTAATCTGTGTTAGAGTAAGCTATATTAAGACAATCAGGATTAACAAATGCAAGCATCACTTTTAGCTTTTGTTGTATTTGTTGTTCAATCCAATCCAAAGCCTCTATCATAGTGGTGTTAACGATATCAATACCCCAAAAATGCAACATGGGTGGCATTGGTCTAGCCTCTTTACCTCCCAAAAATGTACCAATCACACCTCGTAGACTCAGACCAATATTTTCTTTTACAGTAGCACTATAGTAGAATTCATGGTCTGTAGTCAGCTCATCCTCGTACGCTAAACCAATCTTCTTCCTAAGTAAGTAAGGGGAAATAATACCCGGAGTTATACCAAAGCGAAAAAATGCATTTGGAGGCAACAATAAGAGTTCTGAAGGAGTCATGGGCCTTGGACCCGCCCAAGCTAAATCACCGCGAAGGACGTTTAGTAATACAGGTAAGTCTTTTCCCGGCAAGGAGCCAGCAAAAGATAATCGTTCAAATTCTTGTTGAAACCGCCCTACATATATTTCTCTTTTTAAAACGGATCCCGTTTGAAAAAAACCACAGAGTCCTCTAAGAAGCAACAGAGGGAACAAAAAAAATATAAACAATAGACTGGTTATAAAATCAAAGATACGTGGCAACAAAGATTTCACAAAAAACAGCCAATGCACTAAAGACCTTAGATAAGCTGGCTTCCTTTTCTGACCCAACGGCCCAGGTATCATTGCATTTAAATTAGACATTATTGCTTTTGCTCGATGTTTTCAATGCCCGAGGCTTAATCTTTGCCGGCACACCAACCGCGAGTGAATTAGCTGGAATGTCTTGCAGTACTACGGCGTTCGCACCGATTACCACATCATCGCCAATTTTAATAGCACCCAGAATCTTAGCACCTGTACCAATATCAACACGATTACCAATGACTGGCGCACC
>CAIOMN010000037.1 GCA_903859415.1 uncultured Methylococcaceae bacterium
AGAAGACAGCACGCTTAAAGCCATGACCGCGTTAGTGTTTAAAGACCATTTAACGCCCGAACAAGGCTTATGTTTAATGGATAGTCTGGATGAGAACGCCCATAAACATGCCTTTGCCGTGTCAGAAGATTTAAAATATGCGCTGCGTGAATGTGTCGAATTATTAGGTAACGAAGCCATTCGCTATTGGCGAGACGTGCGTAAAGAAAAAATCTACACCCTCGATAGGGCTGATACCTTAAGCCTGGAATGTTTACGCTATATGTATCGCTTGCTGTTTTTGTTTTATATCGAAGCCCGACCTGAATTAGGTTATGTGCCGATTAATGCCAATAATTATCTAAAAGGCTATAGTTTAGAGTCGTTACGCGACTTGGAAATGATGCCCTTGCACAGTGCAGAAGCACAACAGGGCACGTATATCAGTGATAGTATTCAACTATTGTTTGCCTTAATTGATCAAGGTTACACCCCCCCTGCGAATGCCGATGTATTTGGTAATGCGGATGTGAATGCCTTTAGCATTACCCCGCTGAAGAGTCATTTATTTGATCCCAAAATGACCCCCACTTTAAATTCGGTACGGTTCCCTAATCAGTTAATGCAACGCATTATTCAGTTAATGTCCTTATCCAAACCCAGCACCGGAAGGTTTGCAAGACGCGGGCGGATTTCTTATGCGCAATTAGGCATTAACCAATTAGGCGCAGTGTATGAAGCTTTGTTATCTTACAAAGGCTTCTTTGCCCCCCATGATTTATACGAAGTTAAAAAAGCCGACAGCCAACCGAACGAATTAGAATCGGCGTATTTTGTTCCCGAAGCAGAACTTAAAAACTACACCGAAGCAGAGCGAGTATTAAACGAGCAGGGTGGATTTAAGTGCTATCCCAAGGGTACTTTTATTTACCGCATGAGCGGACGAGACCGAGAAAAATCAGCCTCGTATTACACCCCCGAAGTGTTAACCCAAACCCAAGTTAAATACGCCTTAAAGGAATTACTCCAAGATAAAACCGCTGACGAGATTCTTAATTTAAAAGTCTTAGAACCGGCTATGGGCTCGGCAGCGTTTCTTAACGAAGCCATCAACCAGTTGGCGGTGGCGTATATTCTGCGGAAAGAAAAAGAAACCGGTAATCGTTTAGCCCATGAGCTTTATACGGATGAGTTACAAAAGGTTAAATTGTATATTGCCGATAATAATGTCTTTGGTATCGACTTAAACCCAGTTGCAGTGGAATTGGCTGAAGTGTCTTTATGGCTCAACTCGATTCATAAAAGTGGTTTTGTACCGTGGTTTGGCTTGCAATTATTTAATGGTAATTCCTTGATTGGTGCGAGACGGCAAGTGTTTTCCCCTGAGGCTTTAAAACAACCTAAAGCAGAAAATCTTTGGTTTAACCAAACGCCTAACCGCTTAAATCCTTTTAGTTTAAAAACCTCCCCTAACCCCTCTTTTTCAAAGAGGGGAACCGACGACAGTTCCACTGAAAACCCAGATACTCATAGCTCTGAAATACCTGAGACGAATAGCTTCCCCCTTAGTAAAAGGGGGACTGAGGGGGATTTAAAAACCGATCATAATAACCAAGTCTTATTAAACCAACGCGGTGCGCGGGTTTATCATTTTTTATTGCCAGATCCTGCGATGGCGCTGTATCAGGATAAAGTGATTAAAGACTTAGCCAAGGACGAAATTAAAGCCATTAATGACTGGCGTACGCACTTTTGTAAAAAAGCCTTTAGCCCCGAACACATCAAGAAACTGCAAACCTTCTCAGACAAGATTGATGAGTTATGGCAAGCTCATACCCAAGAGCAAGCAAGGATTCGTGATAAAACCACCGATCCTTTTACTATCTGGGGACAGCCAGATGATCAGCGTCACCAGGTTAGTCGTTTAGAACTCAAAGATCATATTCTGGCGCAGGAACGTTATTCCAAGAATTTAAAGAACTCGTCACCGTATCGGCGCTTAAAGCTGGTAATGGATTATTGGTGTGCTTTATGGTTTTGGCCGATTAATCAAGCGGAGTTATTGCCCGATAGAAATCAGTATTTCTTTGATCTTAACTGGTTGTTAATGGGCGGTACTTTAGAACCCATTACAGAAATAGGTCAGTCGGGGGATTTGTTTCCTGATACGTTGCCACAACAAATCAGCATCGATTTTAATGATAAATTTGGGCAGTTAGATATTGAAAAGATCATTAAAGATAATCCGCGTTTGAATTTAGTCAATCAAATCGCCGAGCAACAACATTTTTTCCATTGGGAATTAGAGTTTGCGGATATCTTTGCTAATAATGGCGGCTTTGATTTGATCTTGGGAAATCCACCGTGGTTAAAGGTTGAGTGGCAAGAAGCGGGGATTTTGGGGGATGCTAATCCGTTGTTCGTGTTGCGTAAGTATACTGCAAGCCAGTTAAATACTTTTAGAGAACAAGCTTTTTCAGAATATCCTCAATTAAAGAAGGATTATTTTGTGGAGTTTGAGCAATCGGAAGGAACGCAGAACTTTTTAAATGCAAAGATTAATTATCCATTATTGAAAGGTTCGCAAACCAATTTGTTTAAGTGCTTTTTACCACAGGCATGGATGGCAAGTAATGCAACAGGTATTTCAGGTTTTTTACATCCTGAAGGTATTTATGATGATCCTAATGGTGGATTATTGAGAGCCGCGATTTATCCAAGGTTACGTGCACATTTTCAGTTTCATAATGAAATGGATTTATTTGCTGAAGTACATCATGCGACAAAGTTTAGCATTAATATATATGCTGCTGATGTTACAGCCCATTTTCAACATCTATCTAATTTGTTTATTCCTCAGACAATTAACCAATGTTTTGAGCATGATGGTTTTGGTGTTGTACCAGGCATTAAAACCGATGAAGGTAAATGGAATACTCAGGGTCATAAAAGTCGAATTATTGATGTGGATAAAACAAGTCTGGCATTATTCGCCAAACTTTATGATGAAGAAGGGACACCTCCATTACAAGCTCGATTACCCGCTTTACAGTCGGTACAACTACTTCAAGTCTTAGAAAAGTTCGCAAACCAACCTAAGCGATTGGGTGATTTAAAAGAGTCATATCATACGACAGTAATGTTTGATGAAAGTAATTCTCAAAAAGATGGCACGATTAAGCGTGAAACTAAATTCCCTATATCTATCGAACAATGGATTTTATCTGGTCCGCATTTTTTTGTAGGTAATCCATTCTATAAAACTCCTCGTAAGATTGTTAAACTCAACTCTGATTATGATGTACTTGATCTAACAAGCTTAACAGATGATTATTCACCTCGAACTAATTATGTACCGGCATGTAAGTCAGAAGAATATAACAGACGTATACCACAAGTTTCTTGGGTGGAAAAAGGAGAAACTGAAGCAAAACGAGTGACTGAGTATTATAGATATGTAAATAGGAAAATGTTGAGTCAATCAGGTGAAAGAACCCTGATTAATATTATTGCTCCAAAATATTTATGTCACATTGATGCGGTATTTTCTATTACTTTTAAAGATGCACAAACTTTAATAAATTTTAGTGGTTCACTTTATTCTATACCGATGGATTTCATTTTGAAAACCACTGGTAAGGCAACAATGAGAGGTGATACTGCTAGATATTTGTCTTTAATTGATTTAAGGGCGCAAGGTCAACAAAGAACATTATCTTTGACATGTTTAACCACGCACTACAGAGAACTCTGGCAATCCTGCTATCAACCCACTTTTACCCAAGACCAATGGGCAAAATCAGACCCACGTTTACCCAACAGTTTCTTCCAACAATTAACCCCCGACTGGCATCGAAACTGCGCTTTACGCACCGATTACAATCGCCGCCAAGCCCTCGTTGAAATTGATGTCTTAGCCGCTATGGCCTTGGGACTGACCTTACTAGAATTACAAACCATCTACCGTGTGCAATTCCCCGTGATGCGCCAATACGAACAAGACACCTGGTTTGATAGAGCCGGTCGCATCGTCTTTACCGTCTCTAAAGGTTTAGTCGGCGTTGGCTTACCGCGTAGAGCTATTAGAAATGACACGGCCTATCAAATCAAAACCCCACCCGCCGACATAAAAGCCCGCTGGTTAGATTGGTGTGCAGAACAGGTCAGCCCTAAGAATGGTCAATTTGTCATTGATACCAGCGACTGGGAAACTCAAACCGGCGCACTCGGCTGGGAAGAAATCCAAACTCTGGATGGCGCTATCGTTGAACGCACCCTTCAAGATGATACTGTCCCCAATGGCCCCATAGAACGCATCATCCAATACGTCGCGCCCTTTGATCTCTGTAGCCGAGAACAAGACTACCAAACCGTGTGGCAGTATTTTGAATCGCGAGTGGAGATGATTTGATACTGTCCATGTTAATACTATGACGTTATTTTAATAAGAATACACATGAAGAAACCCATTCGTAAAGTTTTGGATAAAAACTCCAATCACTTGGCAGAGAGTCCTGAATATAAAATTTGGCTGACAGAATTAAAACAGCAGTTTTTAAGCGCTCAACTTAAAGCGACATTAAAAGTTAACGCGACATTACTTGAGTTTTATTGGGCTTTAGGCGCTGATATTGATGACAAGCAAAAAGAGAGTGCATGGGGCGATGGTTTTCTTACTCAGTTAAGTGATGATCTAATAGCTGAGTTTCCGGATATAAAAGGTTTCTCCAAGCGTAATTTAGAGCATATTCGAAAATGGTATCGTTTTTGGTCTGCTAATCCAGCAATTGCGAAACAACCTGTTTCGCAATTATGGCAAATTCCTTGGGGACACAATATAGTCATTATTAGTAAAAGCCAAAGTTATGATGAGGCCAGTTATTATGTGGCTAAAACTCAAAAACATGGCTGGAGTCGTAGTGTATTGGTGCATCAAATAGAACTGGGCTTGTGGCAGCGAGAAGGTAAAGTACTCAGTAATTTTGAACAAACCTTAGTCTCACCACAATCAGATTTAGCACAGCAAACGTTAAAAGATCCCTATATATTTGATTTTTTAGCGCTAACCAGTGACTACAATGAACGGGAATTAGAGCAAGGATTAGTCAACCACATTACTCAATTTTTATTAGAATTAGGTGCCGGTTTTGCTTACATAGGTAAACAGGTTCCGATTCAAGTAGGTGAGCGTGATTTCTTTTTAGACTTATTGTTCTACCACACCCAATTGCACTGCTATGTAGTGATAGAACTTAAAGCGATAGACTTTGAGCCAGAACACGCCGGAAAGCTTAATTTTTATATTAAAGCGGTCGATGAATCATTACGGCAAGAGGGCGACCAACCCACCATCGGTATTTTGCTCTGTAAAAATAAAGACAAACTGGTAGCAGAATATGCCTTGAGTGATATTCAAAAGCCTATCGGTGTATCAGAATATCAATTAACTCAATCACTCCCCAAAAACTTGCAATCTAAATTACCCAGTATTGCCGATATAGAAAATGAGTTGGGTGGTGATCTTTAGTAAGAACGGCGTGCATTTACGCAAGGAGCCTTCAAATGAAAATAATGATTTTAAAAATCACTGAAGCCCGTTATTTGAATGCATACCGTATTGAAGTTGCTTTTAATAATGGTAAAAAAGGCATTGCCGATTTAGTTGATGCGCTAAAAGGCCCTGTTTTTGAACCTTTAAAAAATCCAGAAGCCTTTGCCAATTTTAAGGTTGATCCTGATTTAGAAACCATTGTCTGGGAAAATGGCGCTGATTTGGCACCCGAATATATTTATTACCAAGCTTTTAAAAACGAAACGGTCTTACAAGCGCAATTTAAGGAATGGGGTTACGTTAAATGAGTGGTGTTATGAAGAAAAATTTAAGCTGTTCCGGTTTCGAGCAGTATTAACATTACCCAATAACCTCTTTGTAACGGTGAAATATGAAACAACTCGCATTAAAATATCTTCAGGAAAAGACGGGCAATATAAATGCTACCTTTCATACTGACCAGTGGGAATCAATAGAAGAGCTGGTGGTACAAAAGAATAAGTTATTAGTTGTACAGAAAACGGGCTGGGGTAAAAGTGCGGTTTATTTCATATCAACTAAAATACTGCGTCAGCAGAGAGCTGGCCTTAGCATTATTATTTCACCTCTTATTTCGCTAATGCGGAACCAAATTGAGAGTGCAGAAAAACTAGGTTTAGAGGTTGTTACCATTAATTCCTCACTGACACCTGGGGAGCGAACAGAGAATGAACGTAAGCTTTTATCAGGAATTGTTGATGCTGTTATTATTTCTCCAGAGCAATTAGCTAACGATAGTTTTGTAGAAAATGTACTGCAAAATATTTTATCTCAAGTGGGATTGTTTGTTGTTGATGAGGCGCATTGTATTTCAGATTGGGGGCATGATTTTAGGCCTGACTATCGACGTATAGTGCGTATTCTTCAATACATGCCTAATAATATGCCTGTATTAGCAACGACTGCGACCGCAAATAATAGAGTGGTTGATGATATTAAACAGCAATTAGGCGGTCAGCTTAAAATCCGAAGAGGTTCGTTGTTGAGGGAGGCTTTACAGCTGCAAAATATAGTCCTGCTTCAGAAAACAGCGCGACTAGCTTGGTTAATCCAAGCCCTGTTAAAGATTGAGGGTACTGGTATTATTTATGCCAAAACGACTAAAGAGTGTGAGACAGTTTCTCAGTGGCTGCAATCAAAAGGCATTGATGCGAGAGCTTATCATGGCAGTGTGAATACAGAGCTCCGAAAGCAATTAGAAGACGATTTGATTCATAATCGCTTAAAAGCTTTGGTGGCTACCTCTGCATTGGGTATGGGTTTTGATAAGCCTGATATTAGTTTTGTCATTCATTACCAAGCGCCAGGAAATTTAAGGTTGAACCTAGAAAGTTATTTGGTGGATCGGCTGATTTAGCCCGACAAGCGTTTCCAATATATAAATTTGGATATAAGGATAATAAGTTGCAAGCGGAAGAAGGCTTAGCCTTGTCCAAATGGCGTGATGGAGTATGGGGAGATATGGTTGCTGATGGTAAGAAAAAAAACCATTTTAGCGATGAATTATTAGCCCCAATGGTAAAAATGATTCAAGCAATGTCTATAGAAACGCAGCCAAAATGGATAACTTATGTACCTTCGCCTAACCTTGCAAGCAACTTTATTATTGTGTTGTTATTTTAATAATAATGAAGTGAGTAAATTTAAACCTTTAACGCCCACAGAATATGGAAAATTTTCACGATGGATGCATGGAAATAAATTTAATCCAGCTGACTTACTTCAAAGAAAAAATGAAGTTTTAGTCCTATGGAGTGATCAAAAAGAAAAGATTTCAAGTGAACGCATTGAAGGTTTACTTTCTCGTGGTGTAAGCATGGGCTTTGCGCTTGAGAAATGGTCTAAAGCTGGTTTATGGGTAATGTCTAAAGCGGACTCTGATTACCCTAAAGCATTGAAAAAGAAATTACAGGATGTTGCACCGCCTGTCTTATTTGGAATAGGCAATAAAGAGTTATTTAATAATGTTGCTGTTGGTTTTGTGGGATCACGTACTATTGATTTGGATGATGAGGCTTTTACTACAGTCAAAGCACAGTTAGCTGTTAAACAAGGATATACGGTTGTATCGGGCGGTGCTAAAGGGGTTGATCAAATATCAATGTTATCTGCTTTAAATGCAGGTGGTTGCTGTATTGGCGTTCTTGCGGATAGTTTGTTTCGTTCATCTGCCAGTAAAGTATATAGGGACTTTCTTGCTAATCAAAAGTTAGTTCTAGTATCACCTTTTTATCCAGAGGCTGGATTTAATGTGGGTAATGCGATGGCTCGCAATAAGTACATTTATTCTCTTGCTAAGGCTGTGATTGTTGTTAAATCTGATCATGATAAAGGAGGAACATGGACTGGAGCGCAAGAAAATTTAAAAAAAGGTTGGTCAGTAGAACTTGTAAGAAATATTACATACTCAGGCAATCAAGAGTTAATTAAACTTGGCGCTTATGCAGTTGATGATGACTTTGATGATTTTAATCAAGAGGTTGTAACAAGTAGTGATAATTTACAGGTAGAGTTAAATGTAAAAAAACCTAAGCCAGATTTTCAGATTGATTTGTTTTCTATCGACTCTGACAACTTTGTTGAGTCATCTTCTAAAGAATTAAATGAGTCTCAAATTAGTAGGTCTTATGCTAATAAAGATCAACCTGATTTTTCGAACGGTGCAAATTCAGTTGAGATGAGTGTTGATAAGTTAGATATAGAAGAATACGGTAATCATGCGAGTTTGGTTGTTGTTCAAGATAGTGAGCTAGTTGAACGTATTCACTTGGAAGAATATGGTTCATTACTGAATTTGTTTTATTTAGATATTGTGCAGCATTGTAAAGTTAACAATAAAATTAGCCTGGATGATTTAATCAATTTATATCCAGAGTTAACCAAGCAGGGAATAACTAAATGGATGGGTATTCTATTAAAAGAGGACTTAATTGTAATTGTTAAAGACGGTAGAAAAAATTTGTATCATTTGACCTGATTTTAAGTTTTCCTGAAATTGAATAATCCGGTTGTAAAGCATGATCCGATAGGCGATATTGCATTGATTTCGGAAATTTTACGAGAGCGTTATAAAAACGGGTTTCCCTATACTTAAAGAAATTGTACAAAATACTGATGATGCCGGTGGAAATCATCTATGTTACGGGTATAGAGTCTAATGTTTCAAAAATGGTTGTTGGTGTATATGGAAATTTAATTACAAACAATCAAATACTTTTTGATTGGCAAGTCTTAGATATTTTAAATGTACAGAAATTTGGAAAACAAGATTTGGATGTCTCTAATATCCAATCTCAAGATTTGAGTGATTGTAAAACTCAGTGCTTAGTTTCTGAAAAACAATATTTCGAATTTAAAACTTCCTTATACAATTGCTGAAATAGATGTGTTGGCGATACTTTGTCCGGCATTATAAATAGCCAAGAGACGTGCTTTTTGATGGAATAACACCATTGCTGACTATATTAAATAATCAGAATAAATTGATGTATACTGAAGGAAAGTTATATCTTCTACAACAAAAATTAAATGAGTAAGTGAATATGAACCATGCCAGATTGATTTTTGAAGATGCGCCTGCATTTATTCCTGTTCCACGTGAGATGCAACATCGAAAAGTAGAAATCACTTTTTTGCCTTTGGATGATGATTTGTCTCCAAGCCCATCCATTAAAGAAGCTAATAATTTGTTATTGTCTGATGATTTTTTGGCGTCATTAGAAAACATCGATAAGCCAAGATCATTGTTGGAACTGATGGGTAAAGGTAAGGGCTGCTTTAAAGATGCCGCAGAAGTTGATGCTTTTATTCGTGCGGAGCGTGATGCGTGGGAGGATTAAGAAATGCTTTGCAAGGTAAAAAAGTTTACTTAGATGCAAACATTTTTATTTATTCTCTTGAAGGTATTGAGCCATGGGCAACCGTCTTAGAGGATGTTTTCTTAGGATTAACAAATCAAGAATTTTCTGCTGTTTCCAGTAGTTTAAGTTTATCTGAATGTTTGGTATTACCGTTTAAACAAAATAAAAATGATTTAGTGCGAGTTTACCGCGAAGCGTTATCATCAAATCAATATCTAACTATCGCACCTATTAATGACAAAATATTAATATCTGCTGCGAATGTCCGCGCTCAATCAGGATTAAAACTTCCAGATGCTATTCATGCCGCTACTGCTTTAAGCTATCAATGTAATGCAATGCTCACTAATGATGCTGGTTTTAATCGAGTCTCAGATATTGAACTGTTTTTATTATTAGACTGGATCGCTCTTAAGTGAAAACACCTTTGCCGTAGTTGTATCAACTAAAAAAAATCTATTCAATGAATCCAAGTGTATTAGCACAGCAATTACAGCAAGCAGTAAAAGATTATTTACGCTTAAGTTTTGAAACCACAACACCCTTTTTTGAGGGCCTGTTAGAGCGGTTTTTAAATACCGATGGGGCCTTGGCTAAAGGGCCTTATCTATCCATTAAGTTACCGTTTGAAAAAGGCCAGGGCAACGCCGATTTCTTTCCGGCTGTGCCGATGGCTTTTTCTCCTCATAAGCATCAAGAGATTGCCTTTCAGCGTATTGGGGTCGATTTTAAATCAACCTTAGTGGCAACAGGCACGGGTTCTGGTAAGACTGAATGTTTTCAGGTACCTATTTTAGATTACTGTTATCAACATCGTGGTCAAAAAGGCATTAAAGCCATTCTGATTTATCCTATGAATGCTTTAGCCACTGATCAGGCACAGCGCCTAGCTAAATCCATTGCCGACAATCCTAATCTTAAAAACACTGTAACCGCCGGTATTTATGTCGGTGATAAAGAACAACATGCCACCACCAATATGGCGCGTGAGCATTTAATTTCTGATAAAGAAACCCTGCGTAATAATCCCCCTGATATTTTATTAACCAACTATAAAATGTTGGACTTTTTAATGATCCGCGCCAAAGATCATACTTTATGGGCGGGGAATACTGAAACTACCCTAAAGTTTTTGGTGGTCGATGAGTTAGGTGATTTCCGAAGAATATTTTACCCATTTAGGATAGAATTTCCTTGTAGATAGCTTGATGGGCTGGTGGGAGAGCATCCCAGAGCATGAACGGTCGGCTATGACGCAAATCCAGATAAAGCTCGACAATGGCCCTGAAAGCAGTGGCGTCCGTACGCAGTTCCTCAAGCGCCTCGTGGACTTCGTCGACCACACCTGCAAAATCGTCCAGCTGTTG
>CAIOMN010000038.1 GCA_903859415.1 uncultured Methylococcaceae bacterium
CCAGCTTACCCCTCACCGACTCATAAATCGTCTTTGAATATATCAGATAATTGTTGAGCATCAATAGCCAGATCAAACCAACGCTCAATCACCTCCACTGGGGCATTGGAAATTAAACAGGTGATCTCGACAGGTATGTCGCCAAAGCGCTTGGACAGTAATCTTTGCAACGCCAACATTTCACCTTCTTGTCTACCTTCTTGTCTACCTTCTTGCTTACCTTCTTGTTTACCTTTTAGTTCACCCTTTAGCTCACCTCTTAGCTCACCTTCTGCGATATAGGCCAAGGCCCATTGTTCTAGTCTATCTGCCAACATCACTTTTATCTCCTGTAAATCATCCACTTGGGGTAATAAGATACCGTATTTTTGTTTTCTCATCAATGTGGCGCGTATCCATAAGGAAAACATGCGCCGCAGGTCGGGTCTATCGTCCAACCAATCGATTAACAGGCTTATTAAACCTTCAATGGTTGCTAAGCTATCAGCTTGCTCGAATCTAAAGACGGCGGCTACCAGGTTATTAAGTGAAGCCAGCTGTGTATCACTATAGGCATTTTCATCAATCAGTAAATATTTTATCCGGGGTTTAAAGTGCTCTACCAATCCGGGCACAACGGGAATTAAATCAGCGATATCAGTAACGGCTGTCCAACGCTGGGAACCGTTATAAAGCACGATAGGTAATATTGGGGGTAATCGACCATCGACCAGCACTTCACCTCGCTTTATTAAATCCTGATACAGCAGGCCGATATAAACCATCATACGCAGTGCCATATATTTATCAACACTGCTTTGAAACTCAATCAACACATACAGGTAAATCCAATCCTCACCGACTTTAACCTTCCAGACAATATCATCTTCGCGTTGTTGAAAATCATCGCTCACATAGGAGCCTGGCACCTTTTCAAGTGTTGAATAATCGAGGCTATGCAGCCAATCATCCGGTATAAAACCCATGATGAGATCTCGGACCAACTCCGGGTTTGAAAATAAAAACTTATAGCTACTGTCGTGTGTTTGGCTCATGAACTGATTATAAACCTTAGACCGTTATAATCGCTGCATTATTATTAAACCGCTCTGGGTGATAGTTTGTTCCGAAAATCTCTGAGCGCATAATAACTTGGGCAACGTTAATTGGCATTGGGATCGGAGTAAACTTAAACGCGTAAGGATGGTTGGCAAGTCAAAACCTTAAGCTTGCCTTGAAAGAAGATATTAATTACTTGAGAGTTAAATTCGATTTTCGGAGTAATCGCAAATAAATTATTGACATTACAATGCCTTAATAAACTGAACATATTAGCCTCATACAGCATTGAGATGTTTTAATCCATCCTTGGGTAATTGGAGAATTGGCTTGTGGAACACTTAAAGATCGAAGGCATGTATTGGAGTTATATTTTATTAAGATACCTTTAAGCACCGGCCCGCACTTTCAGTTAGCATTACCGCTATCATTCTCTTGAACAATTGACAAATCGCGGAGCTTTAAGCCGGTCAATACCAGTGTCACAATGTAAGTTAACAAACCTATCAAAATCCATTTAAATAAATTGATAATCCTATCCCCTGAGTGCCATTGATTCCACCAATTAGCATCCACAAAATAATATAAAACCATCGACATAGTCGCACTGGCTAAAAGTATCCGAAGAGAAAACACCCACCAGCCTTTAACCGGTCGATATATATTTTTCTTTAATAACTGATATAACAACAAAGCAGCGTTAAAAAAAGCGCCTAAGGAAGTCGCTAACGCCAACCCGGCATGAGCCAAGGGAAACACCAACACTACATCCAGCCCAAGACTGACTAACATGGCATAAACCCCATAACGAACCGGAGTCTTCATATCTTTTCGGGCCGTAAAACCCGGCACCAAAACCTTGATTAAAAGATAACCCAATAATCCAACCGCATACGCCCTTAGACTCAGACCTGCATAATGCACATCATTCCAACTAAACTCCTTATATTGGAATAACGTCGATAACATAGGCTCCGCTAATAAAATGAGTCCAATCGTTGCAGGCATTCCTATCAGAAGTGCGAGCCGTAACCCCCAATCCAATGAATAAGAAAAGACCTTTTTATCTTCCATGGCATAATCTTTTGCCAATTTTGGTAGAATAACGGTTCCCAAGGCGAGTCCCAACATGCCCAAGGGAAACTCGACTAGTCGATCCGAATAATACAACCACGACACACTGCCCACCGTCAAAAATGAAGCAACCAACGTATCCAGCAACAGATTAATCTGGGTGACTGAGACACTAAAAATGGCCGGTAACATGAGACTGATGGTTTTTTTAACACCAGGATCGTTGTAGCCCCACCTAAACCTAGGCAATAACCCCAAGCGCATTAAAGACGGGATCTGAAAACACACTTGTATAATACCTGCCGCAAAAACGCCCCAGGCTAAGGCAACAATAGGCTGCTCCATTAAGGGAGCAAACCAGATTGCAGCAACAATCATGCTAATATTCAAAAATACGGGGGTTAACGCTGGGATTGCGAACTTGTCATGCGCATTTAAAATAGCCCCGGCAAAGGCGACCAGACTAATAAAAAATAGATAGGGGAAAGTAATTTTTAGCAACAATACGGCAAGCTCATATTGCGACCCTTGCCAAGCAAAACCAGGTGCCAATAATAAAATAAGTACCGGTGCTACGACGACTCCAATCAAAGTCAATAACATCAAAATACCCGCTAGAGTCCCTGCGGTTTTATCGACAAACACCTTTAGATCGGCTTTACTTCCTTGCTCTTTATAATCGGCTAAAACAGGTATAAAAGCATGAGCAAACGCGCCTTCTGCAAAGAGTCGCCGGAAGAAATTAGGAATTTTAAAGGCGACAAAAAAGGCATCCGTCGCCACATCAACACCAAAAATACGGGCAATTAACATATCCCGGACAAACCCAAGAATACGAGAAATTAAAGTCATGCTACTAACAATAACAGTTGACTTAAAAAGATGACGGCTCAAAACTTAAGTTCCTTTTTAAAACGATTATGTTGACAATAATATCATTTAAAAAGATAATATGTGGCTATTTAACTAACTCATTAACGCACCGAGACACTATGGCTAATACAGCACAAGCTAAAAAGCGCGCGAAACAAGCGGAAAAAAGCCGTATTCGCAACGCAGGACAACGTAGCAACCTACGCACATTCGTAAAAAAAGTAATTGCAGCTGTTAATGCTGGCGATAAAGAAAAAGCACAAGCCGCTTATCAAATTGTAGTGCCAATTATTGATTCTGCTGTCAACAAAGGCATTATCCATAAAAATAAAGCAGCACGCGGCAAAAGCAGACTGAATTCAAAAGTAAAAGCTATAGCTTAATTGCTTTAGACTTTTAATATAAGAAGCCGGACTTTTAAGTATCGGCTTTTTTTTGGCTTATTGAAATAGAATCTCTCCTAAAGCAATGTCTTTATTAACGGGTAGTCATTAAGTAGTTGCCGCCTAAACTCCTCTCTGACACCTTCATTATGCCGATCAGTTCTAT
This sequence comes from uncultured Methylococcaceae bacterium, assembly GCA_903859415.1. Classification (GTDB taxonomy): domain Bacteria; phylum Pseudomonadota; class Gammaproteobacteria; order Methylococcales; family Methylomonadaceae; genus Methylobacter_C. Next base: position 3,535 of record CAIOMN010000038.1, read on the forward strand.
CAATTGGCACTTTAACTTCACTAATAAAAGACATAGGCGCCGCCGACAAAAAAACCAGTCGATCGGCTAAGGCGATGGCCTCGCGTAAATCATGCGTAACAAATAACACGGTATGCGGACGCTCACTCCACAGAGCCAATAACAACTCCCTAACCTGTCGAGCCGTTGGGGCATCCAACGAAACAAAGGGCTCATCCATCAATAATATATCTGGGTCAACTGCAAACGCTCGAATAATCGCCACTCTGCGACTCATACCTAACGACAATCGCTCTGGATAAACATGCTGGAACTGAGTTAATTGCATAACCTCTAGTAATGCATCGACAACAGCCGGCGAGTGCTGATCACCTAACACCAAGTCTATATTTTCTCGCACTGTCCGCCAAGGCAACAACCGCGGATTTTGGAAAATGTATCCAATTTTTGGCACTGAATGCCTCTGACCAGAAAAAATATCTCCTTTGAAATCATTATCCAAGCCCGCAATGATATTTAACAAGGTTGTTTTTCCACAACCCGAAGGACCCAGCAAACAAACAAACTCATTGACCTTAAGCGTTAAATTAAGGTTCGAAATTGCCAAATGCTGTCCTGCACGTCCTACTGCAGGATAAAACTTACTGGCAATATTTACACGAATATCAGTCATCGTCGCCACTGAAGAGACCTCTTGTCCAAAGGCTTCAAAACCACTAATTCTATTAACTGTATTACTGCTACAAAGGCAATGGTGTAAGCTAAAATACTTGCCACATCAAACAATTGAAAGAATAAATGTAATTGGTACCCCATTCCATTGCTACGCCCCAACAATTCAACCACTAGAATAATTTTCCATATCAGCGCCAATCCAGATCGTGTAGCCCCCATTACAAAGGGATGTAACTGCGGCCAGATAACATGAACAAGCGTTTTGCGCTTACTAAAACCATAACACTTAGCCATTTCTAACAAATCCTGATCTAGTGCCCGAGCCCCCTCTCTTATGGTAACAATGACATTAGGCAGCTTATTAATAACAACCGCTAATATAGCCGCCGACTCGACCAAACCAAACCACACATAACAAAGTATAATAGTCACCAAGGCGGGTACGTTTAAAAAAATAACCAGCCAGTTATCAAAAAATACGTCCAATCTTTTATTGCGGCCCAACAAAATACCTATCGCACAACCTAATAACATAGCAATAGAAAAACTCACCACCAACCTTAGCAAAGTCACACCTAAATGAAAGGGCAGCTCTCCAGCCACGCAGCTCTGCCAAAACACTTTTGCTACAAACACTGGTGTAGGTAATGTGTTACTCCCAAAATAAACCGCCAATGCTTGCCAAGCCGCTAAAAAAATTAATAGCGATAAAGCAGGTAAAGTATTTTTAGATACCTTCAAGTTATTCTACAGACCAAAAAGTACCTGGTTGCAAATGCTCTGACTGTCCTGTTAGCTTCTTGTTGCTGACAGAACGAAGCATCTCATAAATACGTGCAGCCGCTTGCTGCTCTTTCTCACTCCATTGATCAACACCACCTTCACAATAACGCTGACGTAATATTTTTTGTGTCGTTACATCATCAACATGCGTCAAAGGGATTATTTTTTGCCATGCATCATCAGAGATGCATAACTGGTTTTTAGCCTTTTTGCTAGCTGCTAAGAAACTCTTAACCACTTGCTTATGATTTTCTGCCCAACTTTGCTTAAAAACATACCCAATGCTAGGAACATTTTCAGTAATACCCAAGCTTTTTAAAATACCCTTACCATCGATAATTTGTCGATAACCCTGTGATTCAAGTCGAGCGGCAAAGTGCCAATAAGTTAATACAGCATCAACACGATTTTGTTTGATTTGCTCATTAATTAAAGGTGGCGCACCAAACGTCTTTTCGACAGACGACTCTAAATTCAGGTTGTTTTTTTGTGCCAATGCCTGCAACAACAACCAGTTCTTATCCAGCTCACCACCCGCAACTCCCAAGCGTTTACCCTTAAGATCTTCGACTGAACGAATAGAACTATTTTCTGGCACCACTAATGCGCCCGACGTATTCGAATAAGGATAGAATGTAAAATCGGCACCGTCGGCTCTAAGGCTTGAAACCCAAACCCAATCAGACACAATCACATCAACCGACCCAGACTGCAATGCAATTTTACCTGCCTCCGCATTGGCAAGATGCTCGATTTTTAACTGAAAATCACTGGATTTAAATAATGGATCAGCTTGTAAAGCAGTTAACTCCCACTCTAAAGTACCAGCGGCTTGAACCCCAATACGAATAACCGTTTTTTCAACCGCAAAACAATGAAACGAAAAAAATAAACAAAGACCAATTACAACGCCTTTAAACTTCATAAACACTATCCAAATAAACTAATATTAAAGCAACATATTCTATCCGCATGAGGGACTTCACGCGAGTCCGTTTATATTATTACAGACTCAGATTTGATCAATTTGGATATAAAAGCGGTGGTATTTTAGGATTAGCCACTACACACATGCTTCTAAGCTGTATCTGACCACTAGAATTGCTTGCTGGTCAGTGAAATAAAACAAGCTTATTACCTGACTATTTAAAAGAAACAAAAAAGACGAAAGGATTTCCCTTTCGTCTCGCTCTGTTCTATTTTAGGGAAATTGTTTCAGTACGGCCAACCACTTCAATCAAAAGCTTATCTTCCTTAAGCAACCAACCAATTCCTCTTTGAACGTCACTTTTATTAAGCCCAGTTTCGTTAGTAATTTTAGTCACACTAGCCGATCCGTTTTTATCCAAATATTGCCAGACGCTACCAGCAGCCTCACCAATTGTATTAAGCATTTTAAGTCACCCGTATAAAGGTCATTTGAAAAATATCGCCCAAATTAAAGATAGGCAATGTATAAATATTACGATTCAAAGTTTATTATGAAAAGCCAATTTTTACTAATTCCACCTGTAAATGGCGACATGTAATTAAGTGTGTTTTATTTCTGATCTGGAAGCACAATATTAAGCTCCAGCGTCTCTTGCTCTTCATCCTGTTCAAAACTAACAGAAATAGCATCTTGGCCGACGTTAACATATTTCTGTATAACAGCCAGCAATTCTTTTTGCAATTGCGGAAGATAAGAAGGCTGATTCTTTGAAGATCTTTCATGAGCAACCAAGATTTGCAGCCTTTCTTTTGCAACGGACGCCGTTCCGACTTTAGATATTCTAAAATAATCTAATAAACTCATGACTAACCTCCGAAAAGCTTCCTAAAAAAACCTTTTTTATCATCAATAAATCGATGAGGCCTATCTTCACCTAAATAACGAGCAACAATATCCGCATAGGCTTGACCGGCATCACTCTTTTCATCAAGAATAACAGGCATACCCGAATTTGATGCATTTAATACAGACTTTGACTCTGGAATAACACCCAACAAATGCAGAGACAAAATATCCTGCACGTCATCAACGCTTAACATTTCCCCTAATTTAACTCTATCTGGAGAATAGCGGGTTAACAGCAAGAACTCATTAATCGGCTCTTCGTTCTGTTCTGCCCTACGCGATTTACTTGCCAAAAGACCTAACATACGATCTGAATCTCGCACAGAAGATACTTCTGGGTTTGTTACAACAAAAGCATCATCAGCAAAATACATTGCCAAATGAGCACCTTTTTCAATACCAGCCGGAGAATCACATACAATATACTTAAAATCTTTTTTCAACTCATCAAGCACGCGACCAACCCCTTCTTGACTCAGGGCGTCTTTATCACGTGTTTGCGAAGCAGGTAAAATATAAAGTAAATTACAATTTTTATCCCGAATTAATGCTTGATTTAGGGTTGCTTCTTCATTAATCACATTAACAAAGTCATAGACTACTCGACGCTCACAGCCCATAATTAAATCTAAATTACGAAGGCCAACATCAAAATCAATAACTGCTGTTTTATGACCCCTTTTTGCAAGCCCCATGGCAATTGCAGCACTAGTTGTTGTTTTACCAACACCGCCCTTACCAGATGTTACGACTATGATTCTTGCCACAAAATTTTCCTCTACGTTAATGGTGTAACTCAATATCTTTGATAATTAATGCTTGGTCTTGCAAATAAATTTGAACGGGCTTACCTTTAACAGAGTCACCCAAATCTTCACTAATTTTATAATTACCCGCAATAGAAATCAGCTCAGCCTGAAGATCAAAACAGAAAATGCGTGCATCAACATCCCCCCGAACTCCCGCCAATGCTCTCCCCCTTAATGTATTATAAACGTGAATATTTCCTTCAGCTATAATCTCTGCACCCGCACTAACCTGCGTTAAAACAACTAAATCACCTTTAGCATAAATCCGTTGCCCTGAGCGAATAGGATATGTAATTAACGTAGTTGCTGATGCTGTAATATTCGAACTTACAACTGCATTAGCTTCTGACTCATGACTAATACTTTTTTGTTTTTTTTCCTCTAAAGGTACATCTCGACCCGATAGAGCATGAACCGGAATTTGCAAACGCAATGCCTGTTTATTCTGTTGCTCATTTCCGCCACGAATACCAATAGGGAACAAACCTACCTTACGAATAAGCTCAGCAAGCTTGATGAAATCAATTAAACAACCTTGATTATTTGCTTCCTGTAAATCTAATACCAAAGGTGAATTTTTAAAGAACTCAGGGGCCTGACTCACCTTGTCTTGAAGCTTCTGCTCAATAACATCCATGTCATCAGTAGTAATTACTAATACTGGCACAGAAAATGAGGTACTCTTAAATTCTATATCAAAAGGAATATTGGAGGCGTCCGTCAACATTATCTAAATATATTTAATTGTTAATGATTAAATTCTAGCATTGATAATAAAAAAAATCTTTTCCAAATGCTACTAATTGATTTTTTAGAAAATACGATCGGGTTAAATAATTTAAG
>CAIOMN010000039.1 GCA_903859415.1 uncultured Methylococcaceae bacterium
CCACCGGCCTCAATACGGCCTCGTTTTACAACCTCTTTAGGGGGGAAATCAATTTGACCCGCTTCTGACATCACCGCCAAATACTCATGCGTTTCAACCGAACGCAAAGGCCGCAAGCCTAAACGATCTAAACGCGCACCCACACGAATACCGTCATTAAAAATCAAGGCCGCTGGACCGTCATTCTTTTCTTCGTAAAGGCTAAAATACTCCAGCATCGCACGGACTGAAGGCGATAAGGTGGTGTCATTTTCCCAGGCAGGCGGCATCATGGCTAACACCGCAGTGACAATATCCATATCATCTTCATTGATACGGCGCGTCAAGGTTTGATCAAGCCGACCGGAATCTGATTGCCCTTTCGGAAAAATAACATGCTTGTTATGCTGTCTGGCAATCGCACTTTCACTTAAACGATTTTTCTTGTCGGTATTCAGTTCGCCGTTGTGCGCCATGTACCGGAACGGCTGCGCCATCATCGTTGCAGGGGCGGTATTGGTAGAAAACCGGGTATGGAAAAACAGCGTGCTAATTTCATGATCCGTGTCATACAGATCGATGAAATAAGGAATTACTTCAAAAGAATTTAACCGGCCTTTATAAACCTGAGTACGTGAGCTCATGGATAAGGGGTAAAAGCCGGTTAATTCAGCGCGACTAAAGCCTTCAACTTCCAGATCCAGCAAGGCCGCTTGAATATGCTTTTCAAAGGCTTTATGAGACGCTTTTTTCAAGCTTTCCGGACGACCGAAAACGCACTGCTTGATAGGTAACTGAGCTTTAATTGAGGCTGCATTGAGCACCTGATTATCTACAGGCACATTGCGCCACAACAGGATAGGTAAATCAAAGCTGATGAAATGACGCTCAATGAGTTCATTAGCCGCTGAATCGTAGTGATCATGGTCTTCAGGAAAGAAGAAATTAGCAACGCCAAAATCACCCAGCTCAAGCGTCTTGATGCCGGTTATTTTACGAAAGAATTTAAGAGATAAATCGATATTAACGCCTGCACCATCGCCTATCCCTTCTGCGCTCATCCCGCCACGATGCGGAATAGTACATAAGGCTTCATGAGATTTAACCAGCAAATCATGCGTTTGTTTACTTTGTTTGTGAGTGATAAAACCCACACCGCAGCTATCCTGCGATAATTCAGCGTTGTAAAGCATAGCGTTTTTATTACCTAATCGGGAATCATTATTCATTATCCAGCCCGTACCCTCATATTTTCGTTTAAGTGCAGCGTCTAGTGTTAGTCATATCAAAGTTCATCAGAGCACTATACTTCCGATTAACGCATGAAATTACCATAAGATTATTTACAAATCGTTTAATAAACCGACCAATGTTAGCATGACAGGATTAATTTGTCATTTAAGGACATGCAAATTAGCAGCATGTTAAAATGCGTAATCTTTATCATTACCCGGTAAACTACGATGTACCAACCTCTAAAAACCATCGCTGACAAACCCGGCATCTGTTTAAGCGACTCAACACTATCAATTCAATAGGAGTACTTATGCTTATCTTCCTTGAACATCTCATTTTAACAGCTGTCTTATTGCTGCTTGTGTCCAACCTCGTCAGCGGCTTTTATGTGCGGGATTTCGGGTCTGCGCTTGTCGGTGCGCTGGTGCTCGGTTTCGTGAATGCCGTTGTAAAACCATTGATGATACTCCTGACCTTGCCTTTTACGGTTGTTACCTTTGGGCTTTTTCTTTTGGTAATCAACGGACTTATGCTATGGTTGATGGCAGCGCTTGTATCGGGCATTCGTGTTCAGGGGTTTGGCTCTGCATTGGTGGGAAGCCTGGTGCTTACATTACTGAGTCTTGCCGTCGAACTGCTCATATAAAGTGGGCTGGCGCTGCTGATTGTGGGGGATTGTCTATTGAGTTGGCTATGGAGTGATCAACTACATATAACGGTTATTTAAGCAACGCCAGATTTTAGCGAGGGGATTAAAGCCAGGTGAGTGATCACTTGGCTTTTTTGTGTGGAATGTTTATATGCTTCGTTACAGATTGCGGTAAGTGATGATTTGGTTCTGAAAGGTGGCAGATCGGTTTGTGCCAAGAAGAGACTATCGGGGAATGTAAATTAACGGCAGGTCAATTACTCATAGCCGCCGTTCACAACAAATTCAAAAGGCAGTTTTTAAAGTTTTCTTCAAAAAATAACCACTTTTGGTCTTACTATTCAATCCGGTTTGCATCAAATTCGTTTAATACTAATTATCGTAATCGTAATAGTGATTAGATGCGCAGCGCCGATGGGCTTTTGAGTTAAATCGACTAACGCATCGGCGTGCATTTTGTTTTTGCCGCAAACCTGTGCAGTCTGGATGACGACCTGGTCAAATGGAGTATCCACAATCGTTTGAGCTAGAGCAAGACGGAAACCGATGTTGTCGTTACGTTCAGCGGGATAGTTCCTGTTACGGTTAGCTGAACGCGTGTTCCGTGCGTTGTTGTTCCAAGAACCACCACGCAACACGCGGTTAGAGCCTTCGGTTATCACCCAAATCCATTTTCGTACACTGTTGGGTGAAATTGCAAATTTTGTTTACGCCAAGCTTGACTCTGTGCGGGTAGAGTTCCGGCAAAAATGGCATCGTAATAGGTTTGTAATTCTCTTTCTGAAGTCAAACCTTGTGCCCACATGCTTTCTGATCGCTCTCGCAATAATTGATACCTTCTTTGCTTGCGTTTCGTTAAACGAATAATTCCAGGGGAAATTCTAAAGCCGCAATAAGTTAATCCTAAGGCGCTACGATTAATAATCACATTGGGTTTTAAATGTAATTTACAAACCTCAGCCAGATAATCACTAAGTTCATTAAACACTTGCTTAGCACTTACCTTATCCTGACACCACCAGACGATATCATCCATATATCGTACATGGGCATTTACGCATGGATGATTAAGTAAAAAGCGATCAGATCCATCCAGGTAATAGTTAGCAAAATACTGCGACATCAATGATCCAATTGGTAGGCCTTTACCCGGAGAAGACTGATAGGACTCCACAATACGACTAAGTAGAGCTATAAATTCTCCCCCTTTAAAACGACGAGCCAATATATTTAATAAATAATGATGATCAATAGCCGGAAAATAGCCATTGACGTCCACCTGAACAAACCAAGGATAACGCTGTAAATTTTTTTGTACTTGAAATACAGCACGATGCACACCTTTACCTGGACGACAGGCAAAAGTTGATGAAACTAGCGATTTCTCAAAGATAGGTTCTGCTAAATTCATAATGGCATGATGTAAGATTCTATCTTCAAAACAAGCTGCGTGAATAAGGCGCTGTTTTGGATCATGAATGATAAATGATCGATATAAACCATATGGTACCCGTTCTGCCATAATATCCAAATGCAACTTCTCTAAGCGATCATCCATTTCACTTAAAAAATCAATTACAACTGGACGTGTACGTTTACCTTTAGCAGCCTTAAATGTAGCGACATGCAGATTATGCAAAGCTGCAATATCATCAATTTCAATGCGCAGAGGGTGCATTGAAATTTTCCTGTTGTTCTGAAATTGCAGTGTTTAGCAGTTGCAAAAAAGCACTGCCATATTTTTCTAAACGAGCTTTACCGACGCCCTCAATTTTTGCCATCTCACTTTCTAACCTGACCCGTCGAGTAACCATTTCTGCCAATTGTTCGTTTGTAAACAACGCATAAGCCGGGATACCTTCTTGCTCAGACAATAATTTACGCAAATTTCTAAGTTGTGCAAAAATAACAAAATCCTGCTCGTTTAGTACGTCACGATAATCGATTCGATCGCGGCGATTAGCAATACCAGAAGATAGAGGCAGGTTTGTACCATCAACAAAAGTAACGCAAATCGACCAGTAACTTTCTGCGCCTAAATCAACAAAATGCTTTTCCATTGTCGTCACCCGATGTTGAGCACAAAATGCATTCAACATTTGTTGAGCCTCTTCAGGCCACTTTGCTGGTATACAAAAAAATTGCAATTTCATGGAATCATTTCAACCTGGCTCATCTTCTCTGACATGCTAAGACCTGACTGACCGCCGCGCACCTGCGCGTCTGTCCGTCCGGTCTCCCTATGCTTGCTTTCCTGCCCTGAGGATACCCCCTCCTGACCTAGAGCAAGACGGAAACCGAAGTTGACGTTACGAACAGCGGGATAGAACCCGTAACGGTAAGCCGAACGCGCGTACCGTGCGTTGTAGTACAAAGAACCACCACGCAACACGCGGTCAGAGCCATTCTCAGGCCCGACAGGATCAACCACATCTTTCCTTTCATAATTACCATACCAGTCAGAACACCATTCCCAAACATTGCCATGCATCTCATAGAGGCCCCAAGGATTGGCAGGCAACGTTTTGACTGGTACTGTTTGTTGTCGAAACAACCCCTTGGCAGCACCGTTATAAGGAAAATCGCCATTGTAGTTAACCTGATCTGGTGTAATGTTATCGCCAAATGAAAACGGGGTGCGGGTTCCGGCCCGACAGGCGTACTCCCATTCTGCCTCGGTAGGCAATCGGTAGTTTTTATTGGTTTTTTTAGACAACCAGTCAGCATAGCATTGTGCGTCTTCCCAGCTTACATTAATCACTGGCCGATTGCCGCGTCCCCATCCGCTATCCGAAGGTCGAACGACTTCGTGGCCATCAGTACACCCGCCATCGTGTTTGATCAGAAAAGCAAACACATCGTATTCATCGAAAGTGACTTCATGGGTCCCCATAAAAAAATCCTGAGTAAAAGTAACCTGATGCTGAGGCCCTTCAAATAAGTAACGTTCTTTTTCGTCTTTATCCGAACCCATTAAAAAGTGGCCTTTGTTTATCTTAACCATTTCCGGCTCTGGATAAGCAATACCCAGCCATGCTAAAACAATGCCTCTAGCGGATATCAAAGTTAGCTGTTGATTACCAACCCACCAACTGAAAACGGCAGCGATCAACACCACGCTGCCAATGGAAATACGCTGTGGCCAAGGTGAAGGCGTTAATTGATTTATCCAACGAGCATCAAAAACCTGCTTATATATTTCATTACGAACCCTAAGCCTGCCCTGCTCATCCGCCTTTACCAATCCAGACAATTTTAAAGTAGAGTGAATAGGAGATTGCGGTTGATCCTGAAGAGACTTACCATTTCGTATTTTTTTATATACACCCAGCAAAGCTTGTTGATCTTCTTTTAAACCAATTATACGGTCGTTAATAACTTTTAAGTTATCTTCTTTAGTTCGTCTCCCTACACCTAAAAATTCGGCCTTCACCACTCTATCCACTCGCTTTTCCGGTGTCTCTTTGGCTTCACCACCTTGTGTTAATACACACAACTTTTGAGTCAAATAGGGATGTCCCCCTGTCCAATACAAAATACGCTTTAGGAGTCGTTCTGCATAACCGGCGTTTTCGTGAAAACCTTGCACAAAGTGCTGCGCTTCATCACCATTAAAATCACTCAGGTCAATACGCCGACCAATATTAAACGGGGTACGGATCGAGTCGCGAATTAAGTCAGTCGGACTGGCAACACCCAAAAACACAAAGGAAATACGATCGAAAACTGGTTTATTGGCTCGCTCGTTAAAGCAGAAACGAATGGATGCGAAAAAATCATCACTAAACGGCAATTTAATCGTAGTATCAATTTCATCGACAAATACGACAACCTTTCCTGTTAATTGATTCAGTATCACGTCCTGAAAGAAATTCATCAATCGGCTAAGTGGGGGTAACAAAACATGGTCTTTCCACCAGGTAACTAATTTAAAGGAAATAGCCAATTCCCCCAACATTCTATTTGCGAGAGCAAAATACCATTCATCGGCAGACATGAATCGGCTATCTCCGCCAATACCAGACAAATCCAGTATAGCTACATGCACCCCTTCTGCACTTAGCTTTGCAGCAGTGCGCGTCATCAGACTGGATTTTCCCATTTGTCTCGGCGTCAACACATAAGCATAACCACCTGCAAGGACGCAGTCGTATAATTCCTGATCTGCGGGTCGTTCAATATAACTGGGTGCATCTGGTTTAAGGGTACCGCCATTACTTTGGAAAAAATCGTGATCAACAACTACCGAGTCATTCATAAGTTGCTTCCAAAATACTGTACATAGAGCTTGCATCGTAATTGCACATCACTCCTTGAAGGGCCGACGACCAGACCAGCGGCAAACAAGCGTTGAAAACTTTGTTCATCCTCGCAGGATTGACGCTTTAAAATTTGAAATATAGCCCGACGCAATGACTCCTTAGAGGATAACAACCCAGATAACCTTTTCAAATGATCACCAAACGGCCCGTCTTGACGTATTGACAGGTCTTCCAGCTCGTTTAAAGTTATTTTCGCACTTGCCAGAAAATAGAGAGCCTGCCTATTAAGAAAAGGATGTCCTCCAATCAAATCGAAAAGTCGCGAAAGTTCGATATGGGTTAGTGATAATCTATATCGCGTTGCCAGTTCTTCCACCTGAATATGATCAAATTCATTCAATACAAATGTATAACCCACGTTAAAGGGTGATTGATTAATATCGTCTATCCAAAGCGCTGGATCAGTGGAATGAGCGATCACCAGATTAAACCGTTCCCAAATAACAGCCCCTGCCCTGCGATTAGTCCAAAAACGTAGCAAAGCAAAAAAATCATTACGATAGTCATAATTAAAAACCCGATCAGCTTCGTCCAGTATCAGAACAACCTGTTTCTGCGGATCGGAAAGAACAGCACGCTCTATAAAGTCAGTAGCACTGTCTTTGGCGCCCAGAAACTCGTTCCAATAAGCACCCGGTTTATCATCAGTGTTAAAATCCCGAGCCAAGCGATGCATCAAATACAGCAACAAACTGTTAAGATCCGTCAGTTTAGTCCCATCAATTCCTTGAAAATCGATATAGCAAACCCCGTGACCTTGTTTCTTAGCGTGTTCTGCCGCTCTTACCAGCAATGAACTCTTCCCCATTTGCCGAGCACCTTTAATGGTGGTCGTGGTACCTCGACGCTTTAATATAGTTTCAATGTCATCATCAACCATTCTACGAATATAAAAAGGTGAATTGCAAACCATAGATCCGCGTTCCATAGCTAATTCCAAAACACGAGGATCAATTTGAGGCAAAGGTGCGCCACGCTTTTCAGTGACATCATGCAACTCCTGAACTTCAGTAAGCGAATCAACTTCTCCTTTTGCTTGGCCGGCAAACGGTAACATCCCAGAATTGCAGATCGCTAAGCGCAAATTTTCTATAATTTCTGTGAACGGTTGGCCTTTAACCCATAAGGCATATTGTAAGGGATTCAGATAGCCCCCTAAATCGTAAGGCAGGGCGCCGGTAAAATTGATTCGCACGGGAAGAATACGCAGCTTTTCCTGCTTTTTTAATTTATGAGCAAGCATGATTTCCTGGCGAACCATATCGCTGAGAATTGAGTCAGCAGAAATCAAGATGATAAAAAACTGAGAATTCCGAAGCTGCTTATCAATTTCGGACGCCCACTCAATACCCACCTGCATACGTCGATCCACGAATACTTGGAAGCCATCCTGCTTGAATGCCGCTTCCAAGGCCAGAGCCAAATCTTCGTCCGGTTTAACATGGCGGTAGCTGATGAATACTTGCTGTGTTTGCGGTGTCCCAGAAATTTCATGGTTTTTTGATGGTTCAGCCGGCTTGGTGGTTGCCGGTTGCTGGTGCATTGCAGATTTTAACTCTGGCATCATATCGAGTATGAATGCTTTTAATAACCGATGTTGATCAGATAAATTGTTTAACGGTTTGGCAATAGAGAAATGATCAGAATCGGCAATCTTAAAAGACTCGCCAAAATAACGTGCGCCGGAAAAGGGTTCAACGACCTGCTTACGCCAAAAGCTTTTTAAGGTGACAAATTTATCTTCCAATAATTCTTTACCAGAAATTTTTAGACGGTTTGATTCTTTCAAATTAATGAAGGCTCTATCTAAATCGTTCAGCCATTGATTATTCTGGCTAAACTTGAGGGCTTTAGCTTGCTCATGCCCCGCAAATCGTGCAATTGGTTCTAACCATTTTGCGTAATCCGATCCTAAAGAAGGTGAAGCCACTAAATAGAGACCTAATTCAATCTGCTTATGCAAAAAATCAGCCTCCCTTTCCACAATAAGTTTTCGGACGACTATGCCACCCATGCTATGACAAATAAAGACAATTTTGTGACTGTCCGCTATGCCATCTAACTTAAAAAAACGCTCTTTAAGGTCATCTACAACATTGCTAAGTGAATAAGAACCTGAATTAAAGGCCGTTTGATAGGTATAGACGTAAATGCCCAATGAGGTTAGAGTGGGTTCCTGCTCCAGCAGCTCAGGCCAGTATGTTCCATTAGGGTGCCGCCAGCACGTTTCGCCGCTAGACAATATCCCATGTACAAATACCACCGATGCAGCATCGGTTGGTTTCCTAAGCCACTTGCCAAACATACGGTCACCTAGATTGATTATTAGTGTTTTCTAGAATAACAAACACTTGAAAACCTGTAAATTTTTGTTTCTACATGTAAACTTTTATTTCAATGAAAATTGACAAACAGTTTGTGGAAAATATGAGGCAGAAAAAGCCCATAATTAAATTTAGAATTTGTTCCGAATGTCTATTAATGACAGGTAGTGCCAGTTAGTTAGTTAGTTAGTTAGTTAGTTAGTTAGATCGTCTGTCCGCTTGCCGTGGGGTACCAGACGCTCAGTTATGGGATGCCTATGACCGGTTTGGGTCGTAACCGGATATTCACCAATTGTCTTTGATAATCTGTGTTGGTACATATGAGTTCTGATTCTATGCCTCTTATCAGATCGGAAGTTTTTTATTTATACTCTCTAGTCCTTATGCCTTTTTTGGACTACTAAATCTAGATCTTTTTTGGGCAATATATTTTTTCTTAGCCGTTCTAACTTCCTGAGTATTTGGCTAAGTAAGCCGCAACTTTGAGAATCTACTCGAAATACCCGTGTTATTTTACGTTGTTGTACTCATGATCTATGTAACAATGCACCCAGTTGATCGCCAATAGTGCATAAGTAAGGCTGGATTAAGTGCATACACAGTGCGTAAACAGTCTATCACATATCACGAAAAGGCTATACGACAAGTCAAGCCGCTGTATAGCAGATCGCTCTAAGCGTATAGGACAATATCGATAAGTCTATTCACTGGCCGGCAACCGTGTATACGCACACCCTATACTATTTTTACATACTCTCCTGGTTCTATACGCTGACTTTCAACAGGCTATGCACTGAGTCTTAACGGGCTATACGCAATCCATCAAAGTTTTGTACGCTGAGTCTTAACGTACTTATCGCATACGATCGTACTTTTATACACTTACCAAGAGGTGTGTATAGCCTTTTTTACTGTTGACTATGCTCTTTTAAAAAAACTGATTAATTTTCTGGTTATTTGTTGTCAACTAGACTAGACTCCAATACCAAGGCCGCGACCTTACTAGATGCGTGCATAAAGATGACCTCGTTAGTAGCCTATAAGTCGACTGACTTTTAATGTATGTGCGCTTAAATCACTCTTAACTGAAAGGAATTATGTATGCAACCCAAATTGATTGTCGCGTTTGATCGCCTTAATAATGCGGAGTTCTTGGCGAAGTCTGGTTTTATCGTGACTTGTTTGACTCAGAATGTTAATTATTCTGAGCCCTGGTTACCACAAATGGCTAGTTTGATTGACTTGACGAATGCCCAGATAGCTTATGTAACAGCTTATCAAGACGCCCTATCACAAGATAAGTTTAAGATTACCCATCGAAATGAGTGTCGTGCTGTGTTAACCGCAATGTTAAAAAATACAGCCTCTTATTGTGAGTTAGTGGCTCAAGGTGATATTTCTAAACTCGAAAGCAGCGGTTACGATTTACGACGTGAGACCACCCATAATAATAGTTATGATCCATTACCCGGTCCATCAGATTTTCGCCTTACCCAAGGGGCCTTTAGTGGCACGATTGATGTCAATATAAGTCGCTTAATAGGGTCCGCCAGCTATGAAGTGCAAACAACCCAATTAGACCCTACGGTCGAGGCAAACTGGACACATGCTTTATGGTCTTCAACTGCTTCGCACATTCAACTGACAGATTTAATACCCGGCCAATCTTATTGGATACGGATTAGAGGCATTGGTAGCAATGGAGTTGGACTTTGGACTGATCCGCTGCACATCATAGTTGTTTAAGCAGCGCTAGTTTTTAGCAGGAGGATTAAAGCCAGATGACTGATCATCTGGCTTTTTTGTGTGGAGTGTTCAAGCTATTCGTTTGAAGTTTTCCCCAGCCCCAGATTATTGATCAAATCTTCCAGCGCCTTTATCAATGCTTTGGTCATGGACTGATAATCAGCGTATAAATTAAATCCCTTTGCTATTTTCTTTATGTTACATGATTTAATTCTTGACAAATTATCTAAATTAATTATTATGACCAAAAGTGATGTTTTGGGACAACGATTTGCATTATTTAACAAAAAAAGAAATTAAGTTATTAGATAGTAAGGAAGGGTTTGTAGTGAAGATGGATATTTTACGTGGGGAATGGCTTATAGAGTTAAATTACGATGGAAAACTTCACACAGTAAGGACAAAACGTGGAGAAATTCGAACATTTAAAAAGATGGACGCTGTAGTCAATTTTTTAAAGGAATGTAATGTCAAAGAATTTTGCGTGATTGTATAAGGCTATTTTTTATGCGGGGTTTAATGCTGGTAAATTAGAATTTTTTAAAAGGTGGCGTTTATGTTTATTATAATTTCATTATCTATAGTAATAGCAGGATTTTTACTTTGTTGCGCCGCTAGTGGTTCTGAGAGCCAAACAAGAAAATAGTAAAATCAGAGGGCAATAGCTGCGAAAAGCTGGGCGCTCTTTATATATCCAATCAGAGTTGAGAGTCGTTTCGCGGCATCATTTAAATTCATACATGAATGAATATAGAAAATATTGAAGTTTTTCCATGGAATGAGAGTTTTAATACAGGTCTAATAGAAATTGACGATCAGCATAAGAAACTGGTTGAATTATTAAATCAGTTGTCCAGTCATTTGGCCTATCATTTTAAATTATCAAGCCTGGATGATGTTTTTAATGAATTGACAGCTTATGCTGAGCATCATTTCAAAACTGAGGAAGCTATTTGGCAAAAGTATTTTATTGATGATGATTGGTACAATATTCACAAAGAAACACACGCCAGCTTTATTAATGATGTGCTTGCAATAAAAGCAAACAAGAATGATGTAAGCCAGAATGAAGTATTTGAAAAAATTATTTTATTTTTATCACATTGGCTGGCGTTCCATATTATTGGAAGTGATAAAAGTATGGCAAAAGTTGTCTTGGCAATGCAACAAGGCCGCAGCTTGCCAGATGCTAAAAAGATAGCCAAAGAAGATTTTGATGACGCCATAAAGGCTTTGATAAACTCAGTCTTAGGGATGTATCAAAATATTTCCGAAAAAACTTTAGCCTTGCTTAGAGAGATTAGTGAGCGAAAAAAGGTAGAACAAGCCTTACTGATTTCTGAAAAAAAATTCCGCACATTATATGATTCAACAAGTGATGCCGTAATGCTGCTTGATGATAAAGGTTTTTTCGACTGTAACGCCGCAACACTGAAAATTTTTGACTGCGCAAATTCAGAAGAGTTTTACACCAAACATCCAGCAGATTTATCGCCGGATAAGCAACCTTGTGGTATGGACTCTCGAATATTAGCTAACCAGAATATTGCTATTGCAAAAGATAAGGGTAGCCTGCTTTTCGAATGGATATTCAAGCGAGTCAGTACTGGCGAAATATTTTTTGCCGAAGTGCTCCTCAATTCAATGGAATTGAATGAGAAATTAGTTATTCAAGCCTCTGTTCGTGACATCACCAAGCGCAAGGAGATGGAATTACAATTGCAAAAACTGGCTAACACCGACCCACTGACTCAATTATTTAACCGCCGCATATTTTTAGAAAAACTGGACGAGGAAATAGCAAAAGTAAAACGATTGCCTAATTATGCAGTTGTTTTGTTGATGCTGGATTTGGACTTTTTTAAACGAATAAATGACACTTACGATCACGCTACTGGCGATGAGATGTTAAAGGCGTTTGCCGAAATTGCGCGTAATAATTCACGCAGCATTGATGTGCCTGCACGCCTCGGTGGCGAAGAATTTGCCATTTTGTTGATTGGAGCTAACAAGAACGACGCCTTGGTAATAGCGGAACGCTTGCGAAAGAAGGTTGCGGAGATTGTTATTAAGCATAAATTGGGTTTAGTAAAGACCACTGTTAGCATTGGTGCCGCGTGTATTCTCGCTGATGACAATGCTAAAGCAGTGTTACATCGTGCAGACACTGCTTTGTATGAAGCTAAAAACAAAGGTCGTAACCAAACGTGTTGGTTTGTTGCAGACGTTCATTAGAACAACATGTTCTTTATGAAATTATTTCGCGACCTAAATTTGCGATCTGTAGTGATTATAAGTGGAATCACGGCAATAAGTCTTGTAGCTAATGCTGATGAGGCTACGCCAGATACGTTGGTCTCCGCAATCACCGGTAAAGATGCAACAAGCTGGGCAGACCTGCAACGATATGGTCTGAAGATAGGTGGTTGGGCAACAGCCGGTATTAATTACAACACCGATAATGCACCCGATAATAGTAATGGCCCCATGTCCATGACTGACCGTTCCAATGAATTTAATTTGTATCAGTTAGACCTATTCATTGAAAAAGTCGTCACTAAAGGCAAAAATTGGGGCGTGGGTGGGCGCTTCGACTACATGTTCGGTACGGATACCCGCTATACCCAAGCAACTGGAAATTGGGATACCCATCTCATGAACCCAAACAGTTACTACAATATGGCGTTGCCGCAAGCTTACTTGGAAGTGTTTGCACCGGTGGGTAATGGCCTGAACGGGAAATTCGGTCATTTTTACACCATTATCGGTTATGAATCGGTTCCGTCGGCTTTGAATTTCTTCTCATCACACACTTACAGCTTCAAGTCCTCGCCTTTCACCACAACCGGCGCCTTGTTTAATTATACGATCAACGATCAGTGGAATGTGAACCTTGGCGCGATAACGGGGCCAGACAATTTTAATAGGGATATCGGTGCCTGGAGCCAGATGAGTGGAATTAACTGGGCTAACGCTGAAACCGGAACTGCCCTATCCTTTTCGATTATGCCGCTAATAGCCAGACCGCAGTATGGTATTCTGTTGTGCAATATCTGACTTATCAGTTCGATGATGTTTGGGGTTTGGGGATACGTAACGAGTGGTTTCGAGATCAAAATGGCTTTCGCTACGGGAATGGAGCAACCAGTTATTACGATATGACAGTGGGCTTAAACTGGAAACCCAAACCTTGGTTAGTGGTTCGCCCTGAAGCTCGTTACGACTGGAATCAGGGACAAATGGCTACTTATGATGATGGACGACGCTTTGACCAGATTGTGTTGGGAGTTGACGCCGTTGTGCAGTTTTAAGACAGTCCGGTTGTCTGTTGTTCACAAATGCCATAACACCACCGTATGTTCCTGGCAGATTTTTTCACTATCATTTTGCGAGAGCCGTTCTTTAGTGACACCACATAAAAAACTGTCATCCATGATCGTAAAATAATGGCAAGTCTTGCATAGACCAAACGATTGTGATTGATTAGCTTTCTGTAATGCCGTCAGCAGATTAGCAAAAACTATTTCATAATCTACAGC
>CAIOMN010000040.1 GCA_903859415.1 uncultured Methylococcaceae bacterium
ATACCCGGCAGAAAAAACAATCGAAAGCAATTAATAGTTAAGGCACGAATAGAAAAGCACAGCCCCTACTCCTTATTCTATCTTGTTGTTTGTTGGTAAAGCGAATAACCCCTTGTCGAATACTTTCAATAAGTCTGCCAAGCTAATCTAAAGGGAACAATGAACCGAATAACTTCTTTTGGCAAATGATCGAGCGCCCTTCGATGTAATATACTGTCCGCTTTTCGTGGGTAACTTGCCAGTCGATAATCTGGCTTCTGTGCCTCTTATGGGTCGATAGCCCCGTTTGTCCTCCAAAGAAAACCATGTGCCATCAAGAAATATTTTCGACTAATCGCATATGTCGATACAGTAACTTGATCGTATAAAGTTACTTTCGTGCAGACATAAAAAAGCCCACATTACATGAAAATATGATTGTCTAAAAAAATGCGACAATTTGAATTTAGCTTCTATTGAATTGACTCACAGATTAATTTCAAATGGAAAAATTTGGACGCTCTTTAACACGCTATGAGGTTTACTTTTATCCCACTGGTACAGAGAATATTTAATTGAACCAAGGGGATAAACCGGTTATATCCAATGTCAAGTCGATTCATCACCTGCCATTGGTTCTACATCAGGACTGACGTTGAGCCAGGTATCAAAATCACTAAGCTCACCGCGAGATTGCCGCTCACGAAAATAGGTCTCGGTTTTTAATGCGGAAACCTTTTCGGCAATAGCCATGACGAAAAATTGGTTCATTGATACATGCTCTTCCTCTGCCACTTTGCGGACGTAAGTGAACAGAGATTCGGGGACGCGCAACGCATAGTTAGTCATAAGTTATTATCCTCTTGGAGTTGGCGCAAAAAAGCGCCTGGGGTCAACACCGGCAGTCGAAAATGGCTGGCGGGAACAAACAAATAATAACTACATAACACATTGGAAAGTATAGAGCTAACGGGGGAGTAAAGTTATATTTAAGTTTACTCTGACCGCCCCTGCTTCCCCTAAGTTAAAAGTACATGATACAAGATTTCATCAACGAGTTCTTCTTGTCTCGCCTTAAGTGGGTAGCCGAAAGCTGATAACCCCTGTAGTTATCAAGCTGCTTTAAGCATAAAATCGACATGAATTACATCATAAGGGAATAATACTTTTCCGCTTTCGGTCTTATCTACTAAGCCGCAAAGTATCAATGTAGTAATGTCACCGTGCACAGCCTTTACATCGCGCCCTAAACGCCGTGAAATTTCGCGAATTGTTAGCTCACCCGCCCCTGTCCGGTTTTCCAAGCCGTCAAAAATCGTTTAGATACCGCTTCTTGACTAGCAATTCCAATAGTAACTTCGCTCATATTCTTTCCTCAATTTATTTACATCTTGCCAAAAAACCGCTAATGGCTGTTCTGGCGACTCGTTCAAAGTATTACTCTGTGGTGTGTTGAAGTGAAATTTTACCAGTAACAGGCAACAGCCAGGTCTGGAAATATAAAGGAATCTATTTGTTACATGATGAACAGGTAGGGCAGTGGAGTGATGTGATTAGCGTTTCAGTGGGAGGTTAGTGTCTGAAGCATCTTAAACGAGGGAATTTTACGCGATACAGAGATAAATATTTATAGTTAGGAGTGGCTCAAGCTAAAAAACAGCCTGCTAAAGTCACTCCGCTATAACAAGAAACCAATTACTCTTCTCTTAATGCTTTGTATTTATTAATCAGTGCATTAGTTGAGCTGTCGTGACTGGTAATGACCTCATCATTTTTTAGTTCCGGTAAAATAACACCGGCTAATACTTTACCTAACTCCACACCCATTTGATCAAAGGAGTTTATATTCCAGATAGCGCCTTGAACGAATATTTTGTGTTCATAAAAAGCGAGTAAAGAACCCAGCGTTTTAGGTGTCATTTTCTTAAAAAGAAACGAATTTGACGGCTTATTGCCTTCAAATACTTTTGATGCAACCAACAATGAATCCGTTTGTTCTTCTGGTGATAACCTCTGTTTAACTTCTTCAGCCGTTAAGCCATTCATTAAAGCTTCTGGTTGCGCAAGATAGTTTGAAATTAAAATATCGTGGTGTTCGGGTAATTTATAATGACTGTTAGCCGCAGCTAAAAAATCACACGGGATCAGCTTAGTGCCCTGATGAATTAACTGAAAAAACGCATGTTGACCATTGGTGCCGGGTTGTCCCCAAATGATAGGGCCGGTGTTGTAATCAACCTTCTCACCTTGTAAATCAATGCCCTTGCCATTACTTTCCATGTCACCCTGTTGAAAATAATCCGCAAAATAGCGCATGGATTGATCATAGGGTAATAAGGCATGGGATTCTGCGTTGTAGAAGTTATTATACCAAATGCCGATTAATCCCATGATGACCGGGATATTTTGCTCATAAGGCGTCTCAAAGAAGTGGCAATCCGCTTCATAGGCGCCCTGTAAGAGCTCTTCAAAGTTATCCATACCAATGTACAGGGCAATGGATAAACCCACCGCTGACCACAAAGAATAGCGGCCTCCGACCCAATCCCAGAATTCAAACATATTGTCGGTGTCGATACCGAAATCGGAAACATTTTTTGCATGGGTGGAAATGGCCACAAAATGTTTAGCGACGGTCTCTGGATCTTTAGCGGTCTCAAGAAACCAGCGCTTGGCTGATTTTGCATTCATCATGGTTTCCTGGGTGTTAAAAACCTTGGATGCAATGATAAACAAAGTCGTTTCGGGCGATAATGATTTTAAGACCTCAATGATATTGGTCTGATCAATATTAGACACATAATGCACTTTTAGGGAGCTGGAACTATAGGGTGTGAGCGCCATAGACACCATTTTGGGGCCTAAACCCGAGCCACCTATACCTACGTTAACCACATCGGTAATCGCCTTGCCAGTATAGCCTTTCCATTGGCCTGAACGGACTGACTCGCAAAATGTACGCATTTTGCTTAAAACCTTATTAATATCAGGCATCACATCCTGACCATCAACATAAATGGGTTGGTTGCTTCTATTGCGTAGGGCGGTATGCAAGACGGCTCTATGTTCAGTGGTATTTATTTTTTCACCTGAAAATAATGCCTGGGTTTTTTCTTTTAACTCTGCTTGGCTTGCAAGTTTTAATAATAAGGATACAGTATCCTCTGATATTCGATTTTTTGAATAGTCAAAAAGGATTTCATTAAAATTAATAGAGAACTTGTTAAATCGATCGGGGTCGATTTTAAAAGCGTCACGTATTGAATAGTTTTTTGTTTCATTGTAATGGGTTTGTAAAGCTATCCATGCTTTTGAGGTAGTCAACGATGACATGTTTTTGGGGCTCCGTTTAAAATAAGTTAGCTTAAGTCTACGAAAAGTAGGGTTGGATAGCAATAGCGCAGTTGTTACATTGTCATTTTCTTATGAAATGCCTGTTTTAGATTAGATTCCTATCAATTCCTTTATTTAGATGGGGGTGTGTGCTAGAGTTGGCATTGCTGTAAGTCGGTCTATAGCAAATGCGGCTTTTTTCGATGAAATCAAAAATAAGAAGAGCATTAAAAATTTCATATAATAATAATCATGTAGCAATAATGGGAAGGTATTATGAATAGAGTACAACTAATTAGAAAGGGTTTCCTAGCACTTTTAGGATTGATGTTTTCTGCCACGGTATGGGCGCACGGTGGAGCAGCCGGTACAGATACTGATCAATGTAAATTTGAATTACAGCCAACCCATTGGATTCATTACACTGCTTACCAGCCTAATGCATTTCCAGCGGAAGAATTTTGCGGTAATTTGCCTGGCACCAACACGTTAACGCAGTTAGTTTTTGACTACCAGGATATGAAATATAGAAATATGTTGGTAGAGTTTGAAGTCACTAAAGAGCCTGAAGGTAAGCGAGTATTTTTCTTACCCAGTGCAAAACATAAAAAAGGTTCAGTTAATTTAGAGTTGCCAAATGGTGTTGCTGAAGCAGGGCAGTATTTGATTCATATTACCTTGGTGCCAGATCCAACAGATACTGAAAATCGCACACAAGGCGAGCGTTTAGACGTTCACATGGGCTTTAAAGCCGGTGGTGGTCAGGCGGTCAGTAAAAATAATTTATTGCTTTATGCATTTTTTGCTTTAGCGGGTTTATACGTATTGTATTTGTCTAATGCAGGCTTTAAACGTAAAGTCGATGATGTGATTACAAAAATAAAAAGTTAATTAATTGGCAGGTGTTACGCAATTATCATGAATATTTTTAAACCCAGTTTATTTAATATGTAAAGTTATTGCGTAACATCAGTTTGATTGCTCTTATTTGTCAGCTAGGTTTAATTATTTGAGCTATTAGCACAATGATGGGTAATTGAGCTAAAATGGCATTAATTTATGTCAAGTAAAAGAGGAACTAGATAATGGTGAAGTTTTTATCAGTTGGAGTACTGATTGCTTTGTTTTCTGCGTCGGTAATGGCTGTGGACTATGAAGAGCATGATGGTATGCTGATGGATCACGGAGATGGCCACTTGATGGACATGGCCGGTGGTATGGTGATGGGACAAAATACCAGCACGTTGCCGGGTGGATGTGATCGTATTTCTGAAACCAAAGAAATTACGGTTCATGCGGGGCATAAATACGCTGAAAAATTTCCAGGCAGAATGTTTGCCTTTGATACCCAAGAATTTAATTTTAAACCGTGTACCAAGTTAACGGTTCATTTTGTCAATGAAGACAATATTCGGCATCAATGGATGATGCATGGTTTACCCAAATATTTATATCCTAAGGGGATGTTTCATATAGAGGCATCAGGCCCTTCCAAAATTTCAGGCACTTTAATATTGCCGCCTGGAGATAAAACTTACCTGGTGCATTGCGATATTGCCCAGCATATGGAAAAAGGTATGAAAGCCCAGCTAAAAGTCGGTAAGGGTGATGGTGACTTGCCAAGTATCCCAGGTGTTACGGCCTTTGTAGTTGCGGACGATTATAAGGCTACCTTGCCTGAGCTGGAAGCTAAGGCCGAAAAAGCCGAAGCAGCGGCTTTGAAAGCTCCCCCTGTTGTCGCAACTCCAGCTGTTAAGCCAACTGTGCAAGCTAAAGATGAGTCTCTTGTGTCGGGTGTCACAGTGATTGGATTGGCATTGGGCTTGCTGGTTGCCCCTTTCCTGGCACGCAAATTTAAGGGTATGAGTCCGTCAGAAGTTGTAGCCTACGTACTTGATAATATTCGGGCTTTAATTGAATGGCTTGTTAATCAGGTGTCTCGCCTGGTTAAATTAGTTGGTTCTAATAAAGATAAAGTACTGCCCGAAAAATAAAGCAGCGTACAAATGAAGACCCTGTGTTCTTGTCGGCACAGGGTTTTTTTTGGGATCAATAAATGCAGGAAACATTCAGTGGAGTATGGGGGTTGTTTTTAAGCGCCTTTATCTCCTCAACTATTGCTCCAGGTGGCTCTGAAGCGGTTTTGGCCTACATGGTGTCACAAGGCCATTATAACGCTGGTTATTTAGTTGTTTTAGCGGCAATCGGCAATACATTAGGTGCAATGACAACCTGGGGTTTAGGTTTGCTGGCAGCAAAGAAATTTCCGGTGGCAAATCTTTTACCAGAAAACAAGCAAAAGGCTTTAAATGTCGTTAAGAAACGGGGTATCTGGGTTTTGTTTTTTTCATGGTTACCCATCATTGGCGATGCTTTCTGTTTTGCTGGGGGCTGGTTAAAGTTGCCTCTGGTGTCCTCATGTCTAATTATTTTGGCAGGAAAATTGAGTCGTTATGCAGTGATAGCCTGGTTGTTTGTATGAAAACAAATTTTATAATTAATAACGATCAATCAGCCTGGATAGAGAATGCATTATTAGTTTCTGCACTATCGCTTTTTTCTTTGCTTTATTTAACGTTAAGAGGCTGGACAAATACGCTAGCATTTGTGTTATTTGCTATTGCATTACTGCATTTTGTACGACAGCCTAGATCAACGTGGACACTTAAAAATATTGGCCCAACGGAATGGGCTGTTGTGCTGTCGCTGTCGGCTGGTTTTTTGGCTATTCTTATTACGCAAGTATTACGGCAAAGTTTTATTTTTAAGCCCTATGATGGACCACTTAGAGTTTTGCTGGGCGCACCTGTTTTTTTATTGTTATTGAGAAAGAAAGTTAATTTCGTGCAGGTGTTTCAATATATTTGTCCGCTCTCTCTAATAATTCTTTTCTTGTTTGTCTATTTCTTCCCAGCGCCTAAAGATGTCTGGCCAGATGGTCGATTTGGTACTTATTTTGTTGATCCTAATACGATTGGCGTTTACACCATGTTATTAGGCTTTTTATGTTTTTTTTCTATAGATGCGCTTAATAAGGACAGTGTCCCTTTAAGGCTTCTGAAATACGTGGGTGTTTTAGCGGGTTTTTATCTGGAATTTAAATCCCAGACACGTGGAGCCTGGATTGCCGAACCCGCTATGCTAATCTTGTGGGTTATCATTCATTGGCAAGAAAAAAGTAAAGCAGCGATTTTTAGCTATATCTTAATGACCATCATCGTTATCTTGGGTTTATATTTTTTTGTGGATGCTTTTAATACACGAATAAATAGTATTTACACTGATGTTATCGCTTGGATAAATAAGTCCAATACCTATACTTCTGCAGGTTTGAGACTTTCATTTTGGCAAATGTCCTGGATCTTATTTAAGCAAAGCCCTTTCGTGGGTTATGGTGATTTAGGCTATCAAGCACAACTCATGCTGCCTGAAATTCAAAGGACATTTTCCCAGGAGGCTATTAATCAGTTTGGAATGGTCGGTTCCCATAATGAATATCTTGCTAATATGGTGCGTTCAGGTGTTTTTGGTTTGATTGCCGTATTGTTGGAATTTTGCGTGCCTGCGGTGGTCTTTATTCGAGGCATTAAATCTCCTGTTCAGGAAGTTAGAGGGACCAGTGTAATGGGACTTAGCCTAGTATTGGGAATAATGATTACCGCAATCAGTCTGGAAGTGCTTACATTGAAATATACTAATTCATTTTATGGTTTAATGATCGCTGCTTTGTGTGCTTCAGTTTTGTGGAAGAGAACAGTTGATAATGAAGGATAGATTCTAAAGTGATAACGGTTTTTGAAATTTTAAATAATAGAATTCTAAAGAGGTAATTGTGCTGCGCCATTTTCCACATCCTAATATTGCATATCCTCATAAAAAACGGGATTATTTTATAGCAGTGTTTACCTTTTTGTGTGTTGCAATCTGTTTAATCAGTGACGCAACGGCTTCTATAGAAAAACAAAATGCCTTAGGGGTGAGCGGATGGGTATTCTTGATTGGCCTGTTATTGGGTGAAAATAAGGAAGTTAGAATGCAGGTAGTGATCGCTGTAATATTTGCAACGATAGGAGAGCATTTTGCTTCACCCTTTATGGGTGGTTATACCTATCGTTTTGGTAATGTGCCTGCTTATGTGCCTCCAGGACATGGCATGGTTTATTTAACGGCGGTTGCTTTAGCGCGTTCTGGCTTGTTTTTAACCTATGCACGAGAAATTACCACATTGGTAATTTTAGCCTGCGGCTTGTGGTCTTTATGGGGCGTTAGCGGCCTTGCGGATCAAGGTGATACCGTAGGTGCTTTACTATTTTGCGTGTTTTTAATTTATTTATTTAAAGGCCGTTCGCCTATGGTTTATTTGGCGGCTTTTTTTATTACTACTTGGTTGGAGTTAATTGGTACAGCAGAGGGCACCTGGAAATGGGCGGCTATTGATCCGGTATTACATTTACCGCAAGGTAATCCTCCGAGCGGTGTAGCGGCTTGGTATTGTTTGGTTGATGCCGTAGCAATAGGTGGAGCACCTTTAGTGTTGCAGGGAGTTTCAAAGATTTTAACTCTGCAAAAAATAAAAGAAATCTGATAACTTGGTCGAATAGTCTTGGCTATTCATAACTTAAAAAGTGGAGAGTGTAATGGAACGTCGTAATTTTATTCGTTTAAGTGTAGTCGGTGTTGCAACAGGTATTATTGCACCTGCTTTGTCGGTCGCAGAAAGTGTTAAACTGCCAGCCGCCGCTGATATTTATTATACAAAAGATGCACCGGGTCGTTGGAGCGGCAAAGTTGCGACACATTTACCCAGTATTGAAATAAAGAAGACTGGCGAAGAAGTGTTGGTAACCGTTGTAACCGCTCATGAGATGAAAGGTTACGAACACTATATTGTTAAGCATGTCCTATTGGATCAAAACTATAAATTTTTACAGGAACATTTATTTGATCCAACTAAAGATACCGCAGCTATTTCAACATTTACACTTCATGACTATAAAGGTCCTATTTATGCTTTAAGCCTATGTAATAAGCATGATCTTTGGTTAAATGGAGCCGATGTTTAAAGAGCGTTGAATGGAAAACGGTCAATTATTACAACCAAAGCCGTCGAAAGTTTTGGTTATTGCCATGCAATACCTTGGCGACGTATTGCTGGCAACACCTCTAATACATTCGTTGCGACAAGCTTATCCTGATGCTCAGCTAGACGTTTTGGTGTATAAAAATGCCGCCGCAATGCTCGAAGGTAATTCCGATATCAGTCATATTATTACTACGCCTAATCGCCCAAGTCGGGCAGAACTGTTTGCTTTAATTAAACAGTTATTTAGGCGTTATGATCTTGCCGTAGTGACTCAGACTGGAGATAGGCCTTTTCTTTATGCATTAATGGCATCTTCGCTTCGGGTGTCTGCCGTCCCTCAGAAAATTTTTAAAGATTGGTGGAAACGCTATTTTATCCAGCGTTGGGTAGAGTTTGATAATGTTGATACCCATACGGTATTGCAGCACTTAAAGCTGTTGGATTTAATCAACGTACCACACTCTTTTACATTGGTTCCTCCAACAGATAATAGTCGTCAAGAGTTGTTAACACGTTATCCTTTCTTAGCTGAAAAAACAGCTTATGTGGTATTGCATCCTCATCCGCAATGGACCTATAAGCAATGGACGGTTGATGGCTGGATAGCGTTGGGAAAATATATCAATAGCTTAGGCTTAAATGTTGTGCTTTCTTGTGGTCCAGCTCAGCAAGAACTTGATTATGTTTCCCACATTCAGCAACAACTACCCGATAATGTCATTAATCTGGCGGGTCAAGTATCGCTAGCGCAGTTAGCTACTATTATCTCAGGTGCAAAATTATACATCGGCCCAGATACAGGCATTACTCATTTGGCAGCGGCAACGGGTACACCTGTCATTGCGCTTTTTGGACCCACGAATCCGGTCAAGTGGGCGCCTTGGCCTTTGGGTTATAGAGAAAATATCAATCCATTTTATAAAGTGGGCAGTCAGACGGTCAACAATATCACCCTGATTCAAGGGGTAGCTGATTGCGTTCCTTGTCATTTAGAGGGCTGTGACAGGCATCGGCAAAGTCGTAGCCAATGTCTTGACTCGTTAGCGCCTCAGTTGATTTTTGATGCTATAAATCGGATTTTAAGTTTTTGAACCAAGCGGTTCGGAAGTGCTTGATTAGCACCTGCATCAACTGAAAGTGATGCAGGTGCTATTTAGAAAGGATTACTGAATATACAACTGATTTGTTGTTGTTGAGCATACGTTATAATTTGATAAAGGTGTGGCTGCTACTGTGTTGAGTGCGGTGCTTTGTGGGGTGGGTAAGGTCAAGTCCTCATAGGCGCCAAAGGCGTCGGCAGTGGAAGCCGCCAATTTATGATACATAAACAGATCATTACCACAGCCTATTTCATCTGCTAATTCTGCCTGTACTATAGGATTAATTCGAGCATCGCCTTTAGCTGATTCAACAAGACCGGAATTGTAATCGTAGGCTGATAGATTGAGGCCTCCTTCATACATTAATGTTTTGAGTCCATAGTAATTGGCTATACTCTTAAATTGAATACCGTTATAAACTATTCCACCGTTATATGAGGGGAATTCAGAAAAGCCAGGCAAAATAGCGTTTAAACCAGTTTGAAGTGCAGCAAACAAACCGTTCAAATCTGTATAATAGTTTGAAGGTGAAGCATCAGGCGCACCACCGATGCCATAAAGATATTGACTAGGTGTTCCAAAATTTGTATTTAGATATCTTAATGAATCCTCTGCAAAATAGGGTTGAGCATATAATGAAGTCAGAACTGGTCTTATTGTGGAGTCGATTGCCGCTGGACCAAATACTTCTGCAAACAATTGGCTAATTTTTAATGTTTGGTGAGCTGCTCTTCGGTATGCCCAATACCATTGATTGTTTACGTTATCGTAATTAAGGCTTGTATCGGCTCCAGAAGAAACATCAGCGATGGCAGCCGCCATATTAACGTTGTCTTGTATAATTTTGTTACTGTACTCCACATAAACATGGAGGTTGGGATTTAAGTTGTTCTTGATTAAGGTTGCTAACTGGAAGACATAGTTATTAGAGGAGGTATCATTTAAATCTACTTTATCAGGGATATTAATCCAGATGTCTTTACCAGTGGCATTGGCGAGTTGGATGATATATTCCCAAGCTATACCGCGTGAATCTTGTTGTGTTGGGTCAGTTACTGTTTTTCTAGTCGCCCAGGAAGAACCGTATGTAGCATAAGTTAACTGTGCGTCTGTCGTACGTAATGTACTAAAAGGTGCAAGTGCGTTTAAAAACTCTGAAGTAAATACCTGATTGGTGCTCAATGCATAACCCGGACGTAGTAATTTTATATTTTGAACACCATTGGCGGTATTTGAAAAGGTTAGTGCAACATAGCTATCTGATGGTCTTATAACGACATCAGCTGTTGTAGTGTTGGTTGAAGAATTGTATACCTGATTTTGAATCAGGCCAAAATTGTAGGCTCTTACGGTAGCTTGACCCGTAAAACTCAACTTATAGGTGCCAAACATACTGGGATAAGTGGTAGACAATGGGCGTGAAAGTGGGTCGTAGGCGTTGGAGATAAAAAACACCCCAAAATCTGTTGTTGGCCAGCCATTAGCATCCAAAGGTACTGGGCAATTACCTGGGTCCCATGGGCAATTTAAGGAGGCAAAGCCACGTGCCTGTTTCATAACGTCAATAAACATGAGTTGTCTGTCATTCCAGTCGTCTACGAAACCTAAATTGACACCCATCTTGGATGCAGCACTAGGGACTGGCGAGGTGACATTTACAGTGGCATTCTGGGTAACAGTGCTGCCATCAATAGCGGTGCAGGTCAAAGTGTAAATGGATGTACTATTCAATGCTGGAGTGGTAAACGTGCCTGATGTTGCTTGTGGCCCTTTCCATGCTCCTGCGCCCACGCAAGAGGTGACATTGGATGAGGTCCATGTTAATACGGATTTCGAGCCACTTGTGATTGAAGTGGGATTGGAACTAAAAGAGGGAATGGCGCTGTTAGAGGGAATGGTGCTGTTAGAGGGGCTGGCGGTGAATGTTAATACTGCGGGAGAAGAGGTACATTGGTTATAATTTGACAATGGCGTTGCAGCCACATTATTAAGCGCTAAACTCTTAGGTGTGGGTAACGTTAAGTCCTCATAGGCGCCAAAAGGATCGCTGGTGGGGGCTGCCAGTTTATAATACATAAACAAGTCATTGCCACAACCGAGAGCGCTAGCTAATTCTGCTTGCACAACCTGATTAATTCGAATGTCGCTTTCTGCCGATTGAACAAGGGCTTGATTGGTATTATTTACAGTTAAGTCAGGTCCTCCTTCATACATTAGGGTTTTTAGCCCATAATAATTGGCTATATTTTTGAATTGAATGCCACTATAGACGACTCCACCAGTATAGGCGGGCAATCCAGAAAAGCCGGGTAGTATGCTGTTTAACCCTGTTTTTAACGCAGCAAACAAACCGTCCATATCGGTATAAGCGGTTTGTGGTGAAAAATAAGGCGCTCCACCAATGCCATAGAGATATTTATTAGGCGCCCCAAAGTTTGCATTGAGATACCTTAATGTATCCTCAGTAAGAAAGGGTTGAACATACTGAGACATATAAACAGGTCTAATCGTCGTGTTGATAGCTGACTGCCCAAAAACACCCGCAAACAATTTGCTTATTTTTAAGGTTTGATGGGCTACTCTTCGATATCCCCAATACCACTG
>CAIOMN010000041.1 GCA_903859415.1 uncultured Methylococcaceae bacterium
GTAAAAATCAAACCCACCAGCAGTCCAGCGCAAGCAACAGAAGTGTTAGAGTTTGCTTCTAGCCCAGACTCACCTTTACGGAAATTATTAGAAGCAGTCAATAAAGAAACGTCTTTAACCAACAAACCAGCGGGTCCAGAGGATGCTGCAGCAAAACTTAAACAGGCAGGTGCGTTAAAAGCAATCGATCCACGAATGACTAAGCTACTAGATGCTGCTAAGTCGGCAGGTGCTAACGGTCAGAATGCGAAGCCTTTGGGTAGTGAGGTTGAAGAACACTTTCAAGGTTTATCATCTCTTGTTAGAGGCTCAGGTGGTGTTGTGCCCCTTGATCGAACTATTGAAGTTCTCGGTCAACTTTATGGCTATATGATAGACCTGAGTGGTACTTCAAATGTGGGGGGGGTCGCTATAGAAAAAGCCAAGCAAGGTGGAGGCGGTGATGCTGTCGCAAAAATGAAGATGGAAGCGGCACATTTACCTGAACCCATAAAAAGTATGACACAGGTATTAGCTGCGGGTAACCAGGATATCATTTTAGATAACAGTAAATCACAGCTTAACCGTCTTTGGCAAAGTGAAGTGATGCCTTTGTATCAAGCAGGCATTCAAGGTCGTTATCCATTTTCGAGAGCGAGCAATAAGGATATAACCTTAGAAGACTTTAGTCGCTTTTTTGCCCAAGGCGGAGTGCTGGATCAGTTTTTTAATAACAATCTAAAAGCCTTTGTTGATACGAGTGGTAAAAATTGGCGAATGATCTCTCAAGATAACCAGGCTATTACCGTATCACCAGCCGTTTTGGCTCAACTCCAGGCGGTATCTAAAATTAGGCAGATTTTCTTTGCTGGGGGCGGTTCAGCACCTCAAGTAAAGTTTAATCTTAAGCCAATAACGTTAGATACTAATGCAACGTCATTCTGGTTAAATATTGAAGGACAACAAGCAAAATATAATCCTGCCGAAGGGTCTAAAAGTGCTTCTTTTCAATGGCCAGGAACGGACGGAAGTCGACTGGTCAGTTTTGGTTTTGATACTAAAGACGGTAAAAAACTTCATAAAGAAGTTGAAGGGCAATGGGCTTGGTTCAGAGTGCTTGAATTGGCTCATATACAAAAAACAGATCAAGATAAATACTTGCTTACCTTTGAAATCGAAGGAATGCAAGCACGTTACGAACTCAGTGCAAGTAGCGTAGACAATCCATTTTCTTTAAAAGAATTTGATAGTATCCGCTTTCCTGCGAGTTTATAACATTGAAATTTATAACATCTGTTGGTTTTTACGGTAAATTGCCGATCGTCGGTGATTTCATTTCCAGGCGATTACCCGATGAATTTCTTAATTCATGGGATCCCTGGTTACAACGATCAATTGCCTGCAGTCAAGAAGAGCTAGGCGAAGGCTGGTTAAACAGTTATTTGACCAGCCCTATCTGGCGCTTCTTGTTAAGTCCTGGTGTCTGTGGGCATCATGCAGTGGCTGGCATATTAATGCCCAGCGTTGATAAAGTTGGGCGTTATTTTCCACTCACGGTTGCTGTTCTAATTGAACCTCTACCCCAATTGCCATTATTGTTTTCAACGGGAAATCTTTGGTTTGAAAAACTCGAAGATGCCGCTTTATTAGGTTTAGAAGGCAATCTGGATGTCGATGCCTTTGATCGACTTATTCAAACTATTTCGCCCTTTTCATTATCTCCCTATATAACAACAGCAACTCAAGACCCTGATCCCAAGTCTTATCATTTTTTTATGGATAATATTGAACGTATGGGAGATGCATTTATTGAATTAAATACCAGCTTACTGACAACATTTATGCCCGGTTACAGTTTATGGAGTAATGCGGGGGCTGAAGATGTAGAGCCTGCATTGATAGTTTGTCAAGGATTACCGGCTATTGGCAGTTTTTCAAGGTTTTTAAAAAGTGAGAGTCAATTAGTACACGTTGAAAATACAGAAAATAATTTAACTGATAACAATTCGCTAGGTTTGTTTCAATCTCCCGAAGAATCCATAGATTTGAGCTTAAGTAATATATTAACAAACGAGAGCGATTCGAAAACCGAGTCCGGATGGCGCTCATGGGCCGTTACTGACACAGGTAAGCGTCGTAAACATAATGAGGACTCTTTTTTAAACAAACCTGAAGCGGGTTTATGGGTGGTTGCTGATGGAATGGGCGGGCATAAAGCAGGCGATGTTGCCAGTCAATTAATCGTTAATTCGTTAAATGATTTAACCCCATCATCTTCTTTAGAAGGGTATATTAAAGTTGTTGATAATTGTTTGCAAAATGTTAATATGCGACTCCGGCAAACAGCCGAACAAGATTATGAAGGCAACATCGTAGGGAGTACTGTGATTGCTATGGTTTGTGATTCACACCGTTGCGGCTTCATGTGGGCGGGTGATAGTCGGTTGTATCGATTTAGAGATAATCAGTTACAACAGCTCAGTAGGGATCATTGTGAAGATAGCATGGACGGTAAAACAGGTTGGTCGGTTAAAAGCTCAAATGTAATAACGCGAGCCATTGGTGCAGATGACAAACTTGATTTAGAGTTTGAAATTGCCGAAGTTTATAAAGGAGATGTTTTTTTACTCTCCAGTGATGGTTTGGATAAAGAACTGAGTTTTAATGAAATTGAAACCCTGATTAAAGAAACAAAGCTTGAGGACCTTGCCAATAGATTAATAAATGAAACCCTGAATCGTGGCGCTAGAGATAATGTCACAATTATAGTGGCTACCCTTTTGTAAAGTTAGGAGTAAAGTGCATTGGCTATCGAACTAGATGATTTTTTAAAGGACATTGACCCTGACCAGGTTTGCGGGGAAGATTTGCAATACGATACAGCCTTTATTGATCTTGAACAGGTTATTAAAGGTAAACCTGAGCAACAAATGGGGTCAACTGTTATTGAAGCAGAACCTCCCAACTGGCGGGATATAAAGAAACGTTCTGAGGCTTTGCTATCAAGATCCATCGATCTGCGACTACTGGTTTTTTACCTGCGTTCGCTGACAGCACTTGAAGGATTTTCAGGTTTAAATGATGGGCTGCTTCTTCTTAAAGAAGCTGTAGAAACCAGATGGGACACAATTCACCCTCAACTTGACCCAGACGATGACAACGATCCTACTGAGCGGATTAATGTACTGTTGTCTTTATGTGATTATGAAACCCTGGTTAAATTATTGCAGCAAGTCCCTTTAATTGAATCCAGGGCCTTAGGACAATTCGGTTATAGAGATTTCAGTATTGCCTCTGGAAAGTCAACGGCAACCAGCAATGAAAAAGCGGTTAACCAAACCACCATAGATGGCGCTATTCAAGATGCTGATATAGAGCACTTAAAGCAAACTTTTAAAGCTATTGCCGAAAGTTTAGATAATCTTAATTTATTAGAGTCTTCAGTAACTGATTACGTTGGAATCGGCAATGCAGCTAGTTTTTCTGAATTACGTTTACTCCTAAAAGAAAGTAAAGCATTTTTGGCCAGTGCTTTAGAATCTAGAGGTGTTAATGACGAAGTGGAGCCTGACGAAAATGAAGCGGAAAATGGAAGTGAAAATGGCACAGTTACCGTATCTCAAAAGTCTGTACTGGGTGTAATTAACAACAATCAAGATGTCATAAAAACGTTAAATTTGGTTTGTGACTATTATAAAAAGCATGAACCCTCAAGCCCAGTACCTATGTTTATTGATCGAGCTATTAGGTTAGTAGGTAAAAACTTTATGGATGTCTTGCAAGATCTAGCTCCTGCCGGTGTCGATGAAGCCAAGTTTATTTTAGGAAAAAAAGAAGAAATTTAAGGTAATTAAATAACTTTAAGTTTAACAATAACCAACGTAAGAAGAGGTGTTAGATGGCACAGAGTAGTCAAAAATTTATAGCCCGTAATCGGGCACCTAGAGTCCAGATTGAATATGATGTGGAATTATATGGCGCACAAAAAAAAATTCAACTTCCTTTTGTAATGGGGGTTTTAGCCGATTTATCCGGTAATCCAGCAGATCCTTTGGCGCCGGTTTCAGATCGTAAGTTATTAGAAATAGATGTTGATAATTTTGATGAGCGATTAAAATCAATGAAGCCTCGCGTTGCCTTTAATGTCCCTAATACTTTGACTGGTGAAGGTAATTTAAGCGTTGATCTGACTTTTCAAAGTATGGATGACTTTTCACCTGCCGCGATTGCCAGAAAAGTGGCTGGCTTGGATAAATTGCTCGAAGCGCGAACTCAATTAACTAATTTGATGACCTATATGGATGGAAAGGGCGGTGCAGAAGAATTAATGGCCAAAGTCATTAATGATCCAGCCTTGTTGCAATCTTTGATTGCCGCACCTAAACCAGAGGCAGGAGAATAAGCATGGCTGAATTAGAAAATGCTACAGCCGCTGCGGTCGGTGAAACACAGGAAGGTAATGATTTTTCTGCACTTTTGACTAAGGAGTTTAAGCCTAAATCAGATAGAGCTAAGGAAGAAGTTGAAAAAGCTGTTACAACGTTGGCCGAATATGTTTTAAAAGATACCGCGTTTGTATCCGATGATGCTATCAATTCTATTCAGTCTATCATCGCGCAAATTGACAAAAAAATATCTGACCAAGTCAATCTTATTTTACATCATGAAGATTTTCAAAAACTGGAAGGTTCATGGCGTGGTTTGCATTACATGGTAAATAACACTGAAACCGACGAGCAGCTTAAAATTAAAGTCATGAACATCTCTAAAAAAGAGTTGGGTAAAACTTTAAAGAAATTCAAAGGCACTTCCTGGGATCAAAGTCCTTTATTTAAAAAGATTTATGAAGAAGAATTTGGTCAGTTTGGAGGCGAACCTTTTGGATGTTTAACTGGAGATTATCATTTCGACCACTCCCCACAAGATGTTGAGCTGCTAGCGCAAATCGCACAAATCTCTGCTGCATCCCATGCACCTTTTATCACAGGTGTTGCGCCTTCTACGTTGCAAATGGAATCGTGGAGTGAACTGGCCAATCCACGTGATTTAACTAAAATATTCTCTACACCTGATTATGCGGCTTGGCGCTCATTACGTGATTCTGAAGACTCAAGATACATCGGTATGGCGATGCCGCGATTTTTATCACGCTTGCCATATGGTTCTAAAACAGACCCTGTAGATGAGTTTGATTTTGAAGAAGATACAGAAGCAGCAAACAGTAAAAACTATACCTGGAGCAATGCTGCTTACGCAATGGCAACCAATATTAATCGTTCATTCAAACTTTACGGATGGTGTTCCAGAATTCGGGGAATTGAATCGGGTGGTGCAGTAGAAAATCTACCTGTACACTCTTTTCCTACCGATGATGGTGGTGTAGACATGAAGTGTCCTACTGAAATCGCTATCAGTGACCGTAGAGAAGCCGAGCTTGCTAAAGCAGGATTTATGCCTCTGATTCACAAAAAGAATTCGGATTTTGCTGCTTTTATTGGCGCTCAGTCTTTACAAAAACCTGCCGAATATGATGATCCAGATGCTTCAGCTAATGCAAACCTTGCCGCGCGTCTCCCTTATTTGTTTGCTACTTGTCGTTTTGCGCATTATTTGAAATGTATTGTTCGCGACAAAATCGGCTCATTTAAAGAGAAAGACGATATGCAGCGGTGGCTCAATAATTGGATTATGCAATATGTTGATGGCAACCCAGCAACATCCAGTGAAACCACCAAGGCTATGAAACCATTAGCAGCTGCAGAGGTACGAGTGGAAGAAGTGGAAGGTAATCCAGGTTATTACCGTTCACAATTTTTCTTGCGCCCACATTATCAGCTTGAAGGTTTAACCGTATCTTTGCGCTTGGTATCCAAATTACCATCAGCTAAAGGGGGCTGAGTTTTTAAAACCGTTCATTATGGCGTCTGGCTTAAAGTACGGGAACTGAGTAAATACCAGACAATTTTGTGTAATTAACTTAAATTAGTAACAAAGGAGAATAGTTATGGCTATTGATATATTTTTAAAGATTGAAGGACCTGCGATCAAAGGCGAGTCACTTGATAGTGTGCATAAGGATGAAATTGACGTACTGGCCTGGAGTTGGGGTGCTTCCAATTCGGGTAACGCTCAGGTGGGCGCGGGGGCGGGTGCAGGCAAAGTCAATGTACAAGATTTGTCGATTACCAAATACATCGAGAAATCGAGTACAGATTTGATGTTGTCTACCTGTAACGGACAGCATCATGATACCGTTACCCTCGTAGTCAGGAAAGCTGGCACTACCCCAGTGGAATATGTAAAAATCACGATGACCGAAGTACTGATTACTTCACTCAGCACTGGCGGTTCAGGCGGTGAAGATAGGCTAACTGAAAACATTAGCTTGAACTTTGCCAAGTTCAAGCTGGAATACACTCCGCAAAAGGCTGACGGTTCAGCGGATGCTGTTCAGACTGTCGGTTGGGATATTGCTGCAAACGTTAAAATGTAAGGCACAACTAAGTTGTAGAAGCCATGCGTCCAGCTTAATCATGGGCGCATTGCTTTTTTTTTGACTACCCGCATATTCTCGTAAGGAGTATTGCAATGCTTTTAGAAATGGAAAAAAATTTAAGCCAGGGCGACTTAAGCGAAACATTGGTGAATCTGCAACAGCAGGTTCGAAAAAATCCAGCCGATCCCAAGCTCAGGACTTTTTTATTTCAGTTACTTACTGTGTTAGGAGATTGGGATAGAGCCTTAACTCAGTTAAATGTGTCTAGTGATCTGGATATAGAAAACTTGCCTATGTTGCAAACTTACCGAGAAGCCATACGCTGTGAACGGGTACGCAAAGACATTTTTTTAGGGATTCAAACCCCTCAGATTTTTGGTGAGCCTCAACAATGGATCGCCTTGTTGGTACAAGCCCTTAAATTAAACGCTGACCAGCAACACAATGAAGCACAAATCTTACGTAACCAGGCATTTGAGTTGGCCCCCGCAACAGCTGGGACTATCAATGGCGAGGCATTTGAGTGGCTGGCTGACGCTGATGTACGTTTGGGCCCCGTGCTTGAAGCTATTATTAATGGCCAGTACTACTGGATACCTTTTTCGCAAATTCAAAGCATTAAAATAGACGAGCCTGCCGATTTACGTGATGTAGTGTGGATGCCGGCACATTTTGTCTGGACTAATGGTGGTGATTCGGTTGGCTTAATTCCGACACGTTATCCTGATTCAGAAAACCAGCAAGACTCAACTATAAGACTGGCTCGTAAAACCGAATGGACAGAGTTGAATGAGGAAACGTTTATCGGTTTGGGGCAACGCTTGTTAACAACCAATGAAAACGACTATGCCTTGATGGATATTCGTGAAATTACAATAACCTTGTAAAGTAAAATCGTGGCCGAATTATCCCAAAAAGAACGTCTTCAGCCTTCATTGTTGGATCGTCTTACTGACGATGCACCTGACAAGGAGCAAGAGTCTCGGGAACAGCGAGTTTTATCAATAAACAAGCTGCGGGGCTGTGTATTAAGGGATTTGGCTTGGTTGTTAAATACCAGTAAGCTGGATACCGTTCAAAGTATGGTCGACTATCCTTATGCTGACCATTCCATTATTAATTATGGAATTCCTGATTTAGTGGGAACAACGTTATCAAGCACTGATCTGCCAGAAATACAACGGCAGATACGACAGGCAATATGGGATTTCGAGCCTAGAATTTTACCTGAATCCGTGCAGGTTAGAGTCACTGCTTCTGCTAATGAAATGAATCAAAATGCCATGACTTTTGACATTGAAGGCGACCTTTGGGCACAGCCTTTACCCTTACGACTTTATCTTAGAACCGAGTTGGACCTGGAAACAGGTACCATGGATATTATAGATCGGGGGGCGTAAGTTATGGATCCAAGACTACTCAAATATTATAACCATGAGTTGCAACATATTCGCGAAATGGCCGGCGAGTTTGCGCTTGAATATCCCAAAATTGCAGGCAGATTGGGGTTGGACAGTTTCGAATGTGCAGACCCCTATGTCGAACGCTTACTGGAAGGCTTTGCTTATCTTTCGGCGCGAGTCCAGCTTAAAGTTGATGCTGAATTCCCTCGCTTTACCCAGCATTTGTTGGACATGGTTTATCCCCACTATCTGGCTCCCACTCCTTCCATGGCAGTCGTGCAGTGTCATCCTGATTTGCTGGAAGGCTCGCTAAACGAAGGTTTTTTAATTCCGAAAGCAACGGCGCTTCGCAGTCAGTTGGGTAAAGGTGAGCAAACAGCCTGCGAATATCGTACCGGGCATGATTTAATCCTGTGGCCTATCGAGTTAATAGAAGCAGAATATCTTAATGGTGTGGGTGCGGTAGCCAACTTGGGCGTACCCAGTTTGCCAGGACTTAAAGCAGGGATTCGCCTACGTCTAAAAACCACTGCTGGTTTACTCTTTAATCAATTGACGTTAAATAATTTACCTCTGTATCTTCGAGGTACCGGCGAAATGCCCATGCAAATTTATGAGCAACTATTAGCCAATAGCTTCGCGATTGTAGTGCAACCTGTAAATCGGCCGGTTGCCTGGCAACATATTATTAAACAAACCGCTGTGCAGTCACTCGGCTTTGCCGAAAATGAAGCGTTACTGCCTTTCACTCCACGCTCATTTCAGGGTTACCGTTTATTGCAAGAATATTTCGCATTTCCAGAGCGTTATATGTTTGTGCAGTTAACCCAATTACAAGCTGCTTTGGAGCAGTGCGTTGATAATGAAGTAGACATTATTATTTTATTAAATCGAAGTAATCCAAGGCTTATTAATGAAATAGATCCCTCACGATTTGCTTTATTTTGTACACCTGCCATTAATGTGTTTCCCAAGCGTGCCGACAGAATTCATTTAACTCAGCAAACCAATGAATATCATATTGTTCCCGATCGAACCCGGCCATTAGATTACGAAGTTTATCAAATTCGGGAAGTCACTGGTTTTGGCAGTACCAGTGATGATCAACTCGCCTTTTTGCCGTTTTATCAGGCCAGCAGCGATATCAGTAAGCGACAACTGCGAGCCTATTATTCTGTCATGCGTTTGCCGAGAGTTGTTTCTTCCAGGCAAAAACTCCATGGCCCGCGATCCAGTTATATAGGTAATGAAGTGTATGTTGCCATTGTTGATAGCAACGAAGCACCTTTTAAAAGTGACTTAAGGCAACTAGGCCTGGAACTACTCTGCACCAATCGTGACTTGCCGTTGCAACTGCCTCTCGGTATTGGCAAAACTGATTTTACAATTCAAACCGGTGCGCCAGTTGATTTTATACGATGTCTGTCTGGGCCGACTAAACCGCGTCCTTCCAGTGCCCATAAAGAAACCACTTGGAAGTTGATCAATCACCTGTCACTCAATTATTTATCGCTCATTAATAACAATAAAAATGAAGGCGCTGCGGCTTTACGAAGTTTGTTGTCTTTGTACGGCGATAATAGCGATGCCAGTTTTCGTAAACAAATAGAAGGGGTATTATCTATTCAGTCAAAACCTATCGTCCGCCGTATTAATACCGCTGGACCAATTGTGTTCGGGCGTGGACTGGAAATAACATTGACCGTTGATGAAGCCGCCTTTGAAGGTAGCGGTGTGTTTTTATTGGGCATAGTGTTGGAACAGTTTTTTGCTCACTATGTTTCAATTAATTCATTTACCGA
This sequence comes from uncultured Methylococcaceae bacterium, assembly GCA_903859415.1. Classification (GTDB taxonomy): domain Bacteria; phylum Pseudomonadota; class Gammaproteobacteria; order Methylococcales; family Methylomonadaceae; genus Methylobacter_C. Next base: position 9,681 of record CAIOMN010000041.1, read on the forward strand.
AACTGTGCTAACAACCAGTGACCGTGGAGAAATAATGCGATGGCCGATGAGACTCGGACAGCGGCATCTCGCATAGAAGCATCGCTGCAAAAAGAGCCCTACCATTACGGCTTTTTTCAAGTGATGCGTCTTTTAGAATGCGCTTATAAAAATAATGCCCGATTTGGGCAATCACAACGCCCCAGCCAAGAGCCGCCTATCAGATTAGGGCAGGAAGTTTCATTGACCTTTGAAACATCTACCTTAAGTTCGTTTACCCAACGAAAAGCTGGGTTGATGCCGTTGCTTAAGCAGCATTTTATGGGATTGTTCGGAACAAATGGACCAATGCCTACCCATTTGACTGAATACATCCGTGAACGTATTCATTATCATCGTGACCATACGCTGTCCGGTTTTGCCGATATGTTTCATCATCGGATGATTTGTTTATTCTATAGAGCTTTTGCAAATACCGAACCGACTGTCAGTTTTGACAGACCCGAAAGTGATCGATTTTCAACCTACATAGGGTCACTGGCAGGTTTCGGGGAAGACACGCTCCGAGAACGCGACGCTATGCCAGACCTTGCCAAGTTTTATTACACCGGATTTTTAGCTGCTCAAAATAAACCCGCCGAAGGCATAAGCGCCTTACTCGCTGATTATTTTAGATTAAGAGTAAGCATTGAACAATTTGTCGGTGAATGGCTGGATATACAGCAATCTGATCTAACTCGACTGGGTGAAACCCCAAGAACAGGGGAGCTTGGATGTTCAGCGATATTGGGTTCAAGGGTATGGGGCTGTCAACACAAATTTAGGGTTCGATTTGGTCCCTTGAACTTAAATGACTATTTAAGCTTATTGCCAGACGGGTACAGGATAAATCAATTGATTGCTGTTATTCGTAATTATATCGGCGATGAATTGAGCTGGGATGTGAACTTGGTGTTAAAAAAGGATCAGGTGCCGAGTGCGCAGTTGGGGGACGCTACACAGCTAGGTTGGACGTCTTGGTTAGGAGTGCGTGAAAGTGATCAAGATGCGGATGATCTCAGGTTAAACCCGTTTTGGGGAAAGCTTTAAATGTGTAGCATGGGCAGATAATTTTTTACAATAAATCAAATAAATTTATGAGCCAACTAACAGATAGTGTGGATTTACTTGAAGAAACACAGCAACAGATTAGCCTAGAAAATGCCTTACAGTTAGCCATGCGATTGCATCAAGCTAATGAGTTCGACTATGCCGAAGATGTTTATCGTAAATTACTTGAGCTTGACCCGGAAAACCCGACTATATTGCATTTCTTCGGTTTGCTTAGACACCAGCAAGGGTATTCTGAGGAGGGCGTTGAGTGGATAAAAAAAGCCTTAGAACGAGTGCCGGACTATATTGATGCCGAAAATAATCTGGGTAACATTTATCAGCAGACCGGTCATCCCGAATTGGCGGAGCGAAGTTATCGTCGGGTCATCGATTTGGCTCCTGACTTTGTTGTCGTCTATGGAAATCTGGGTGTAGCCCTTAACGAATTAGGGCATCATCATGAAGCCATAGACTATTTATTGAAGGCCATCGATTTTGAACCGAGCAGCGCTCATAATTATCAGAATCTTGGCAATGCTTACCGTAATATAAAGCAATATCGTGAAGCTGTTGGGATGTATAACAAATCTCTGGACCTCAAGCCATTTGATGCAGATGCTTATAGAAGGCTGAGTAGAACTTTCTATATCATGGGTGAAATCGAAAACTGTATCGACGTGCTAAAACAGTGGTTGAGTTATGATCCTCAAAATGCGATGGCATTACACCTGTATGCCGCTTATACCAATATCAATGCGCCTTCTCGCGCTAGCGATGCTTATGTGCGTGAGACTTTTGACAGCTTTGCGGCTTCTTTCGATGGGGTTCTGAAGCGCCTGGATTATCAGGCCCCTTTTCTGGTGCGAAAGGCTTTGCAGCAGGTTGATCCCGATTTTAATTCATGGCAGCTTCTAGATATCGGCTGTGGCACTGGCTTGTGTGGCGCATTGGTGAGGCCTATGGTGAAACGTCTGGTTGGCGTTGATTTGTCATCAAAGATGCTAGAACGAGCTAAAGCCAGAACTATTTACGATGAGTTAATCGAAGCCGAATTAACAGGATTCTGTTCACAAGTTAAAGCGGCTTATGACGTGATCACCTGCGTAGACACATTTTGCTATTTCGGCGATTTGACTGACGCAGTGCAAGCCGCAGCAAACGCATTAAAAACCAAGGGCTGGTTTATATTTACCCTTGAAAATCTGGAAGAAAGAGATTCGGCTAAAGATTATCGCTTGAATTTGCATGGCCGATATAGTCACACCGAAACCTATTTGAGAACCCTTTTAACCAACGCAGGTTTTAGTATTCATAACCTAGAGACAGCTGTGTTGCGAAAAGAGAAAGATGAGCATGTGGCTGGTATGGTGGTCACGGCAATTAAGTGTAAAACCACATAACATAAAGGATAAACAATGACCGAAATTAGCCGAGTTGCCTTATTTGGCAAATTAAACACTGTCTGTTACAAAGGGATAGAAGGTGCTACCGTATTTTGTAAAATGCGTGGCAATCCTTATGTCGAATTGGTGCATTGGTTACATCAGATTTTGCAATTACAAGATTCTGATTTACATAAAATCATCCGTCAGTTTAATCTTGATCCTTCTCGTCTTGCCAAAGATTTTACGGAAGCGCTTGATCGTTTACCCCGAGGCTCCAGTTCTATTTCTGACTTATCTCAACACATCGAAGATGCGGTTGAGCGAGGCTGGGTTTTTGGTACATTGATGTTTGGGGAATCACAAGTCCGTTCTGGGCATCTTATAGTCGGCATATTAAAAACCAAAGGTTTAAGCCACGCTTTAACCAGTATCTCCAAAGAATTTGAAAAAATTAAAGCAGAAACACTCACTGACCGTTTTGATGAAATCCTAAGTGGTTCCCCTGAACATGGTTTAACAGCCAGCGATGGCTTTAAAGTCGGTGGCGGTGCTGTGCCAGGCGAAGCCAGTGGCGCGATGGCGCCCGCACAAATGGGTAAGCAACAAGCCTTAAAACAATTCACAGTGGATTTAACCGAACAAGCACGTTCTGGCAAAATGGACCCCATTGTTGGACGTGATGAAGAAATTAGGCAAGTGATCGACATTTTAATGCGTCGTCGCCAAAACAATCCGATATTAACCGGTGAAGCCGGTGTGGGTAAAACCGCCGTAGTTGAAGGCTTTGCCCAAAAAATTGTTGCAGGCGATGTGCCACCCTCGTTGCGTGATGTCAGTTTATTAACCCTTGATGTGGGTTTGTTACAAGCGGGTGCCAGCATGAAAGGCGAATTTGAAAACCGCTTACGTCAAGTCATTGAAGAAGTTCAATCTTCAGAAAAACCCATCATCCTGTTTATAGACGAAGCCCATACCCTGGTTGGAGCGGGTGGCGCAGCAGGCACAGGTGATGCCGCGAATTTATTAAAACCTGCCCTGGCGCGTGGCACCTTGCGTACCGTAGCCGCGACTACCTTTGCCGAATACAAAAAACACATCGAAAAAGATCCTGCGTTAACTCGTCGTTTTCAGGTTGTGCAAGTTAATGAACCCAGCGAAGAAAAAGCCATTCTGATGATGCGCGGCGTGGCTTCGGTCATGGAAAAACATCACCAAGTGCAAATTCTCGATGAAGCGCTGGAAGCATCGGTGCGGTTGTCGCATCGTTATATTCCTGCGCGGCAGCTACCTGATAAATCGGTCAGCTTGTTGGATACCGCTTCCGCTCGTGTGGCGATTAGTCAACATGCGGTGCCTGCTGAAGTCGATGATTGCCGCAAACGCATCAATGCACTAAATACCGAACTGGAAATCATAGCCCGTGAAAAAGCCGTCGGTGTTGATATTAAAGACCGTGAAACCTTGGCAAAAGAAAAACTGGCGTTCGAACAAGAACGCTTGGTCGGTTTGGAACAACGCTGGACTGCCGAACGTGAACTGGTCAAAAGCATTCTGGACATACGCGCACAACTGCGTGGCTTGATTGGTAAAGTTGAAGGCACCGACAGCGAGCTGGAAAAAGCCGCAGAAGCCGCTGTAGCGGATGCGGAAGCCGCGCCGACTGTCGATCCGCTGACACGCGAGCAATTATTGGAAGACTTAACAGCCTTGCAAGCTAAATTGCACGAATTGCAAGGTGAATCACCACTCATTCTGCCCAGTGTTGACGCGCAAGCGGTGGCTTCGGTGGTTGGAGATTGGACAGGCATCCCGGTCGGTCGAATGGTGAAAAATGAAATAGACAACATCATTCACCTCGCTGACAACATTGAACAACGCATCATCGGTCAACGCCATGCGCTGGATATGATCGCCAAACGCGTACAAACCTCTCGCGCCGGACTGGACAATCCCAATAAACCGATAGGCGTATTCATGCTGGCCGGTACGTCCGGCGTCGGTAAAACCGAAACGGCCTTGGCTTTGGCCGAAGCGTTGTACGGCGGTGAACAAAACATTATCACCATCAACATGAGCGAATATCAGGAAGCACATACCGTCTCGACGTTGAAAGGTGCGCCTCCAGGTTATGTGGGGTACGGCGAAGGCGGCGTGTTGACCGAAGCGGTAAGGCGTAGACCTTATAGTGTCGTGTTACTGGATGAAGTCGAAAAAGCCCATCCCGATGTGCATGAGATTTTCTTTCAAGTGTTCGATAAAGGTTGGATGGAAGACGGCGAGGGCAGGGTGATTGATTTTAAAAACACCCTGATCTTGCTGACCACCAATGCCGGCACCGAGATGATCAGCAATCTGTGCAAAGACCCAGAATTGATGCCCGAACCGGATGATATCGCCAAAGCCTTGCGCGAACCCTTGTTGAAAATATTCCCGCCGGCGTTGTTGGGGAGATTGGTCGTTATTCCGTATTATCCGCTTAGCGATGAAATGATCGGTGCGATTACCCGTTTGCAATTGGGACGGATTAAAAAACGGGTTATGGAAAGTCATAAAGTGCCGTTTAGCTTTGATGACGAGGTGGTCAAATTGATTGCCAGTCGTTGTACTGAACTGGAAAGTGGTGGGCGGATGATAGATACTATTTTAACCAATACCTTGTTGCCTAGCATTAGTGCCGAGTTTTTGAAGCGGATGATGGAAGGTTCAGTCATTGAGAGAGTGCATGTTGGCGTGGCTGATGGGGAGTTTGTTTATGAGTTTTGAGTGAAATTATATAAGTAAAGGTAAAAAGAGTGCTGGTCGTTATAGGCGATTGGTAAAATTTGAGGGGTTGGAGGAGTTAAGTTTACTCTGCCCCTTGTTATAATACTCGTTATAAGTTGAGGCGAATATGGTTGATTGGACTAAAAAATTTAAAGTTGAATACGATGCGGCAAGAACTGCTATTGCCAAAAACGGAGACTACGAAGCGGGCTGGCGAACACTAGTGAGAAAGCTCGAATCGCTGATGGGTGCGGAAGGGTTTGATGCTAGTCAAGAAGTGGCGTTAGGTGAATTGCGTCTGAAGGTTACCCAAGGTATAAGCCAAACAAAGATCACCGAGGACAAGGGTATCCTTCAGGCCGTAGGTGCATGGACTGATAGTAATACTGGCACAATTAATGCTGAGGCAAAAAAACGTGCTGCGAGTCTGAAACTACTGCGCCATATTTACTTACAGAACAAGTCTGGTAACCGCAAGGTTTGGGTGTTCTCACTGCCCACTGATTTCACTGACTGGCCCAGTAGGCAACTATCTACAAATGCTAGTACAGCAGGTGCGGTCAAGCAATTGTTGGCTAGCCATAATGAGCACTTCAGTGAACAACAGCGAAGATATATCGGTAACTCAGCACAGCAGGCTCTTGCTTGGTGTCAGAAAACAGGTATCGTTTTAACCAGTGCTGCTGCCTCTGCTGGTGTTGGGCCGAATCCTGGTCGTGATAATGCTCGCACATTGGTGAGGCGTTGGTTCGCTGAAGCTGGTTTGGATGACTCGACGCTCAACACCTATATTGCTACTTTGACTCAGGGCTTCAAAAAAATCATTGCAATGCTTAATAAGGGACATTTTGTTGTTACCGATTGGGTTCCCTTTCGCGGCACCACTGATGCTGACGAGGCTGATTTTCTCGCAAGCGAGGCATTTACGTTTGTCTCAAATGCAGAGGGTATGGATGTCGTCTACATCGAAAGTAATTTCTTTACTCATAATGCGGGTAATGTCTTAAACGGGCAGGCCAACTGGACACGCATCATCCTCCACGAACTGACCCACTTAGTATGTGGTACAGATGATGTCAATAACGGGAACAGACGATATGCTTGGTATGGCATCGGACCGCATAACGGTTATCGTGGCTCAGACTGCATTAAAAATGCTGACAACTGGGCTTTTTTCGCGGCGGATTGCGCTGTTGCCCTGTCTGATAGTGAACGCAATAATGCACTAAAAATAATATGAGAATCTGTACTTTGATGGTGTTTATTGCATTGACTCTTGCTCAAAATCTATCTTGGGCCGCCAACAGTATTAGCACTACTTACCATACAGTGGCTTCTTCACAAACCTACAATGTAATCTTAACAGAGAACTTGACTATGAACAATAATATGCCCAAATCTAGCCGTCCAGCACCACCTCAAGTGTTACCAATTGTACACAAAGGAGTCCGCTACGAACAGGATATGGAAAGCTATAATTACGGTGGTAATCAACCAGGCGGATATTTAGTTGCCGTTGATCCTGCAACAAATGAGCGTTTGTGGATGCTTAAAGTATACGAGGTAACAGTGCATGATGCCGCAGGTGTTAGTACACCTGGGCGTTATTTTCGCATCATGCATCTAGTGCCAGAACGCAATGAAATTGAAATCGAAAATGAAGTTGGCGGTAAATATGTGGTGGATTTGTCTAAGCGAATCGCAACGTGGGTTTCTGGTCCAGATTCAGTACACAAATAATAACTGAATATCAGAATACAGAAGAATAAGGAGTAACTTAATAACTGGGGTCTGAATAACTGGGGTCAGGAATAACTGGGGTGACTGGGGTGGAATAACTGGGGTCAGAGTAAACTTAAATTTTAGTTTTCCTGTATAGTGTCTCTTTCTATTCATTATTTCAGAGAAAGCGAAATGGCTCGACTTACCAGAGTATGTCCCGTAGGCGTTCCGCAGCATATCATCCAGCGAGGCAATAACCGACAGGTTTGCTTTGCTGGAGAACAGGACTTTGCGGCTTACGCAGGTTGGTTGAAAGACTACTCAAAAAAATACCAAGTTAATATTCATGCTTGGGTATTAATGACCAATCATGTTCATCTGCTCTGTACGCCTAGAGTTGAAAATGCTGTTAGTTCTATGATTCAAGCCTTAGGAACACAATATGTCCGTTACTTCAATTTCAGCTATGATAACTGGGGTCAGTGATAACTGGGGTCAGAGTAAACTTATATTTAAATTTACTCTGACCCCAGTTATCAGACCCCAGTTATCACCAGTTATCACAGAGTTGAAAATGCGGTCAGTTCTATGATGCAAGCATTGGGCAGACAATATGTCCGTTACTTTAATTCCAGCTATAAGCGTATAGGGACCCTCTGGGAAGGCCGATTCAAGTCTTGTCTGATAGAGGAAGTTACTTTGTCCCAGTATGTTTTATTGTAAAAACATACTTTATATGTATAATTCAAGTCATGGAAATTGAATTTGATCAACACAAAGCAATCAGTAATTTTAATAAACACGCAGTTACCTTTGATGAGGCAGTCAGTTGTTTACTTGATCCAAATGCTTTGGTGCAAGAAGACTTAGATACTCAAGGTGAGCATCGTTGGATTTTGCTTGGCATGAGTGATCAAGCGCGACTGTTAACTGTTATTTACACATTGCGAGATGATTCAATTCGGATAATTTCAGCCCGTAAATCAACAACAAAAGAGGCAAATAACTATGCGTGACGAATATGATTTCAGCAGTGCAAAGCGTGCTAACGAAGTTCCTCATCTTGCTAAGCTTCAAGCTGAGAGTGAGAGTGGTAAATCCCGTATTACTATCTTTCTTGATGATGATGTGCTTGCTGAGTTTAAAAAGCGTGCATCTCAAAGCGGCAAGGGTTATCAAACCCTGATTAATGAAGCTCTGAGACATAGTATTTCCCCTGATTCAGCACCTATTACTGTTGAAGTTTTAAGAAAGATTCTGCACGAGGAATTGCATGTGGCTTAAATAACTTTCTTAAATACAGAACTTGGTAAAATCAATTTGTCAGGCTGACCTGCTAATGGCATAAAACCAAAATAGGTATATAGTGCCTGAACGGTAATCTATAATCTAATATAAAACAATAAGTTGTGATAAAATACGCATCTGAATATTAACTAACCTGATTCTGGCTTAAAACATGCTTATTTAAACAACTTATTGATACAAAAGGCTTTATTTTAACCAAACTCAGACTCAGCGAAAGCTGCCCCACTAACACCCCATCAATTCGACAAAACTTCGCAGTAAAA
>CAIOMN010000042.1 GCA_903859415.1 uncultured Methylococcaceae bacterium
CAAATCCAAAGGTGCTGTCTGTGTAGCACAAAAAATACGCGAATTAGTTCAAAATATACGGCTAGTTTTTGATTACCTGAAGATGACGAAAAATTCTTGCGCTGCTAGTTGCTCATGATGGGGAAGAACAAATTTACCGTGAAGCCGTCGGGGACACTATAGAATTGTGTGTTTCCGATCAAGGTCCCGGTTTTCCCATGTCTCCTGAACAATTAAGCACTTATTCTGATCTTGGTGTTGATCGTGATACTGTCAACGGCCTGGGTTTACGCATTGTGCAACTGATTGCCAGGATGCACGATGCACAGCTGACCTTGCGCAATAAGACAGAAGGGGGCGAGGAAGTTACCTTAACCCTGAAGGCGTATGTCGATTTAGGTTAAAGGTTATGGCATATCAAGCAGTCCAGTAGGTTGGGCTGCCACACTTTTCGGCAACCCGACGATAGATTTGTGATAAGTGTCAGCTTAAAAAAACACCAACCCCAGGGTGCCATGAGTACATTTACATAGCAGTCAATCTACCTGACCATTACTCCCAAGAAAATTTGCAAAATTAGCAACTCCTGTCGTTCTGTTTTCGTTTTTAACAAACATTCACAAAATCCACTCAGCGCTTCACACACAAGCAAATTATCCTCCTTAAAGCAAAACGCCTGGCAAATAAGCCGTCACTGCTGCCTTGCTTATAGATCCATTCAACATTTATTAAAGCAATGAATTTCATTCTAACATAATGGATATAGTGCATTCAATATTCTTGTGACATTTTGTGACAATTCACTTCGTGATTATTATGCAGTTTACCGATAAAATTATTTTGCGGTTTTGTTGTGCAACTAATGCGCATTTTGCGGTTTTATTATGCAAGTACTGCACGTAATAACTCCAGCTCATATAGCGAGTTTGGACATGAAATTTTTTATATTTAAATATATAGAGTAAATAAAATGAAACTTAATAAAATTACCAAAGGTGTGCTGTTAGGCATCACTGCTTTTGGCTTACAAATCAGCGCACAAACCAGTATCGCCGTTACTCCGCTGCCAGCCGATTTATTCGATCTTCCTTACTGCGAGGTATTGCCCAACATTGTAAATTCAGACCACTCTGTAACGCAATTTGCCTTTAATACCTTAGGATATAATGACTGCCCTGTGGATCAGTTTTCTACTATCACTAAACAAAATGTTATGGATGCTTACTACGCTGCTTATGGTGTAACGCCGGTATCAGCAACCCTCAATGGCCATCGCTTCTTTGTAATTGACAGTTTGATAGAAGTTCTACCTGATCCAGTACCCACACTCACGGTCAACGGCACGGAATTTGGCTGGAGAGGCACTGTAACAATCCCGAGTGGGGGAGCGACTATCGGTAGTCAGCCATACGTGGCAATCACGATTGCGCGTGACTCTACCTGGAAGTATAAAAAAGATAGACTGGTATATGAGTTAATAGATCCCACCGGAGATGTCTATACCATGCAGTCCTTCTCGCAACAAGTAGATCCATCACTTACGATCAATGATCTAAAACACCTCGGACCTAAAGATCATCTACCCGTAGGTTGGAAATACAGGGTACGAAGACTAGAAGCCAACCTTGACTTAGTCGCAGCAGGTACCACGCAAATCATCAACGACTATTTTCACAATGCTTACCAGATCAATCCGAATGCTCATGTACATTTGGAAAAATCTGAAAAAGAATCAGATTTAGAGTAAAAAAATAATAATGAAACCCCCCAGCGACAGGAGGCTGTCAGTGGGGAGGTTCTTTAGCCGGTGATGTGTAGCAACCTTTAACCAGCTATCTATACCCAGTTAAAGGGTTCTGCTTCAATGCCGTTAAGTTCAGCGCCTCTTGGCAAGATAAACCGTTGGCTGAGCGAAGCCGGTAAAATCGTTTCGACTTCGCTCAGCCAACGGCTTAACTTAATGACATTGAGTCCTGCTTGATTAATACAGATTAAGGCATAACAATGAAGAGTCATAAATTTACAAAATGTTTGCTTTTAGCCATCGCTGCTTCTGGTATGCAAACAAATGCGCAAACTGCCCTTGCAGACAGCACAGAATCGAGCCCCCAGCCAGTTATAGGTATAACCGACCCCACTACCATTAAAAATTTAGCCGCCGCAGCTTATGTATGGAGTCTGCCGGCAGAATATACTTACCGGTTTTCTAAATACAACGAGTTGGTTACTGCCCCTGCAAACACCTTAAAATACTTCTCGGATCCGGCATTATGGAATAATGCGGCGACCAACGCAGGCAATCCATCAGCGCTTTACATCTATGGCACTTTTGATCTTACGCTTCAGGATCTGGTTTTTACAATTCCAGCAACTGACAAGACTTTCTCGTTGTTTGCGTTTTACGATAATTTCACCAACACCATCGCCAACCCAGGAACCCGAACAACACCCTCTTCAGTAGCAACAACCTACCTTCTGGTTGGACCAAACTCAGAGTATGCAGATAAAAAAAATGTCCGCCTCAAAGGATTTAACTATAAGGTTATCGCATCTGACACCTATCGAGCGCAACTGTTGGCACGGATAGGCGTTAACGCGCTGGCACCCGCCAGCAACCCCGATTCAGTTAGTCAAGTGCGCGAAAATGTTATGGAGATGGTGACTCTCAACACGCTGGAGCAATTTCAACAGAATCATAATCAATCCGTATTTCCTGCAACTTACGAAGCGCCAACCCCGACCCCAGAGCAACTTACCCAGGCTCAACAATGGCAAAATGATCCCAGTGATGCCATAAAATTCTTTACCCAAGCAGGGGAGTCACTCAAGGAAAATCCGCTCCCGACAAGAGATACAGGGCTCTCGGGTACTTTACTTAAGAAACTGCCGACTTACATAATACCCCAGCCTAATGCTAATAATATCTATTTTGCAGCTTCCTCCGGACAACAAAGTACGTTGGCTCTTTTTAAGCCAATAGGACTAACCCAGAAAGGCTTTACAATTCCAAGTAACTGGGGTGATGTGCAGCTACAGGCATTTCAACAGGGATTTGAATTGGGTGAGCAGAAAATAGCATCTCTCATGAGTGTCCCGGCAACAGCAGCGACTAATTATTGGTCTTATTCGAATAATGGCGCGGGCATTTATCCGAATACCAATCAGGGATATGATACTCGTGCTATCTATACGCGATCCGGCGGCATTGCAAACCTTCCTATTGATGCCACTTATGCCCAGTTGCGCTCCAATGACGGGGTCACGCCATTGAATGGAAACAATACTTATAGTATAACTTTCAAAAATCCGGTCGCCAATGACACGAATTTACCGGCAGTCGGCATACTGCCGCCACTCGCAACAGATAATAATGGCAATGCACTCGGCAACTGGTCGTTATCTATTTACCAGCCGGATACGTCTCAGGCTGCGGCACCTTTCATCAGCCAAGCCAGCGTCTTAAATACTGCTTATTCATCAGCTACCACCCCGGTCATATCAGTCAATGCCAGCACTGACACAATGACGGTCGCAGCACCGGATGATGGGTCTGTACTTACTGCGAGTACCCCAATTCTCTTCGGTACTAATGCCAGCCAGTATGGTCTTGAACCAGGCATTCCTTACTATATAGCCAATAACCCCACAACGGACGGGACTAATTTATCCATTCAAGTAACCAAACAATGGATTCAAAATCTCTCTAGTGCCGGTGTTCCCATTCAATTCTCAGGTAAGCCAGGCAGTATTGTTGATTTGACTACTGGTGTTGATTCACTCAGTTATGGTTCGATCAAGCCAGTATCCCAATTGGGTTCTGCACAGATAACGTCACAGCAATTAGCTACCAACGCAGACGGTTCCTATACGCTCTGGTTATCCCCAACACTGCCCAATGGCGTTGCACCAACCAACTGGATACCTACGCCTTCTACGGAATATCTACAGTCAATATATGGTACAGGTCAACCACTAAGTACTAAAATTGCCCCCTCACTTAGAATATATATGCCTACGCCAGGCGATCAACCGCCTTCAATCTTGCCCTGTCCGGCTAGTGCCAATCCCGCTTGCCCGTTATCGGCAAGTTATATGATTCCGCCCCTAGTAAAAGTATCAACGCAATAGTAAAAAATTACCCCACAACGACTGAAAACCGTCAGCGCGGAGGAATTTTTTTAATCGGTGAGCTGTAAATGTTTACAACTATCCAAATCCGGTAAAAACCAAGCAAGTAGGGTTTCGCGACAGCAAATCACAATCGGGGCGTTCCGTAGTGTTGGATTGCCTAGCGGGGGGAACCCTAAAGCTCTCAAACCTAGGAGGAGACTTTAAAAAAACACAAATATGCCCGACATCAATTCGCGCAAAATGTTGCCCAACCTAACTAATAAATAATTTAATCGGGGAAATATAATGAAAAAAATAGGCATCCTTCATTTACCGGTTTACACTTTATGCAATTCTTGGCTTTATAAAGTCCTGAAAACGGGTTTCTTTCGATGTACAAATGAACACAAACCTTCAGTTCATTGTACACTGAAGGTTTATATCCATGCCATTAGCCAATCCAGATGATTTCCAATTCGCACTTGAAGAGCCCTTTTACGGAAGGC
>CAIOMN010000043.1 GCA_903859415.1 uncultured Methylococcaceae bacterium
ACTAAACAACCCGTGCAACAACAGAAAGCGACTTTAGAAGTGGTTAATGGAGAGCATCCCGGTAGCGTTAAATTTATCGCTAAAGCTGAAGATAAGGCCGCCGCCTATATTTGGCAATATATTCTGGCCACAGCGCTCACGGCTGATAGTGTATGGCAAGTGGCCTCAGTTACATCGGCTGCCAGTGCCACGTTAGATGGGCTTACTTCGGGTAGCCTCTATTATTTTAGAGTGGCTTACGTTACCCCTGCAGGCACTTCTGAGTTTTGTCAGCCCGTTTCTTTAATGGTTGCTTAAGTGCTTACCTACCCCGTTTAAACAGTATCTCAACAGAGTTGAAGTCTAGTGGTTTTCTCACACTCTACTTCAATTTCTGCATGACACTATTGACATAACCCTGCTCTGCACTGTGATTACCAGTGGCTGATAGAAAACACAGCTTAAATTCAAGCGTAAGCAATCAATTGCAGTTGCAACTCCGCCTTTAACCACGCTAGCCAATTATCCATACCTTCTCCTGTTTTAGCAGACAAGGACAGTATCTTAATACGCGGATTAACCTGTTTCGCATACTGAATACATTCTTCAACATTAAAATCCAGATGCGGCAATAAATCAGTTTTGTTTAAAATCATTAAATCAGCGGCATGAAACATATCAGGATATTTAATGGGTTTATCCTCACCTTCAGTAACCGACAAAACCACGACTTTATGCGCTTCTCCTAAGTCAAAAGCAGAAGGACACACCAGATTACCCACGTTTTCAATAAATAACACACTGTGATCTTGCAGTTGCAGCTTTTCCAGGGCATGACCTACGCGATGCGCATCAAGATGACAGCCTTTTCCGGTATTGATTTGTATGGCCTGCACGCCGGTAGAAAGAATACGCTCTGCATCACGTGCAGTTTGTTGGTCACCTTCAATCACTGCAATGCCTATTTCATCTTTTAAACGAAGTATAGTCTCTGTCAGTAACGTCGTCTTGCCTGAACCCGGACTAGAAACCAGATTTAAGACCAACAGGCCGTGAGCGCTAAAGTAGCGTCTGTTTTCGTGCGCATACTGGTTATTTTTTGCCAATATATCCTGTTCAATCTGCACCATTCGCACCTGGCTTAAACCCGGTGCATGAGAGTGTACAGCCGCATGACTGTGGGTATGATTGTGATCATGTTCATGTTCATGTTCATGAGAATGTTCGTGTTCATCTAAATGAACAGGGCCTTCGCCGCAACCGCAGATTCCACACATTATTCTACCTCCAATTCTTTAATTCGCATTTGATCACCGCCGTTCACTTGTAATTGATGACTGCCACAGTGGGGACAAGGATCATATAACTGTTCCACCGGAACATTAATACCACAGGGCATACACCACGCTTGCCCTGGCAGGGGTATAATTTCAAGCTTGGCACCTTCGGCCAAAGAGCCTTCCATCACCACATCAAAACTAAAACGTAACGCTTCAACCTCAACACCCGCTAAGGCGCCGATTTCCAACCAGACAGTTCTTACCTTTTGATAGTCCTGAACCTCGGCCTGTTGTTCCAGGGTTTGTAAAATACCTTCACAGAGTGACATTTCATGCATGGGTTGACGGTGCCTTATCGCTGTCGATTAACGTTAAATCATAGTATACGCAAGGATCAATTGAATTAATCAAGCACTCTGCCTGTTGCCGCAATAACTCTGCGTCATTGGCTTGCAGAGATTTTAAACTCTGCGCGACAACGCCTTGGGGATGAAAATTCCATTCGGTAGGCGCTACGATACAATAATCCTTGATTCGTCCTTGCCATAATTCTACTCGATGAATGAGTAAGCCGCGTGCGGCTTGAACCTTGCCCAAGCCGATATTCTGCCCAAACTCTGTACTAATCGTAACACAGAAATCTTCGTTAATAGCATTTGACAACCGTCTTAAATTCGGCACAACCTGGGTTACTTCCAGTAATCGGGCCAATATTCTGACCAACAGACCATTTTGATAACGGGCTTCCAAGGCGATGATTAAAGGGTGTTGTCTTTGTCTATTGAGAACCGTGGTTTCAAAACACCAACCTTGCCAGTGCGGAAACTGAGAAAAAACACTTAAATCTTCTTGTTCCATAAATCGATTTAAGTTCTGCCGATCCAATTCGGATAAACAACCCACCGTATTTTGCCCGATGGCCTGCCAATTCCGGTGATAAACATCATTCAACAAATGAGCCGGTAAACTTTTGTTATCCCGTAACCAGTCAAGCAATTCCTCTTCATTGACAATTGCCATGAAGCCATGCAAATCACCCTTAAAAATAACAGCATCAATCAACGACGCCACTTCATCTATTAATGTGGTCAATTGCTCTGTGTTAACACTTAATACACTATCCAAATTAAAGCCCTGCCCATCTCGAAACAGGCTCGTCTTGAACTGAGCATCAAATGCCATCAGGGACTTCAATGATTTTTTATCATCGGCCATACCAACAAAACCAGGCCAATCCAACAAAATACGCCAACACTGTTCACGCAATATCTCTAATTGCACCAACATTTCGCGCGCAGCATCACACTTAGGTTCGAGGCTTACACCCATTGCCGAACTACACGCCTGCAACGCCGCATAGGCTTGTGCATGACTACAGACTGAAAACAATAACGGTACCGTCGTTAATACTTGCTCTGGGGATTTACCCACCAATATTCTGGATGCTTGGGGACGTGATGAAACTATCTTAACCGCATAGCACTGCCCACTTCGATGATATAAAGCAATGCTGATCTTGCCGGCTGCCGTCACTCAAACGCGTCCAGCACCCAACTCACCGCGCAGAAAGTTTCTCCGACTCAAGTTTAAGTCAGGGGGCCTTTCACCGACCAGTAAAGCATCCAATGCAGACTGTGCCGTCGCCAGTGCATCAGCCTGAGTAGCGAACTGAAACATGGGGGAAAACAATGAGCACTGTGCATAAGCACCCAGGTGCTCTTCAACAGCCAAAGTAAACTCGAACACCCCATAGGGAAAAGACTTCTCGAATTTAGCTCCCATATTCAACCCGGCCCATGCACAATCCAGCCTCGGCATCAGCAACAAATTCATGAACCAGGGGGTGATCAATATCCCCACCCACTCATCATTGACTGGGTTAAAACCTGCCACCTGCACCGACAGTGCATGATTAAGTAACGGCAACCCACACATACGTTGATCCAATATCTGGTTAAAGACTGTTTCCAGTGTATGAGTCAATTGATTACAATCTTTCCACGTCATAACGAGTCCTCTAACAATAAAAAATCCTGTTTTTGAGCGCCACAAGTGGGACAGCTCCAATGGTTAGGTAGCTGCCCAAAGGCGGTGCCCGGTTGAATTTGCCAGACGTCATCACCCAAAGCAGGATCATAGACATACCAACAAATTTTACATTCCAAACGAGTATCAGGGGGTAATTTCGAGGCATCACCACCAAAGGCACCCGCAAAGAAAGAGTCACTCACAAATACACCTTCATAATTTCTTCCAGTCGTTGCCGACTATCCGCAATATCTTCTGGTGAAGCACAAGCCACATTGGGAACAGCACTGACTTCCAGGGTATTGAGGATCAAGGTATCTTGTGAATTAAAATACTGCACCCACCAGACATATTGAGTATTGGTTGAGCTAATCCGACAATTCCCATAACCTCTGGAAAGAATAGTCACTCTCCCTTTGCCCAAACGAGATTCTAAAAATACTAAATCTTCCTCGGTTTGCGGTAACAAACTCAAGTTAATGATATGCGCTTCGTTATCGGGCTGATAGCTCGCAATTTTGGCATTAAGCTCTGCCAACAAGGGCGGTGCATTCATCACGCCTGATGGTAACACATCCCACTGGGTATCAATACACTGGACAGCATTACTAAAAGCCAATTGTGTGATGGCTTGTGGCACAATCCCAACTTCCAGGCTATCTGAAATAATTTTCTTGTCCGGATTCCACGATTGCTGACGCCAAACACCCGCTAACACCGACTCCTGAATGCGAATAACCGGCTGACCTGAATAAATCATACTCACTTCGCCTTCGCCCAGCATTTCATCGATAAATTGCCGATTGGTACTGTCCAGACTGATCAAATCCATAGGTGCAGATACGGTAGGAAAGTCAGCCAATGCTTGCTGTAACTGTGACAAAAATACTTTCGCCTGAGTTAAGGCGGCGACATTTAATTCCGAAGAAATTTCCGGCATTCGGTAGATTGCCATTTCATCTGGCATAGGCAAATATTCCAGCTCAACGCCGTCTTCTTCTGCCGGCTGTGAACCTTGCCCAAAAACAGGAAGATATTGTGAAGTCATAATGAAGGCCGCCTAGTTTGAAAACTGAATAGTTAAGCTAAAATGTTCAATGCGCTGCTGCTCCACAGACTTTATCCAGATCAAAGCCGGGGGGCTGACTGGGTTGGGCGGCCAGTATTGCTGTCATCTCCTGCCTGTAAGCCGACCAGTCGCGAATGCCGGTAATGACACCTAAGTATTCACCTTTACGTAAAAACACTAACGATGGCCAACTCGTAAATCTAAAACGCGCCTGTAATTCACGCTCAACAGAGGATGCAATAATCCCGCCTCGTAATTGTCCAAAGCCTTTCAACAACTCCGGCAAAATCACCGCAACATCATGACTTTCAGGAAACATAACTGGATCGTTACAAAAAAACAGTACCACCCATTCATTCCCGTAAACAAAATGATCGTAACTATCTCCATCTAATAGGGTCAAGCCGTGTCTGGTTTGCAGTTGCTCTATCAAAGGTGAACTCATGATCGTAAAAACTCCGGTAAAGTGGGTTCTCTGTCAACAAGATCAGCAAATAAATGATCTATATCGGTTTCACCTTGCATAGCCAAACTCATAGCTTCCAAGGCATCTGCGATTTGTTTTGCTCTTTGTTCACTAATGATTTCCCTGGCAGTATCAAGAAAAGCCAGAATCCAGCTACCCACAGGCTGCTGACCCACCAACATCATATCAATCAGGCTTTCTTGATTACGATAAACACAGGTTGCAAACTCACCCCGCTGCTCAATAACTTGCATAGGAATACCGATACACATCAATATTTCCCCCGATAATCAACATCCACTTTCAAGCTTAGTTCCTCAGTCGATACCGGTGGACGCACCTCAAACGCTTCCGATAGCAAGATTCGCTCATCGCCAATACGACACGCTTCTGTTGAGGTGGGACGCTCCTGCTCATAGCGCTGAATATCCAATACCGGATCTGTTATTGCATTATAAACAGAAACAACTTCTGCGCTAACTCCAAAATCGGCTAGATACTTCAATGCTATATCAATGGCCGGTTGTATTTGAGCTTTGACTTGTGGCCGTAAACTGCCACCATAATCATCAAGTTCTACTGGCTGGACACCGATCAATAACAAATGTTCAGGATATTGTCCCAACATGTCGGCCATCGCCAGTACTTCCTGAAAACCCGTTTGATGCAGACTCATTTTTTTTGCACCCAGAAACTTGGGCACCTCTTCGTTTTCGATGCACTTCAACGTACCTTCCGGCAAGCCATAATCAACCGCATCAAAGACCACTAAAACATCTGCCGCTTGTACATGTTCAACCAGATACACCCCTTGAGTTCCGCCGTCCATGACTTGAACCTGTTCAGGAAACCGATAGTTTTTTTGCAGATGCTCAATAACCCGCACCCCAAAGCCTTCGTCAGCCCACAGCACATTGCCTATCCCCAGCAACAGAATGTGTTGTGGCTTAGTCATGCGCCAGACTCATCATCAACGGGTCTAACGTCCTTAAAGGTACGCCATCCCGTTACAATGGTGGACAACATACTTTGACGAGATAACTTATCCTCACGCAAAGCAACATAGATATGCACCAGTACAAAACAGATAATCAGCCACATGAACAAATGATGCCAGCTGTGCAGACTTTGGCTACTACCAAACAGGGGCAACACCCAACTACTAAACAAAGTATGTTGCCAACTACCCTGACCCGCACCTTCTCCATACAAAGCAAAGCCAGTAACAATCATAAACAACACTCCCCACACAAATACAAAATGCATAGCCAGTATGGCCAAAGGATTATGACCAATATACTTGCGGGGTTCTTTGACCAGGAACAGATACCAAAGCACTTCATGAAAAACGCCTTGCCAAAAATGTGCTTTCAATAAAGGCGGCAGAAAGATTTGTCTTGCGTGTTCGTTACCTGCATAAGCCCAGTACAATCGAAACAGCAGCGCAATCGCTATTAAGTAACCCGCTGAAAAATGCACAAAGCGGATATAACCCATCAAGAAATGCTCAGAAGCTTCGCCTTTTAACGAGGCCAGAGGATCGGCAATTAAATAACCGGTAACACTCAGGACAACAATCAGCAACGCATTGAGACTATGCCATAGCCTGACCGGCTTTTCGTAGACATAAATAGGGGCGGTAGAAGCGGCAGAAGTAAGTTCAGTCATGACTGTCTCCTCAACGAACTTTGACTTGAGTTAATTCCGCGCCATCCGGTCCCATAATATGGGTAGAACACGCCAGACAAGGATCGAAACTATGCAAGGTACGCAAAATTTCCACAGGTTCTTCTGGACGTTCAACCTTGGTATTCATCAATGCCGCTTCGAAGGCGCCTATATTGCCTTGCTCGTCACGCGGAGAACCGTTCCAGGTTGTCGGCACGACACATTGATAATTGGCAATCTTGGTATTCTCTATTTTCAACCAATGAGCTAAAGCCCCGCGCGGCGCTTCCGTAAAACCAACCCCTTTAACACTCGCAGGCCACGTTTCTGGGTCCCACTTAGTCACATTGGCTGTAGCCAGATCACCCGCTTTAATATTCGTTATTAACTTATCCATAAAGTAACGCATCTTACCAGCTGCCCATTGAGCTTCCAGACCCCGTGCTGCAGTTCTTCCCAAAGTAGAGAACAGAGCTGTAACCGGTACATCTAGCGTTTTTAATACAAAGTTGATTTGTTCAGTTATTTCTTTGTTGCCTTGAGCATAACCAATGACATAACGGGCTAGCGGCCCCACTTCCATCGCATGACCCCGCCAGCGCGGCGCTTTAATCCAGGAATATTTGGCTGCCTCGTCCAGTTCCTCAATATTAGTCCGCGTTCCTTTGGCATTGGGCCCCAAACTGTAATGCGGATCGGTAATACCGTCCCAAGGATGCAGACCTATTGATTCATCCGGATACTTATACCAGGAATGCGGCACAAACTCCTTGATCTGCTCTGGGTCCCTCAAATCAACTTCATGGACCTTCGTTAAATCACCATTAATAATCGCACCACGAGGCATCAACAGATTAGACGCCGAATAATCATTCGCATCATCAGGAATATCCCCATATGACAATAAGCTTTGTCCAGAGATACCGCCCCCATACATCCAACCTTTATAAAACTTTGCAATTGCCAGTAAATCGGGAATATAAACCTGATCAATAAAGGCAATCGTCCGGTCTATGATAGAAGAGACTAAATTGAGCCGCTCCATATTGATTGCACCGGTAGCACCCACACCATCAATATTAATAGCACAAGGCACACCACCCACCAACCAGTTTGGATGAGGGTCTTTACCACCAAATACCGTCCGGATTTTCATGATATCTTTCTGGAAATCTAATGCTTCCAGATAATGAGTAACCGCCATCAAATCCGCTTCAGGGGGTAACAGATAAGCAGGATTAGTCCAGTATCCATTTTTAAAAGGCCCTAACTGCCCTGATTCGACAAACTTTTGCAAACGATTTTGGGTATCACGAAAATAGCCAGGAGAAGACTTTGGATTATGCGGAGAAATCGATTGTTGCAATAAGGAAGTTGCATTCGGATCAGCTTTTAAAGCATTGACTGGATTAACCCAATCCAAGGCATGTAAATGATAAAAATGCACCAGATGATCTTGTACCTGCAAACTCAATTGCATCAGATTGCGGATTGAATTGGCGTTTTCCGGAATTTTAATCTTTAACGCATCTTCTACTGCACGCACAGAGGTTAAGGCATGTGTGCCTGTACACACTCCGCAGATACGCTGAACAAAGGCCCAGGCATCACGTGGATCCCGGCCTTTTAAGATGACTTCCAGTCCTCGCCACATGGTGCCGCTGGAAATGGCGTTGCGGATAATATTATCTTCATCGATATTCACTTCACAACGCATGTGACCTTCGATACGGGTCACTGGGTCTACGATGATACGACGACCCGCGTCGTTTAAATGAAAGCCATTGGGTGTATTTCTAACGGTCATTGTTTTTCTGCTCCAGGTTGTTTAGCGCGATTGAGCGCTGTCAATCCGGCGTGTGCGGCAATACCTGCACCTACCAATGCGGCTGCAGTTCCACCGACGGCATCGGCGTTAGCTTCAATACCAAATTGATTAATGTCTGTCAGACGTTCGTAGAAGCTCCCTTTATCCCAAAAACCATCTTCTGAACAGCCAATACAGCCATGACCGGATTGAATAGGAAAGGATACGCCTTCATTCCAGCGAACCGTGGAACAAGCGTTATAAGTGGTGGGGCCCTTACAGCCCATTTTGTATAAACAATGACCTTGTCTGGCCGCCTCGTCATCCCAATGCTCAACAAATTGTCCCGCATCGAAATGGGGTCGACGATAGCATTTATCATGGATACGTTGACTGTAAAACATTTGTGGACGCCCCTGACGATCCAAAGTCGGTAATTTTTCAAACGTGAGTAAATAAGCGACTACCGCCGTCATGACTTCGGCAATCGGCGGACAGCCAGGGACTTTGATAATCGGCTTATTGGCTAAACCCGGTACTTTGTGAACCGGCGTGGCGCGGGTCGGATTGGGTTTAGCGGCCTGAACACAACCCCAAGACGCGCATGAGCCCCAAGAAATAATAGCTTTACAGCTTTCTGCGGCATACTTAAGTTGTTCTACAAAAGGTTTGCCGCCAATAATGCAATACATACCGTCTTCGGCTAAAGGCGGATTACCTTCTACCGCCAGGATATAATTCCCTTTGTATTTTTCGACAATTTCAGTGACGATGGCTTCTGCGTTATGCCCTGCTGCGGCCATAATCGTATCATCGTAATCGAGTGACAACATGGATAAGATCACATCTTTTGCTAAGGGGTGACCCGAACGAATAAATGATTCCGAACAACAGGTACATTCCAGACCATGCAACCATAACACCGGAATACGCGGCTTTGTCTCCATCGCGTGCGCAATTTTCGGCGCAAAAGCAGGTGCAAGACCTAATGAGGCAGCGGTAAGGCTACAGAATTTAAGAAAGCTGCGGCGGGTGATGCCTTGCCTACGCATGACATCATAAAAGGTTTCAGTCATAGAAACTCCAGGTGTGTTATTTAGCTATTTGTGACTGACTAACACATTCTATGCCTGAAAAATGAAAGCTAAACAACCATGAAGAGCTCAATGAATTTAACAACTAAAGGACATTTATGAAAAATGACTGTGTATGCTTTACAACAAATACAACAATAGATTTATGGATTTGTTCGAACAATAACAATCCCAACTAATTTTGTTTTAAATGACTATCACAAATGATAATGATGAATGACTTGGTATATAAAATGCTATAGTACATTTCGATACACTCTTATTTGTATCGAACAAATGTTGCTGATAGTTATTTTTTAGTTGTTCTTTGGAGAGTTTATATGGTTGAAGTAATATTGTTTCTGACTCTGGCTTTTGTCGCTTATATTTTTATGTCTGATAAAGTTTCGAATCCCTTTAAGAAAAGCGGAACTGATTTTTCAAATATCGTTGTGCCTGAAGACTCTACGTTAAGAAGACATTTTCTGACACATTTAAGCACTGAAAATGCTTTAGTTGCTGCTGAGATTCAAAAACGCTTATCGAAATAGGCGTCTATTTCTGCCATATTGTGTTTTAAGGCCAGTGGGTGAATGCCTACAAACTTTACCCGTTATCTTGAATTGTTCATTCGATATCCATTTTAAAACACTGATACAATGACGCGCCTTTAACACCACGTCATCCGCACAAAAACCTTTCGGCTCAATGAAACACCTGCCAGCTTTAGTACTACTTCTTTGCTGCATCCCTTTTAATACTCATGCAAAAGGTAAAGGGAAAGCCAAAATTAAATTGCGCACCACCCCAAACCAAATTGAGGATGTCTGGACGGTCAGTAATGAGCTCAATTATTACCACGAACCTAACCAGCCCTATCAGACCACCTTGTACGAAAATATTACCCTAGACTACTCAGCCAATAATGGCTGGGATTTTCAGCTTGCTTCTTACAATATTCCTCTAATCGGGGGCGGAGCCCAGAATTACCAGGTAGACACCTATTTTAATATTTCTAAAACATTCATTATTAGCCAAGACTTTCAGGCTGTTCTAGGCGCTCAAAATGGTACTACCCTGCCCCACTCCAGCAACCCCAGACAACTCCATAACGCTGACTATGCGCTTGCCGTTTACCAACCCTCCAGACGAATCAACCTCCATATCGGGCCCTATTGGGTCAATAAAGCCCTCTCCACGACCACAGACTATCTTGGCTACACAGGGGGCTTTAATATTGAAGTGTTAGACAACCTGCTAACACTTCAAGCGGATTATTTTAGTGGCAACAACAACCTCTCGGGCGCCGTATTCAACACCTGGATACGTGTACACCCGAAAGCACAGGTTTACTTTGGCGTGGGTGTACCAGAAACCAACTCAGGTAACGAGTTTTATGGCACGGTAGGGTTCTCTGTTGCCAACAAGTAGTGACTGAACATTATGCGTTAGTCAAAGTTGACCGTTGACTAATAAGCTTCCTCATCTCAACAGGCGATACCCTACCTTTTGAGGATACTTTTTCATACACCTCTTCAAAGGCTTGCTTACAGAACGGCAATTGATCTCGCAAGCGGTCGTAATCAGTGTGATCAAACATGCGTCTAAAATCGTCTCTGCTCAGCATCGTTTTTGCATACAAGGCTTGGTAACCTTGATGATCCAATACAAACTGCTCAAGTAAAGGCAATGCCTGGCTATTATCAAAGTCTTTTTTAACCGGCGTTCCATAAGCCCCAATATCCACGTACATTTCATCGACTGTGCCATCACGCTTTCTGAGTGGATGTACAAAACCTTGCTGCTGCGCGTTATCCAAAACCGCCATGGGTGATAGCCATAAAGGATAAAGATTAAAATGATCGTCAAAATACTGGATGGATTGTTTAAGATAACCAATCGGCATCAGCATATCTTGCACAACGTGATACTTTTCTCTTAATCGGCGGGTTGTTTCTGTTTCGGTATATTTCAGTAACTCAATACTCGGGGGTAGCGCCCAACCTAATAAAGTTCTAAACAGCGGGTTATTGCCAAAAGGAATGATTTCTTCCATGGTCCAAAAATAACTGCGAGTATGGCGATGATAATAATCCCTTAAAGGAATATATTCGATGGCACCACGGTCTTTTTGTAAATAGGTTTCTACATGCTTATAAAACCAGGGCTTATACCATCGCCCAATAGGATTATAGAGCCCGTCTGATGCTATAGTATCTGTAAACACACCTGTCATGATGACAGCCGTATCGCGGCTATAAACCAGACCTTCTACAAAGTCATTTTCTTCCGTATTTCTAGAAGCCGCTTCAAAGACCGTTGTCATCTGATCAAGACTAAAGACCGGCTCATAATGTACTTTGATATATTTTTTAGCGGGAACAATTTTTAACTCTGCAGCGACAATAAAGCCCAACGTGCCATGACTCCAAGGCACCTGATAAAACAGATCGGCATTTTCTGTCGGACTACACCGAACACATTTCCCTTCAGCGGTCACCAGATCCAGAGAAACACAGATTGATTGAAACAAACCGTATTTATGACTGCTGGACTCGATACCAAAGCCCATAATCAAGCCGCCTACCGTTAAGCTATCCAATTCAGGCACCACGGCTAATGTCCAACCTTTGGAGATAAGATTACGCGAAATTTGTCCCATCGTCGCTAAAGGCTCTACCCTGACTGTGCTGTTTTGCTCCGAGATTTCAAGAATGTCGTAAAGTCCGATATCAATATTACGATGGGTTAATTTGTATTTAGGCACTAACTCACTCATCGTCTTCCAGCCAGAACGTGCAGTACATAATCTTTGAGTGCAACCGGCCTGTTTCCAATCTTCAATCTGATCAATGATTTTCTGTACCTTTTGATCATGTTTCGCGGGCGCACTTCTCATCTTAAACACCAACCCATTACGCACCGTTGTATAAGCGGTATAGAGTGTAGAAAGAGGCAACAGAATGAGGGTGGCAAATATCCCACGATAATGCGTGAGAATATGCTCGAAAAACTGACTGGATTTTGACATGGAAGTAAGCCTATATCTTTTGATTTTTTAAAAAAACCGGACGATTCTAAATTACTTGAAACCATCGCACAACCAACATTCTACATTTCCAATCAGCAAGGATAGTTGGCTGCCTTTAATTTTAGCCAAGACGTCAATGATTATTTACTGATGAAAGCACAAGAGGATTTCAGCTTGTGCTTTTCTAATCAGTTATAATCTCGTCTAAAGCACCCTTCCATAGTCAATAACGGCCAATAACTTCGCAAGGACAACCGCAGATGATCAAAACGGTAAAGCAGGCATGTCGCTTTAACCCCATCATTCGTGACTATCGAATGAGTCAAGCGATAGAAAACTTATCCGATCTCATTACCGACGCGGGTGATGGTCATGAATTCTTTGCCAGGAATTTCATTACCCAAGGTATGGAACAACTGTTTCGTGAGGGAATGCTTCGCTTATCAGGCAAATCTGATCAAGCTGTTTTTGAACTCTCTCAAGCAATGGGCGGTGGTAAAACCCACATGATGATTGCCTTAGGTTTATTGGCAAAACATCCCGAATTACGTCACGACGTTTTACCGGATGAACTGGCTAATCGTATTGACTTTGGTAAAGCCAGAATTGCCGCCTTTAATGGCCGCAACAATCCAGACAACTTTATCTGGGGCGATATAGCCAGTCAATTAGGTGAAGCAGAAGCCATTAAACCTTACTGGATCAATGGCCCCAAAAGTGTCGATCAAGCCACCTGGAAAGCCATTATCGGTGATCAACCCACGTTAATCATGATTGATGAGTTGCCCCCTTATCTTGATAACGCCAGTACGCAAGTCATGGGTGATGGCACCTTGGCTAATCGAGTGACGTACTCGATTAGTTGCTTGCTGAGCGCCGCGTTGGAATTAGATAACTGTTGTATCGTGATTGCCAACTTATCGGGTAGTTATTCGACCCAGACAAAAGCCCTGACTGAAGCCATTACTAATCTTCAACAAGAAACCCGCCGCCAAGCCAAAACCATTACTCCGGTGCAACTGGCCAGTAATGAGATTTATGAAATCTTAAAAAAACGTTTAATACTCAGCCTACCGGATGACAGTGTTATTAACGATGTCGCCGAAGAATATGCGCAACGGATTAAAGCCGCCACCGATGGTGGCTATATTACCGCCACCAGTATTGAACAACTTGCTGAACAAATCAGAGAAACTTATCCGTTTCACCCCGCGTTTAAACATCTAGTGGCGTTATTCAAAGAAAATGAAGGCTTTAGACAAACCCGTGGTTTAATGCAATTTGCCGCTCGGTTACTTAAAAGTGTCGAAGATCGCGCCTTAGATGACGTATTCTTGATTGGCTCACAACATCTCAATCTCAATGACATTGATGTTAAAGATGAAATTGCCCGCATTGCACCGTCTTTACAACCGGCCATGAGTCACGATATTTCTGATAGTGGTAACGCTGTCGCTGAATCAATCAATGACCAACTCTCCAGCGATGCCGCAACCCAAGTCAGTACCTTATTATTAGCCTCATCACTGTCCAGAGCTGTGGGCGGTCGTATTGGCCTCAGTGAAAGCGAGATCATTGAGTTTCTTGCTGCACCCAACCGTAAACCCGACGAATTTATTACCGCCTTAGAAAAGCTAAAAGAACATGCCTGGTATTTACATCGTGAAGAGCAACGTTACTTTATTAGAGATACCGAAAACCTGTCTCGAAAAATCGAGCGTAACGCGCGTGATATTCCACAGCCCAAAATCGACCAGGCTCTGATCAATCATTTGACTGGCATCCTGCAACCGGTTAATAAAGCCGCGTACCAAGAACTTAAAGCATTACCCTTACTGGACGACATTCGCTTGACCGGTACACGAGTGTTAATCGTAGTGCGTCCTGATGGCAAACTTCCGCCCCAACAACTGAACAATTTTTTCATGTTCCAGCAAGAAAAAAACAACTTGTTGGTACTTTCAGGTCAAGACAGTCATTTTGCAGACGCCGTCGAAGAACGGTTGCGAGAACTGTATGCCATTGAGCAAATTGTAAAGCGCCTAAGTGATGGCGATACCCTTTATCAAGAAGCCAGTGAACGCTTAGAAGATGCTGAACAACGCTTCATGAAAGCCTTATCTGGCGCTTATAACCGTCTATATTTTCCGGGTAAAGATGACCATACCGGCGAAGATGTGCTCTTAATGGTGACGCTAGACAATGGCCTTAAAGTCGGTAAAGGCGATCAATCTGCCGAAAAACAAATTGAAGAATTACTTGCCAGTCCACGCGCCAATTACAAACTGGCATTAAACATCAAAGAAGAAATCAATGATTATTTAGCGCAAGCCGAAGTCTATCTATGGCCAGAACGCGACCGACGTACTCCGTGGAAAGATGTACTGATGCGAGCCAAGACTCATTCAGAATGGCCGTGGATGCCCGGCAATGCCGGCATGGACACCCTTAAAACCGAAGCGCTTAAACAAGATCGCTGGCGAGTGGGTGCCGATGGCTATATTGAAAAAGGCCCCTTCCCTAAAGAAAAAACCACTATCAATATCGCACCCCAAGGGACGAATAAAGCCACCGGTG
>CAIOMN010000044.1 GCA_903859415.1 uncultured Methylococcaceae bacterium
ATCCACATATAACCTGAACTTAATTTAGACTCGACAAGGCTAACAACACATTTTTCAGTTATATCCATTACCGTTCCTTCGTTTTCAAGTTCGCATTTTTCCAGTGTAAGATTCACCGAACCAACAAGAAAACACCCCGAATACGCCCGAATTTTGCTAGATTGCAATCGAGAAGAAACTGAAGCTCCCCGAAAAAATAAGCCATTACCATCATCAGAAATAATCTGGCATTGTTCAGCAGAAATTACAGATTGTTCAACACTTATGCAGTATCTTAATGCCTGATCGCTGTCTTCAGGAAGATTACTTCCCACATTAATACCACGCACAGTGAGCTCTCGAAGCATTACTGTTGCGTTGGTTATTGCGATAACCCGCGAATTGATAGATTGAATGCAAACTTGTTTAGCATCATCACCAATTAAAGAAACGGATTTATTAATCTCAAGTGATTCTTGATAATGTCCAGCTTTGATTTTAATAACACCGTTTTCAGCAATTTTATTAAGGGCATCTGAAATTGTACGACAATGTGCAGCGCCTTCTTTGGCAACCGTTATTTCATTTGCGTTATCAGCCAGTAGAATTAAATCGCCATCTGTTGGTGGCTGGGGTCGTGCCTTTGTCTCTTCTTGTGTTTGCTGACCTGTCCGTTCTGCCGCTGTCACCAATGCCCCACGTATAACCGCACCCACTGAATCCTGGCTACGATACACCACTGGATGAATTTCATTGATGGCTTTTTCCAGCAGTTCAGTTGCACTGCCACCCACCAACAGCACGGGTACGTCTGGATATTGTTTAGCAATCGGCATAAGAAAAGCCGCAAAGGGTGGCAACACTTTAGCCAACAAAACCCTAGTGTATTCCTGATTAAGCACCGCTTCATCCAACCCCGGATTGTGTCCTTTGATACGAATCGGCGTTGGATTTTCACCTTTGAACGTAGCCTCCTTCCAGTTCCGTAAGCGTTTACGCAAGTTGGGTTCTCTTTGTTCAGCATCCAACTCTGGATATTGTTCGCGTACCCGTTCACGTACCCAGTCACTTAAAGCCTGATCGACATCCGCACCACCCACATTGACCGCATTGGGTATAAAATGCTCGGCACGATGAATCTTTTTGCCAGTCCGTTGCAAGCACGCCCAGTCAGTTGTGCCACCACCACAATCAAGGACAACCACCATGGCCTCGGTTGCCTCAGTATGACCCTCACCAAAAAGCCAGTGACGGGCGGCGGCAACCGGTTCATGTAACACTTGCGCCATATCCCAACCCACTGTACGCGCGGCGCGTTTAAGCATTGTTTCTAAGGTTTCACTTGCATTGCCTGGCACGGTTAGCCAAATCTGCTCGGGTGAAACCCCATCAAAAGCTTTAATGTCTGCCAATGCCCGTTGCTTAATGGCTTGAAACAAACGCACTATCAAAGCCTGTGGATCAACCGGTCTATCTTTCGTAATCCGAATAGCAGCATCACCCTGAATGGCGCGTTTAAGCTCGCTAACTACACTTAGAGGATCATCTTCTAAAGCGTTATAAGCATCTTGTCCAATCAAAATATCCGCGCTACCGCTGGGCAAGTAAAACAACGAAGGTAAATAAGGTACGCCGTCAAAATGCAGTAAATGGACGTTTCCATCGGCATCACGCGAGGCAACTTTTGTACGGCTGGTGCCAAAATCAATGGCTAGGGCTGGTTCATGCATGGTATTGGCCTCTTGATAAAATCAGTATTTAGTCGAACTACCAGAATCCAAAGACGCTGTAGGTGAATCGAAAGCATCAGCCCATTCGCCAGTGGTTCCCCACCAAAAAACAGTTACAAAACTCATTTTATTCTCTCCGAAATAGTAGAACATAATGTTTTAATAACGTCCTTCAGGGTACGTCTTTCATTCTTGCGTGTTACCAGAATCCGAATGATCACTAAAATCATTGGCAAGGTTTTCTGGTAAATCGCACACGTTATGCCAATTATCTA
The DNA here is from genome assembly GCA_903859415.1 of uncultured Methylococcaceae bacterium. Lineage (GTDB taxonomy): Bacteria > Pseudomonadota > Gammaproteobacteria > Methylococcales > Methylomonadaceae > Methylobacter_C. The sequence continues at coordinate 1,985 of CAIOMN010000044.1, forward strand.
AAACAAAGCCCCCTGTAATTGAGCCCGTCTCAGGTCCGCCAATAAAATCATACATTGCCGTTGTTGCTATAGCTACTGGCTCTGTCGCATCAATACACACGTCATGTGCATCACTTCCGAAATTATCAAACCAACTCATTTCATTCTCCTAAAAAAGCCTTCAAATTTGAAAGACGGCTTATAATAGGCTCGAAAATAGAGTTAAAGCAATTGAGAAAAGTTGAATGGCTTTATTAGGCATTGACTATGAAGTCAAGCAAGTTAATTTTATAGGCAATATGTTCATCTAACATCCATTGCGTAAGAACATCGGCAGCGTAGCCGTCTGGTTTTTCAGCAAATTTCTGATATAAATCATCAGGTGGTACAACGGCAAGGGAAATTAAATAAGCGCTGTGTTTGCCTATTGGCTCGCCAAGGTAAAAAGGTGGGGAATTTTGATTGGGTAAACTGTAATTTCCGTCTATTTTAAACTCGTCTGGCTCCTGTTTTTCAGTGGTCATTAATTGAATTTCAACAGGATTTTCGATAATCAACAAAAGTGCTTTTAATTCATGATGCTCTGGAGTTGCTTGCGCCAAGCTAATTTTGAAACGAACACGGTCGTTAAGCGTTACTCTTTTTATGCCGGATGGAATACGAGTGAGCTTCGGAGTTATATAGACACCTTTAAGCCCACTCCCCGCCTTACTGCTCGATGAAATAACGTCGAAATCCAACGCACCCATCAGAGAGCATTGCTGTACAAAAATCTTCCAACGTGTCCCTACTGTCTTATTGAAACGTGATTGTACAGCGTTATAAAATTCATCGAGAGTAGGCGTTTTTAACTCCTCTATGCCGATCCCCAGACATTTACATAACGGACTAATCCTTGGTTTTGGTATGCTGTTATCATCCTTCCAATGACTAATAGTATCTGTGCCAATCTTTAATTGAAAAGCGATAAATTTTTGATGAATACCCAGTTTGACACGCATGTAATCGAGCTTTTCCCTAAGAAAGGGAATATAAACTTTGCTGGGTTGCATATCGGCTATGTGTCCAATGATTTTTGGTTAAATAATGGGCATTAGTGCCCAAAACCCAGAAAGGGTTCAATTTGCAGTAAGCAGCGAACAGTCCAAAGCGCTTCATAACGATTACCTGCCTTATCGGCATCACCTCCTGGAAATTGCATAAATAGAGCAAAAACAACACTTAACATGAAACCAGCAATTACTAAACTCCATGCCATCCAATGAGCACGCCGATTATCATCCCTTTGTGCCTCCAGAGCTAAGATTGCGATATCTCTAGCATGTTTCGAGTCATCTTCGAATACTTTCAAAATGCGCTCTGGTGCATCCGGGATAACTTCTGCGTATCGATTAAAAATTTCGGGATGAGGAAGCGGGCCGGAAAAGGACGCTGTTTGAGACACTAATTGGGCAATACGGCTTTCAGGTAATAATTTACTAACCAATTCCTTGTCAGATTGAGTTCCAGTCCTTGACTTTTGGGCAATAACTCTACTTTGAGCGTTTAGCGGTTTCTTTTTTCGCATTAGATCTCTTACGTAAGCTTAGTGATTTTTCTTGGTATTACGCGATTTGAATACTCTCGTTATACCCTCTTGATTCACAGCCAATCTGACATTTTCTTCAATAATACTCTTCGTACCTCGCTCTATTAGAATTGCATCAATATCGACCGCACTGGCATCAAGACCGCTTTTCTCAATCTCGTTTAACCATTCTTTACGAAGTGTATTGAGTACAGTAGATGTAATAATTTCAACTTCCAGTTCAGAAGGGCTACTTTTGCTACAATTTTTCCCAACAGTGCTAGCCGCGTTCTGTAAACGATTACCCAATGCAAGCCACCGTTTCTGTATGCCTTTATTAACAGAGTCTTCTGGCAAAAACTCACTGTAATCATTGGATTGCAATGAAAAAATTTGGGGAAGCACCTTCAGAGCTTTTTCAATAGACATAAAACCTCTTCACTAACATTGGATCAAATTATAGACAATTATTACCCAAAAAACTAAATACCATTAAACACTAGTTGTCACCCAATAGCTCAAAATAAAAAAGGCAGAGCTTTCACCCTGCCCATTTCTTCAAATCACCCTACAACCCCCTCTAAACCACTATAATACTCAACAAACTACTCCAGGCGCCAAGCCCATTGCCACCAACGCCCCTAATACGCAGCCAATAAGTCTTAGCGGGTATCAAGCCCTCCAGTAGTATATGGCTACAGTTTTTAGATGATATGAAGTGTTGCCAGTTACTTTCTATCATGGGATCACCTTGGGTGATTTGCACATCATAACTCGCTGCGC
>CAIOMN010000045.1 GCA_903859415.1 uncultured Methylococcaceae bacterium
TCATCTCAATCGCTTCGGGCTGTTCGAGCTGAAAGAGCGCTATCCACTACCTGTGGACTATGGAATTATGTTTGGAATGTAGGCGTGATGCGGGTTACAGGGCGACTTTACTCATTTACGAAGGAATCCTTACGGTCGGCCTATCTGGGCAGACATGGCTAATATCATCTGGGCGAGTGGCTTACAAGTCACCGCTGCGTGGTATGTGGTCACAGAAACCGATTCAGCTTTGCGTCAAGGCGCGAATGTCACCGGCACTATTATGCTGGTGCTGCGTAAACGCCATAAACAGCTAGCCACCTTCCGTGATGATTTGGGCTGGGAGATTGAAGCCGCTGTAAAAGCGCAAGTAGAATCCTTGGTGGGCTTAGATCAAACGGTTCGATCACAAGGTTCAGAGGGACTTTATAATGATGCCGACTTACAAATGGCCGGTTATGCGGCGGCGCTTAAAGTACTGACTGCTTACTCAACCATTGACGGTAAAAACATGGTGGTTGAAGCGGAAGCCCCGCGTCAAAAAGGGGTAAAAACCTTTGTCGATGAGTTGATTAATTTTGCTGTTTTAACCGCTGTGCAATTCTTGGTGCCCGTAGGCTTTGAAAAAGCAGAATGGCAAAATCTGGCGCCGGTGGAGCGGTTCTATCTTAAGATGACTGAGATGGAACATCAGGGCAGTAAATCGCTGGATAATTACATCAATTTTGCCAAGGCTTTCCAAGTGCATCATTATGATCAGTTAATGAACGATACTTCAAAAGCTAATGCCGCACGCCTTAAATTATCAACTGAGTTTAAAGCTGCTATGATGTCGGGTGATGCTGAAATAGCGCGTACTCCCTTGCGTGCATTGCTTTATGCGCTATATGAGTTAAGCAAAGAAATTGAAATAGATGATGTATTACTGCATCTCATGGATAACTGCGCTAATTACACCCAAACGAAAACCTTACTAGCCAAGATGGCGGATTACCTTGCCGAAAAGCGCGGTAGTTTAAAAGCCACCAAGACCTTTCAACCGGATGTAGAAGCCAGCGCCGCACGGGTTTTAGCCGAGGCTATTCGTAACCAGCGGTTATAAAAACAGGATAATCACGATGCCAGAAATATGCCGATTCTATGGGATCATCATTCGTATGTATTTGATAGATAATGAACATCCACCACAACACATACACATTAAGTACGGTGATTATGAAGCGGTGATGGAATTGACAAATTTAAATATCATTGATGGAACGCTGCCTAGAAAATGCCGACAATTAGTTCGGGAATGGGCAGAAATACACCAAGAGGAATTGATTGAAATGTGGAATACCCAAAACTTTCATAAAATAGCACCATTGGAGTGAGTGATGAAACTTATCGAGTTTAAGCATCTAAAGGGTTATGTTTTTATTTTAACGTTTGAAAACGGTGAAACTAAAGAAACCGATTTGACAAGCTTGCTGGCAAAGCATGTTGATGAAACTAATTTAAGTACCGCTCAACTTAATAAAGACTGGGGATGTTTAGAGTTTAATGGCGGTGCTGTCGATATAGAACCAAAAACTTTATACCGGTATGCCACAAAAGAAGACAATAATTCACCGATCACACGATCATTATTGGGCGTTTTAGCGGAACCGACTTGTTTGGACGAGCCAAATTACAAGCAACACCTTTAACTGTCTCTTGAACTAAAACAACATGACCCTGCGCCGCTTTTCTTCCCGTACTGAAAGACTGGATACTGAGTTTTTAGCCAACTCTTTACAGGGGGCTGTTAAATACTTTCGTATTGCCGGTTACTTTCGTAGTTCTATTTTTGAATTGGTTGGAGAAGAACTGGCGCAAATACCCGAGGTGAAGATTGTTTGTAATTCAGAGCTGGATCTGGCTGACTTTTTGGTCGCAGGCGCTCGAGATACGGCGTTAAAGGAACGCTGGAATCAAGTGGATGTTGCCGCAGAGGCACTTTTAAAACAAGACCGTTATCAACGCCTTGATCAATTACTGAAAGCCGGCAATGTTGAAATTCGGGTAGTGCCTAAAGAACGCTTATTCCTGCATGGTAAAGCCGGTTCTATTTATTATGAAGATGGCAGTCGAAAAGCCTTTATCGGCTCAGTGAATGATTCTAAAAGTGCGTTTTCTCAGAATTATGAATTAGTCTGGCAAGATGAGGATGAAGCCAGTGCGGATTGGGTTGAAGCTGAATTTTGGGCGCTCTGGGAACAGGGTGTACCGTTACCTGAGGCTATTGTAGCGGAAATACAAAGAGTCTCTAACCGTCAAGAAGTGACAGTCACTGTTTTAAAACCTCATGAAGTGCCTGCCGCCGCCATGGCTGAAGCGCCGATTTATCGCGGGGGTGAACAATTACAACCGTGGCAACGGTCTTTTGTGACGATGTTTTTAGAACATCGAGAAATATATGGTAAAGCCCGCTTATTATTAGCCGATGAAGTGGGGGTGGGTAAAACCTTGTCAATGGCTACCAGTGCGCTGGTCACGTCGTTATTAGGTGATGGCCCTGTTTTAATTATGGCGCCGTCTACCTTAACGCTGCAATGGCAACTTGAAATGAAAGACAAACTGGGTATACCCAGTGCGGTGTGGTCTTCTCAGAAAAAAGTCTGGATTGGTGTAGAAGGTCAATTTCTTTCTCCCAAGGGTGAAGCAAAATATATTAAACACTGCCCCTATCAAATTGCCATTATTTCAACGGGGCTGATGATGCAGCAACGTGAGCAGGGAGACTTTGTTAAAGAAGCGGGCTTATTACTCAGGAATCATTATGGTACTGTGATTCTTGATGAAGCTCATAAAGCACGTATAAAAGGCGGTGTGGGTCAAGACGCCATGCAATTTAATAATTTATTGGCGTTTATGCATCTCATGGCTAAACGCACACGACATCTTATTTTAGGCACAGCGACCCCGATTCAAACCCATGTCCGTGAGCTTTGGGATCTATTAGGGATTTTAAATAGTGGTGCTGAGTTTGTGTTAGGGGATGCACTTTCGCCTTGGCAAGATTATGAAACAGCGATCCCGATGGTAACGGGTCAATCCAAACCCCTTAATGAAGAACAAGCCTGGCATTGGCTTAATAATCCCTTACCGCCCGGTAATGAGCATCATACCGTGCAGAACATCAGAGACTTAATGGGCATTAAGCCTAAGGTTTTTGGTTGTTCCCAGCGCTTTGAAGATCTGGATTATTTGATCCAAAGTATGTGGCTGTCTGATTGTTTAGAGGATAATTTCTTTCGTCTCTATAATCCAGTGCTTAGACATACGGTGCTGAGAAAAAGAAAACAATTAGAAGACGATGGCTTGCTGGAACGGGTCGGTGTTTATACGCATCCGCTGTTAAAAAGAACTGATCTGTATCAAGCACGGTTTGTAGGCTTAGGGATTCCAACCAATACCCCGTTTGAAGTGGCTTATAAAAAAGCTGAAGAGTTTAGCCAGTTATTACAAAAGCGTACTCAAAAAGGCGGCTTTATGAAGTCGCTGATGTTGCAACGAATATGCTCCAGTTTTGCCTCAGGCTTAAAAACGGCTCAACGCATGTTAGATCGTACCCTTATCGAAGTCGATGATAATAGTGATGAAGTAGAACATCTGTTGTCTGAAATGTCACCCGCAGAAATAGAGTGTCTACGTGAGATCATTCATCAACTCACCCGCCCCGAAGCGGTGGATTCTAAACTGGGTACGGTTAAATGGTTTCTCACTGAGTTTCAATCGGATGGAAAAATCTGGCTGGAACATGGCTGTATTATTTTTAGTCAGTATTACGATACCGTTGAATGGATTGCTAAAGAGTTAGCCAAGTCTTTTAAGGATGAGGTGGTGGGTGTTTATGCGGGTGCCGGTAAAAGCGGCATGTTTAAAGGTGAACAATTTAATACTGTTGACCGTGAAGTAATTAAGGCAGCAGTAAAATCCCGTGAAATTCGTTTAGTTGTAGCGACCGATGCGGCCTGTGAAGGTCTTAATCTACAAACACTGGGCACGTTAATTAATGTTGATTTACCGTGGAACCCGTCTCGATTAGAGCAACGTCTGGGTCGTATTAAGCGGTTTGGTCAAGCCAGAAAGTGTGTGGATATGCTTAATTTGGTTTATAGCGAAACTCAAGATGAGAAAGTCTATAACGTCTTATCAGAAAGGCTAAAGGACACGTATGATATTTTTGGTAGTTTGCCAGATACAATTGATGATGATTGGATACAGGAAGAATCCGAGTTAGAAGCCCGTATGGATGCCTATATGCACGAAAGAAAGTCGGCAGTCGATGCCTTTTCAGTTAAGTACCGTAGCACCCTAGATCCCAAAGCTAACCTTTGGGAGCGTTGTTCAATGGTGCTATCGAGGCGGGATATTATCAATACGTTAAGTGAGCCTTGGTGATCAATTGAACATTCATTTTATTTAATCCAAGGGCGCTGGAATGTATTTTCGGGCA
>CAIOMN010000046.1 GCA_903859415.1 uncultured Methylococcaceae bacterium
AAGAAGTTAATGATATGCTGATTCGATGGGCGCATGACGGTGCACCCAAGGCGGAATGGGATAATAAAATTGGTGCTGCTGTTGAAAAGCATTGTTACAAATGCCATGACGAGGAATCTGACCTGCCCCAATTAACTAAATATGATGTCGCTAAAGGCTTGACTGAAGTGGATCAAGGTGCAAGTATCAGCTCATTAACTCGCATATCCATTTATTTGGCATCAGCTTTATCTTTCTGTATGTCGGATGGATCTTCAGTATGGCAGTATTTAACCCTTTCTGGAAACTGGTTTTAATATCGACACCTTTCGCCTTCCTGGTGATCGATGTTAGCTCATGGTGGATCACCAAGTACTGGCCAGACTTCGCAATTATTACCATGCTAAGCGGCATTGGCTATAGCATTTCAATCATGATTATGTTTGTAACCTCTTTTGCTCAAATGTGGTTACCTAGATGGACCAAACCGAACGCTAATAACATTTATGAAATCGTAAGAGAAAACTATCAAAGAAAAAAAAGCTCTTAATGCACCTCCAACCCCTTCAGTAATCGGCATTTGGCATCAACTAAACTTATTCATTGATGCCAAAACAGCACACGCCAGCGAAATTAGACACAAATTCCTTAGTACTTATGTAGAATAAGTACCTTAGTTAACTGTAGCTTCATTATTAAAGCGACTTTTCAGCAGTTACCTCGACTTTTAACTTTAACTTTAACTTTAACTTTAGGAACGGAAATATGACAGACGTATTGAACAGGCTAACCTTAGGAAAGCTCCCATTAACCTACCGATTTTTGTTCACTAGTTTTTTATTGGTAGTCGGGTTAGGTTTATGTATGGCAGGCGCTCAAATCATGCTTACACATGGGATGGCCGATGGTAAGCCCGGATTATCAATGGATGATATTGTTTATAGCTATTACGGCAATCGTTCTGGCTCTAAATTAGAAGCCGCTCTTACCGGAAAAATGAAAGACAAAGCACCTGCAAATGTTAACATCACCCTGATTAAGTGGGTGCGTGATGGCGCAAAAGAAGCAGAATGGGAAAAAGTAGAACCTTTATTTCAAAAATACTGTGGAAATTGTCACGATGCAGAATCAGGCCTACCCGAAGTTACTAAATTAGAAGCCGCAAAAAGCTTAGCAGAAGTGGATCACGGTGCCAGTATTAGTTCATTAACCCGAGTATCACACATTCATCTATTTGGAATTAGCTTTATTTTCTTATTTGTTGGTTTAATTTTTGCGATGGCAGAATTTAATACGCTTTGGAAGATCGTGTTAATAACAACGCCTTTCGCCTTCTTGGTTTTGGACGTTGCTTCTTGGTGGTTAACCAAATTCTGGCCTGAATTTGCATGGTTCACCATGATAGGCGGAATGGGATACAGCCTTGCTGCCTTGGTTATGTTTGGGGCTTCTTTTGCTCAAATGTGGCTTCCTCGCTGGACAAAAAAGTAATCCATTCAAAATAGTCCAAGATCTATCGTGGGGCAAATTACTGCCCCACATTTAAACAACCAACCTTTTAATGAGTTGATTTAAGACTTCCTAGAATAAAACCACATCTGGTAGATACTCATTAAAATCTGGAAGCCCATTGACAAGCCCATTAATGCCCCGCTATAAACCACAACATAAGCGAATGAAGGTGTAGACTTGGTAATAAACCACGAAATAACATCCAATAACATGGCAAAAAACGAAATCACTACAGTAACACTTTTTACATTAGCGTCAATATCACAGAGCAAAAATATTTTGCCTATAAAAAACAATATAAAGGCTATACCAAATAAATGGATATGAGAAACACGTACCAGAGTAGGTAAAGTTGCACCACTCGGATGCGCGACCTGTGATACCGTTTCATAATGCGTTAAATCGGGTAAAGACGGATTAACGCTGGGCGTATGACATAAAATACAATCACGATTTAAGATCGGTGCAACTTTGTCATTATAGCCAACCTCGTCAGCACCATTTTGTATCCATCGCAAAATTACATCTTTATCTCCTGTATAGCGCAGATTGTTTTTCATAACGCCGTTAACAGCCCTACCCAACCGTGTTTGGTTTCTATTGCCATGGTAACTAATCACCACATCTTCTACCGAAAGCCCCGATTTTCCATCTAAACCTTGATGAGTAAAGTACATATTAGTCAGCGCCATCAGATAACCCAAGCCAATAGTTAAGAGAAATACGGTATTTAAAATTCTCTCACTGACAGAAATATCTTTAAAACGGGTATAGTGCTGCTCGTACATAATAACTCCTTTAAAACGCCAACCAACCATTCACCATGAATGTGTTGTTATTTTGTGCATCAGTGCTAGAGCCATTAAACTGAGAATAACCAATATACTGTAAGCTAGTGCGCAAATTCATCAAATAATGATAAGTATCTGATTTACCAAAGGGCACATACACTAACTCTGCCGTATAGTATTGACTGTTGGGTCTTGTTAAATAATAACCTGCGTCTGGAGAATAAAGGTTAGCATCCTGAGAACCTGTAACACGATTATAGCCAAATGTAACACCATAGGTTTGATCGTAAGTATAAGCAGTGTTAATTTTATACGTCGTTAAATAGGTGTTTCCATCCGCTGCAAGACCCCCGGCCAAACGGGTGGCCGTTAATTTTTGATCTTCATAGATATACGTCGTTTTAGCTTCAAAAATATGCTTTGGGTTACCCATATACTGATACGTCGCATCAACCGCTAAATCTGAATAATGATCCGTACCATTGCTACGGTCCCGCCCAGGAAATACATCAGCTATCATTCCATAATGACCCAATGAAACATAATGCCCTTGCCAATCTTTTTGTAATGCAGCACGCCAGTAAGGCGCCGCTCCATCAATTTGTTGCTGACCCGCATCGGCGACGCCCAAACCTCTTTGCACATTGTAATTCAATGAAGAATAACCACCGGCTTCAAGGTATAGCAGATTGTTAATCATGGTATAAGCCGTTGCACCACCCACTTGAGTAGCAAATGCGCCATCTATTAAAGAGGATGCTCCTATACCAGGTTGTACAGCACTTCCGGTATAAGGAAAACTCCAGGCTGAGGTGGTGTTCCACAAATCTTGTACGGTCGGATTATTATTGAGCGATATACCATAGGTCACCGGCATATCAGTATCTAACTGATCCGCAAAACGGATATCGGTATTATCCAGAGCGAGTCTATTCGAATAGCCATCATAGGTTAACTGACTAAAAGCGCCCACTTTTCCATAAATACGACCTGCATAAAACAGGGAGGCCTGATCAAAGGTAAAATTGTTGTTTTGGTTATACCCTGAAGCAAAACCTGAAGCATCCTGATCTTTTTGGGTGTGTGTTAATGACCCTTCTACCATCCCACTCAAGGCAGGTAACTTTGCGTCAATCCCTTTGCCGCCGCTCATGGTATAACCGCCTAATTTAAACTCACGTCCAAAAGGCGTTAAATTAGGGCCAAAGGACTGGGTATGACAAACGTTACAACTTTGACCTGTTTGCCGAGAAAAACTGGGGACTGCATTGGCTGGTGAACTAATCAATAGAAGAATAGCTATCAATGCCAGTAAGGATGCAAGAAAAAACTGAGTGTTAGTCGTTCGATTAATTGTAATTTGCATAAAGTTTTTCGCCAATAAAGTTAGTGGGTAGTTAATATTTTCTTGTATTTGAAATATACAGGATTGTTTCTGAATAGGGCCTGAATGAACCCCTAGGAATAAACTGAGGTGACTAGCTATTGCATGTATAAAAAAAGGGGGGTGTTAAGAAAATATAACGACTACCAATATTAGCAGGGAGTAACAACATTCTCAGTAACAGATATACTATATTAATATGCACCAAAGTCAAACAAATAGCGCACCATAATATTGCACCTTACTTACATCTTGATCATAACCATTGACTAAGTAATTAAAAAACAGTGCTTTTATCTAATGGCTTACTTTTTGCTTATAATATTTATAAATCCATTTGTATTTGAAAAAAACAAGCTTTGATGCACTAAATCTACCTAAACTAAATTAGCAAGTTAATAATCTCTATTAGTATGTTTTCTAAAAGAGCTTTTGAAAACTTCCGAATAAATAGCTCATTCAAATACTCATTTGAAGCATAATTAACGTCATGCTTTTAACTTATAATTTGAATCAGGAAAATAAAGTAGGGGTACTTTAGCCTATAAGCACCAACAAGACGGTTTAAAACAAAACTCTTTTGCCTTACTCTAGCTAGCTTGGAATATAATGGACATATATAAAGAGTACACGCTATCACTAAAATCAACGTGGTATGCCTAATATCTACAACTATAATAGAAGACAATATGCAGCAAGAGTACCATTTAAAGCATGGAAAACCTTACCCTTCAGGCTCCAAATATAGCCCTAAAGGTGTAAATTTCTCCATTTTCAGTCGCCATGCTGAACACGTAGAGCTTTTACTGTTCTCAAGCGCAGAGAGCGATGAACCATTTCAAATTATTCAACTAAATAAGAACGTCAATAGAACCTTTTTCTCTTGGCATGTCTATATTTCTAAATTACCCGTAGGCACTTGGTATACTTGGCGTATGGATGGCCTAGGGAAAGCGCGTGAATCCAGCTTTCGCTTCGAAAAAGATAAAAACCTGCTAGATCCTTGGGCCTATGCGGTCAGCCACAAGCGCTGGAACCGTAATGCCGCCTGTAAGCCTGGCGACAACACTCTTACCGCAATGCGTTGCATGGTAACCGATGATAGATATGATTGGGAAGGCGATACACCACTAGCCATACGAAGCGAAAAAGCCATAGTTTATGAACTTCATGTTGGTGGATTTACTCGTCACCCATCATCAAAAGTTGCCAACCCAGGTACCTTCTCAGGCCTCATTGAAAAAATACCTTATCTTCAAAAACTGGGTATTAGCCATGTGGAGTTATTGCCCATTATGGCTTTTGATGAACAAGATGTGCCGCAAAAAACAGCTGACTTAGGCTTAAAGAACTACTGGGGTTACAGTACTCACAGCTTCTTTAGCCCACACCCTGGCTATTGTGTAACACCTGAACAGGGCACCCATGTCCAGGAGTTTAGAGATTTAGTCAAAGCCCTGCATAAAGCCGAAATCGGTGTCATTATGGATGTGGTTTTTAACCATACCGCCGAAGCGGGCGCAGATGGCCCGATCATTAATTTTAGAGGCATTGGCGGAAAATCTTTTTATCATGTCGATAAAGCAGACAAAAGTATCTTACGAGACTACACCGGCTGTGGAAACACAGTCAATGCCAATCACCCCTTGGTTGCACGTTTCATTATTAGCTGCCTTGAGTATTGGGTCAGAGAAATGCATATTGACGGTTTTCGCTTTGACCTTGCCAGTGCAATGGCTCGCGGCGAAAATGGCGAAGTTTTACAAGACCCACCTGTATTATGGGGAATTGAACTTTCAGAACAATTAATAAAAACCAAACTGATTGCCGAAGCTTGGGATGCTGCCGGTCTTTATCAAGTAGGTAGCTTTCCTGGCTACCGTTGGGCGGAATGGAATGGTCGATATCGTGACATCATCCGTCATTTTGTGCGAGGAGACAAAGGTCTTTTACCTGAATTAGCCACACGAATCAGCGGCAGTAGCGACCTTTATGAACACCAAGGCAGACTCCCCATCAACAGTATTAACTTTGTAACCTGTCATGATGGCTTTACGTTATATGATTTATTTAGCTACAACCAGAAGCATAATGAAGCTAACGGAGAAGACAACCGGGATGGCTGTAGCAATAATTTAAGTTACAACTGCGGAATAGAGGGCAATACAACGGATAGCCGCATTTTAGCCCTGCGTAAACAACAAGCCAAAAATGTCTTTTCCATTTTACTGCTCAGCCAAGGCGTACCCATGTTGTTGGCGGGAGATGAAATATTACACAGCCAACAGGGCAATAATAATTGTTACTGCCAAGATAACGAATTAAGTTGGATAAACTGGACAATGGCAGAAAAGAATGCCGACACATTACGTTTTGTGCAGCTAATGATTGCACTTCGTAAGAGGCACCCGTCCATTATGCGGCGTCGATTCTTGACCGGTCAAATTATTGAAGGAAAAGATTTAACGGATGTTGCATGGCACGGTGTCGAAGTTAATAAGCCGTTATGGTTTGATCCTGAAGCAAGAATACTTTCTTTTACCCTGGCGGGTATTGAAGAAAATGAAGCTAACCTGCATATTATTCTAAACATGTCAGATAGAATTACTCCTATTGAGCTTCCTCAAATAACGGGTAAAAAATGGTGTGTTGCAGTCGATACTTCACAACCTTCACCTAATGATATTATTCTTCCAATTGATCAAAAACCCTACGAGAAAACCCACTATATTACGAGTAATAAATCTGTAGTCGTTTTAGAAAGTCTTAGCACCAAGCCTCACAAACTGTTAGGTTTATTTTAGCACTCTGAGAATTTTTTTTAAGTTGTGAAAAGTGGCTTAAACTATGTTTCTTGATCATTATTCAACTGCTGACAGGGTAAATAACTTGGATATTGACCTATTGAATAGTCAACATGGACTGGCAAACCAGTTGACGTTCACTCAAGGTAAAGGTGAATTTCCTTTTATTTCCATCAAAAATAAAAGTGCCACAGCTATTATTTCGCTATACGCTGCACAAGTACTCTCTTTTAAGCCGACATCTGAAACTGAAGATCTCTTGTTTCTGAGCAAAAAAACCTTCTATGAAAATGGCAGAGCTATGCGCGGTGGAATTCCTATTTGCTGGCCATGGTTCGGCCCCAACCAGTCGGGCATTGACTTACCCGACCATGGCTTTGTGCGAAATAGCTTGTGGACTGTCGTCAAAACGACTGCCGTTTCTGAAACAGAAACCCTTGTTAAATTACGCTTCAAATATAACCCTCATCGGACAGACCATTGGCCAGAAACGTTTATATTAGAACTTGATATTTCAGTAGGTGAATCATTAACCCTCAATTTATCAACACACAATACAGGTCGTAAAGCACTCTATATAACTCAGGCATTGCATGCCTATTTTTATATTGGCGATATCCACAAAATCACTATTTTGGGTTTAGAGAAAACCGATTATCTAGACAAATTAGATAACGGTCAGCAAAAATACCAATCTAGTACAGTCACAATCCCCTTTGAGGTTGATCGAATCTATAAAGATGTCAAAAGAGAATTAACTATTACAGACCCTGTATTTAATCGCACTATTCTAGTAACCTCTAATCATTATAAGACCGCTATCGTCTGGAATCCCTGGCGCGATGTCTCTGCTCATATAGCTGACTTAGAACCAGATGACTATAAACGTTTTGTTTGCCTGGAAGCAGGTAATGTAACTTCAGATATCCTTGAGATTCAGCCTGATAACTCTGTAACGTTATCTGTTAACTACAAAATAGTCTCAAAATCGAATCCATAAAACGACAGAATGACTTAGCTAAATGCAACTTAATTTGTACTTTTTGGCTCGATAAAAGGTTAACACGCCATGATTACCTTTTTTCGTGACATATCAACCGGTAATCTTGTCACGTTAACCGGTAATTCTGTTGCGATAACCGGTATTTGTGCCACGTGAACCGGTAATTTTGTCACGATATCCGGTATTTGTGTCGCGTCAACCGGTAATTTTGTCGTGATAACCGGTATTTGTGCCACGTAAACCGGTAATTTTGTCACAAATACCGGTAATTTTGTCGCGATAACGTTGGCGCACCAACGCCCCCTTCCTTCTTGCAGAACACTAACAACGGTCCATGAATAGGCTTAATGTATTATTGATTGAAGATGATCCTAATATCACTTTGTTAGAAGATGAACTGAAAGAGATAGGTTTTATCTGTCTAAAGACTCCGTATGACTCAACTTTTTTAACGCTGGTTAAAGATATTGCGCCCAATCTTATTATTTTTAATCTGGATATACCCTCCAACGCCCTATTCGCTGATCTGCAGACGCTCAATCATCAATTAGCATTACCGATTATTATGTTTACCCGAGACAACCATATTGGCACTATAAACCAGGCCATTAAAGCCGATGTGTGTGCATTAATAGTGGGGGACGTTGAACACAAAAGGCTTAATAGCATTATCAATGTCGCTATTGCTAGATTTAAACACCAGCAAGCGCTAAAAACAGCATTAGAAGAAGCCTGTGCAAAGCTTGAAGATAGAAAAGTAACCGACCGGGCAAAAGCCATTTTAATCAAAACCCAAAACTTCACAGAAGATGAAGCCTATCACACCCTAAGAAAACTTGCGATGGATAGGAAAATCACTTTGGGCGAAATGGCTAAAAATGTCATCGCCATGTCCGATCTGTTTAAATAGTTACCATGAATACAACATCGATGAAAACATTTATTAAAGTCACCGAAATATGGATACCCGATAAAGAACGCACCCAACTGGAGTTTGGCTCAGGTCTATACGGTGAATTAATTGACTTTAAAGCAGACAGTGAACAACTGACCTTTGCTTATAACGAAGGTTTGCCCGGCAAAGCCTGGGCGGAAGGTCATCCCATTGTATTAACAGAATTTGAACACTCCTATTTTAAACGAACCATCGCAGCAAAAAGCGCAGGCTTAACCTGTGGCATTGCGATTCCCATTTTTTCGGGGGACTTTCTGATGGCGGTGGTGGTTTTTTTCTGCGGAGACGATGAGGATCATGCTGGAGCCATTGAAGTCTGGGATAAAAGTTTAGTGTCCAAAAATAACCTGAAAGTTATGAATGGTTACTATGGCACACTAAAACACTTTGAGACCATTTCTAAACAACTATCTATTCCTAAAGGACATGGGCTCGCTGGACAGGCTTGGGAATCAGGTATGCCGATTCTTGTTGAAGATATAGGCCAGGCAACAACCTTTATCAGAACACAAGATGCCCAGTTAGCGGGCATTACGGTGGGCATTGGCATCCCGGTTTATAACAATCCCAACGAACCGTATATCCTGGCATTTCTTTCTGCTAAAGCCACACCTATTGCAAAACGCATCCAAATCTGGATACCTAACAAAGAGGGTACTCAACTTATCTGCCAACAGGGTTACAGCAAATACAACAATGATCTGGCGAAAATCTTTGAAACACTGCCAGTGACCAAAGGCATTGGCGCATTAGGTCGCGTCTGGTTAACAGGCATGCCGATCATCACAGGTAATCATGAAACTGATTACAACCCTGAACTCGATAATCTAAGTAAAATGCTGGCGATACCCGTCATTGAGCAAGGCAGATTAAAAGCTATTGTTAGTTTTTTGTTTTAATGCTGTGTCCCTGAGATTAAAGTGTTATTAAGCTACCCACTTTAGAAGGGACAGTTTAGTTGAGCTATTTGATATTTTTTGATAGCCCAACCGAATCTGGACGATTTTACCCGAATTGAGTCAGAGCAAAGCTATATTTAAGTTTGCTCTGATCCCGTCCCGCCGTCCCGTTAGATGATCCCGTTGATTCCATGTTATAGAATCTTAACCAACGTAGCAACTACTCCTATTGCAATAACCATTAACCCACCTAATTTAATAATCATGCGCTGTTCCAGTTGAATGAATCGAGTATCCATTTTCTCATTTAATCGTTCTTCCATTTGCTTTAGGTCTTCACGAGTAGCAACTTCTTTCAAATTCAACTCAAAAACCTCAGCTAGCGCCTCTGCTTCAGCCTCTGCTATTCGTGAATCGGCTCCTGCCGCTTTTAGTCTATTGGCATACTTTAATGTATCAAATGTAATTGCGACCATAACCAAATACTCACCTAAAATCTCTAAAGTCGAAGTATAGCACAACAAAATCCCCCATTGATTTCTAACCACAGGTAATTATTCACTTTCCCCTTTGAAAAAGGGGGACTGAATAATTACGACAATTCGATGTATTTGATTCAAAGGATAACTGGGGTCAGCGTAAACTTAAATAACTTTACTCTGGAGCCATTCTCCCTACTTCCTAACTAGTCTCAAATGGGTCATGATGTTAGTTTTATACATTTTTGATCTCAAGCCCTATCTGAATTGCTGAGATTTCTGTGCATCGTTTACAACACCCAGTGATGGACTTATACTTTCATCTTAAAATAAATAACAGGATCGATGTAAACTTAAAATCGATGTAGCGAAATTGACCTGCAAAACGAATATGATTTAACGGATTGTAACGATGCTAACAATTATGAGTTTTTGCCCGCTGTTAAAATAGCTCGTTTAGCTGTTGACAACCAATATAAAATAATGGCCTTGGATCGACCTTAATAAATCACCTTCAACCGGAGACAAACGCAATGGCTCAAAATGCGTAAGCTGAATCTATTTTCATGACTGAAGAAGAGTATCTACAAAGCGAATTAACGTCTGAAGTCAAACGGGAATATATCGACGGTCGCATTTATGTTATGGCAAGTGCCAAACATAACCACAATTATATTTCAGGCAATATTTATTCTAACTTTAGAAGCCACCTTAAAGCAACTCCGTGTGCGACTTTCATGGCTGATACCAAAGTGCGTTTAGGCAAGAACTATGTTTATCCTGATGTGCTGGTAGACTGTAGCGACCTGTCCGGCGATGATTATTTTTCAACATCACCTGTCATTATTGTTGAAGTATTATCTAAATCAACCCGAACGCTAGATACAACAACAAAACTCATTCAATATATTAATTTACCGTCTTTAAAAGAGTATGTCTTAATAGAGCAGGATTTTGTGTCTGTACAAGTACTTCGAAAAAGTAAGCACTGGCTACCCGAATATTTTTACCTGGGTGATGAAGTTACTTTTGAATCCATTGACTTAACTATTACAGTTGAAGAGATTTACGACCGTGTTGATAACCCCGATATGAATGAATTTAGAATCACGGGAAAAATCGGATATTAACCTTATTATTAAATAACGCGGTTTTAAAACGCATCTTGGTGCAAAGAAGCCGATGTTATGCACATTAGTGGCGCAATAAGACCTCATCCCATCCTTAATCTGCCTCATAAGCGTCACAAAGACCACCCCAACATATCAATCTAACACCTTGTAATAAATAAACTATTTAAAATAAATTCAACTCACCGAAAAAACTGGCAGACTTCCTGCAATAGAATTAGCAGAGGTTCCAACGTGGGAATCAGCATTTATTGCTCAATGTAGAGCACCAGACAAAGGCGTCGACTTGATCACTGTGTTTTTTTAACACACGATTAATCGGCGTTTTTTTTTGCTAAAAATTTCTGTATAGGACAATATCATCATGAAACAACCTGAAAAACGATCACTTAAAAAAGGTCTTAAAACCCTTTCTGCTGTCGCTGCCATTATTGCCTTAAGTTTTGCCTCATCAGCAGAAGCCGTGGAAAAGCTAGAAAAGGAAAACCTAAAGTTAGGCTTTATTAAATTAACCGACATGGCCCCGTTAGCGGTTGCTTATGAGAAAGGCTACTTTGAAGACGAAGGCCTTTCCGTACAACTGGAAGCCCAGGCCAACTGGAAAGTCTTATTGGATCGCGTCATTAATGGCGAATTAGATGGTGCACACATGCTAGCCACATTACCATTTGGTACAGCCATAGGTTATGGCACGAAAGCCGATATTATAAGCGCCTTTTCCATGACATTAAACGGTGACGCCATTACTGTCTCAAATGATGTTTGGGCACAAATGAAACCACAAATACCGATGAAAGACGGTAAACCCGTACATCCTATTAAAGCAGATGCATTGAAACCAATCCTGGAAAAATATAAAAACGCTGGCAAGCCTTTTAACATGGCCATGACCTTCCCTGTCGGCACCCATAATATGAAGTTACGTTATTGGTTAGCTGCGGGAGGTATCAAGCCTGGTTTTTATGCGCCGCCTGAAGATACCTCAGGACAAATTGATGCAGAAGCCATCTTATCTGTCACGCCACCACCACAAATGCCTGCAACAATGGACTCTGGCACTATTGCAGGCTACTGTGTTGGCGAACCCTGGAATCAACAAGCTGTTTTCAAAGGTGTTGGCGTTCCAGTCATTAGTGATTACGAACTGATGAAAAACAGTCCCGAGAAAATCTTTGGCGTTACCAAAGACTTTGCCGAAAAAAATCCCAATACCCACTTAGCTGTCATCAAAGCCTTAATTCGTGCTTCACTATGGCTAGATGCCGAAAATAACAAGAATCGTAATGAAGGCGTCGAAATGCTTTCACAAAAACAATATGTGGGTGCTGATTATGATGTTATTGCGAACAGCATGAATGGTACTTTCGAATATGAAAAGGGTGATAAACGCCCCCTAGCTGACTTTAACGTTTTTTCTCGCTACAACGGTTCTTACCCTTATTACAGTGATGCGATATGGAGCTTGACTCAAATGCGTCGTTGGGGACAAATCAATGAACAAAAACCCGATGCCTGGTATCTTGAAACCGCAAAGAAAGTTTACCGCCCTGATATCTTTATGACGGCAGCCCATGCCTTAATCAAAGAAGGTAAAGCCAAAGCCAGTGATTTTCCTTCAGACCAGGAAACCGGCATTAAAGCCCCGAATGCTGATTATATTGACGGCGTTGTCTTTGATGCCACGAAACCGAATGACTATCTCACTAAATTTAGTATTGGCCTAAAAGGCAAACAAAAAGTGGTAGGCGGCAAGGTAGTTGAATAATCATCTATAAAGAGTATTAAGCCCTCCACTAGTATTGATTAAGGTAAAAACCATGAATAACCATCTCATTAAATTTTTCAACATCACCGGCTTAACCTGGTTTGTCCCTTTAGTAAAAATTGCGTCGGGTGAAAATCCTACACAACAACTTCGCCAATTATTTTTGATTATGGGCGTGCCGATTATCGCCTTTACCGTGTTCTTGGGCGTTTGGAGTGTCTCTGCTTCACAAGTCAACACCAGCTTAGGTGCAATTCCTGGTCCAACGGCGGTTTGGCATGAAGCCAAGGGCTTATTGTCCGAACATTTTGCTGAAAAAGAAAAAGAAGCCGCATTTTATCAACGCCAGCAAGACCGTCATGCTCAAGCGCTGTTAGAAAATCCAGCCGTAGAGATTAAATCACGACCTTATAACGGCCAGGCAACTTATCTGGATAAAATCTTTACGAGTCTCTACACAGTATTTGCCGGTTTTATAATTGCGACCCTGATTGCCGTCCCGTTAGGGCTACTGTGTGGCATGAGTTCCGTGATTAATACCGCTATTAACCCATTGATTCAGATCTTTAAACCCGTGTCACCTTTGGCCTGGTTACCGATTGTCACCCTTGTAGTCAGTGCTGTGTATGTGACAACCGATGAGTCCTGGTTTCAGAAATCATTTTTAACTTCTGCAATTACCGTCACACTGTGCTCTCTTTGGCCCACTTTAATTAATACGGCGGTAGGCGTTTCATCCATCGATAAGGATTTAGTCAACGTCGGTAAAGTATTGCGTCTTAACTGGCTTACTCAAATTAGAAAAATCATTTTACCGTCAGCCTTGCCTTATATTTTTACCGGGATGCGTTTATCCCTAGGAGTGGGCTGGATGGTACTGATTGCCGCAGAAATGTTGGCACAAAACCCAGGACTTGGAAAGTTTGTTTGGGATGAGTTTCAGAATGGCAGCTCTAATTCTTTAGGACGTATCATGGTCGCAGTATTTACCATCGGAATCATCGGCTTTGTTTTGGATCGCATCATGCAATCCTTTCAAAAAGTGTTTTCTTTCGGTAACGCACTTTAATCAGGAGTTTCTCATGTCCGCATTAAATCTAAAAATCGTTGCTGTTAATGAAAGTAAGGTTATCAACAACCTACCTTTAAACGACCCCTATTTACCTTTAGTTGAATTAAAAAATGTTTGCAAAACTTATGGCGAAGGCAAAGATAAAACATCCATTTTAAAAAATATTAACTTAACAGTAAAAGAAGGTGAGTTTGTTGCAATTGTCGGCTTTTCAGGTAGCGGCAAAACAACACTCATTTCGACAATTGCCGGCTTGATTCAAGCCGACAGTGGGGACGTATTAAAACAAGGTAACCCCATCACTGGCCCTGGACCTGATCGCGGTGTTGTTTTTCAAAACTATTCACTGATGCCTTGGCTAACGGTTTATGAAAATGTCGCGCTCGCTGTCGATGCTATTTTTAAAAACTGGTCTGCCGCTCAACGAAAAGCGCATACCGAAAAATATATCCGCATGGTTAACTTAGGCGCTGCCATGACTAAAAAACCCGCTGAACTATCAGGTGGAATGCGTCAACGAGTAAATGTAGCCAGAGCTTTAGCGGCAAGCCCTGATATTTTGCTACTCGATGAACCGCTTAGCGCCTTGGACGCGTTAACCCGTGGCAACTTGCAAGATGAGATTTTACAAATCTGGGCACAAGAAAAGAAAACCGTCATATTAATCACTAATGATGTCGATGAAGCCATTTATATGGCTGACCGAGTGATTGCTTTAAACCCAGGACCTGATGCCACCTTTGGCCCTGATTTTCTGATTGATATTGAACGCCCTCGTGATAGAACCGCTTTAAATCATAATGAGACCTTCAAAAAATTACGTGCTGAAATCACGCAATATTTAATGGCAATCGGTATTGAAAAAAACCAGGAGTCAGGCTCTGATAAGATTACTTTACCGGATGTAAGACCCAATACCAGCCACAACTGGCAACAACCCAAAGAAAATACCAGTAAAAACGACTTAGGTAGACCCCGTTATCTTGAGTTTTCACAACTTTCAAAAATCTATCCAACACCCGATGGAAATAGTACTGTTAAAGTGGTTGACGGCTTCGATTTAAAAGTCAAAAAAGGCGAGTTTATTTCTATTATTGGACATTCTGGCTGCGGTAAATCAACCGTGTTATCAATGACAGCGGGCTTAAACAGTATTTCTGAAGGTGTCATTGTTCTGGATAATAAAGAAATCAACGGCGCTGGACCTGATCGTGGCGTGGTGTTTCAAGCGCCTAGCTTATTCCCTTGGCTGACGGCTTATGAAAATGTGTCATTGGGCGTTGAAAAAGTATATCCCCACGCAACAAAGTCGGAACGTAAAGACATTGTTGAATATTATCTAACGCGAGTTGGGTTAGGAGATGTCTTACACAAAAAAGCTCAAGAGTTATCCAATGGCATGCGCCAACGTGTCGGTATCGCGAGAGCCTTTGCCTTATCACCCAAACTGCTTTTATTGGACGAACCTTTTGGCATGTTAGATTCTTTAACCCGTTGGGAATTACAGGAAGTCTTAATGGAAGTGTGGGATCGCACCCAAGTAACCGCTATTGTAGTCACGCATGATGTTGATGAAGCTATATTATTAGCTGACCGCGTGGTGATGATGACAAATGGTCCTCATGCCAAAATTGGAAAAATAGAAACCATTGATTTACCTAGACCTAGAACCCGTAAAGCACTGTTAGCCCACCCGGATTATTACAAATACCGAGAGAGTTTACTGAGCTTTCTTGCCGAATGTGAACACACCCATTAGCCGCAAAGCCACACCAACAACTTAAACGGGGTCGAACACGCTGTTCGTACTCCTCAACCTGAATAAATTAAACATCTTAAATTATAAGATAGGGGTCGTTATGTCTAAAAATCAAAGTATTGTGCCATTTTCCGCTGCATTATTATCACTGTCAGTCGTCAGCTTCTCAGCATTAGCTGATGTTACTCAAGATATTGAAGACGCACTCAACTTTTATCATTACGGTAAAAACGGTGCCATCAAGTTTGATTTAAACACCCGCTTTGAAGATGTAAATCAATATAATGTCAGAAGCCCTGCACTCAACGGCAAAACACTTCCTGCTTCAAAACAACCTTCGACCGCTAATGCCGTAACATCACGCTTACGTCTAGGTCTTCTTTCTCCTGTTTTTCATGGTCTGCAAGGTTACGCCGAATACGAAGGTGTGTATGCAATGGATTCCGATTACAACAGCTCCGTCAACGGAAAAACGAACTATTCAACCGTTAAAGACCCTTACGTTAATGAATTGGATCAATTATGGCTCAGTTATGCAGGGATCTCCGATACACTGATCAAAGGGGGTCGTCAACGTATTAAACTCGATGATGATCGATTTATTGGTAATGTGGGTTGGAGACAATTAGAGCAAACCTATGACTCCGTTTTAATCACCCATAACAATCAACAGCTTTTTGGTTTAACCATTAATGCCGGCTATATCGGTAATATTAAAACCTTTACTTCAACCAATGTCGGCATTAACGCCCCGCTGTTAAATATCAATTATAAAGTCGGTGATTATGGCAACCTGATCGGTTATGGCTACTGGCTGGACTATACAGACCGTGTGAACTATGCAAACTCTAACCAAACCTACGGACTACGTTTTACCAATTATCTAAAACCTGGCGACTCGTTCAAAGTCAATGATAAATTTGGGCTGCTTTATACCGCTGAATGGGGGATTCAATCTGATTATGTCAATAGTCCTCAACACTATACCGTTGATCGCTACAACTTCATGGGCGGTGTAACAGCCTTTAATATTACTTTACAAGGCGCAATGGAACAAAAAAATGGTATCGGAACAAATAAAACATTTATTACTCCTTTAGGTACTAACCATGCTTTTCAAGGCTGGGCTGATATCTTCCTCATAACACCCAGCAATGGTATTCGTGACATTTTTGGAACCTTAACGACTACTTTAGATAGGGGCAGCGTTTCCTTATCCGGCATATACCATGATTTTTATAACGACACTGGCAGTATTCATTATGGTAGCGAATGGGACTTTATGGCCACTAAAAAATTCGGCAAACACTACTCCGTATTAGCCAGTTACGCTTATTACAATGCGGATCATTATGATACGGATACCCAAAAAATATGGGTGTCGGGCAATATTAGTTTCTAAGTCTTGAACACTGATTTCTATTAGCTTATCAACATTGCAGCTCTATCAGCATTGAGGTTGAACATGAACACACCTAAAAAAACCCTGGTTGTCATTGGTAATGGCATGGTCGGACACCATTTTTTAACCAGTCTAGTCAATAGTCCTATCAAAGAAACCTATCATATCGTGACTTTTTGCGAAGAACCCAGAGCGGCTTATGATCGTGTTCACCTCTCTGCTTTTTTCTCAGGACAAACCGCAGACGATTTATCCTTAGTCGAACCGGGCTTCTTTGAACAACACGGCATCACCCTCCATATCGGGGATAAAGCCGCCCAGATTAACCGAGAAGAGCAAACAGTCCTCTCAGACAAAGGTGTTCTCATTCATTATGATACCTTGGTGTTAGCCACCGGCTCTTTTCCATTTGTACCGCCTGTGCCCGGTCATGATAGACCCGAATGTTTAGTGTATCGGACCATTGAAGATCTTGAAGCCATCGCCACGGTTGCTCAAAAAAGTAAAGTGGGCGTGGTAGTGGGCGGTGGTTTATTAGGTTTAGAAGCCGCTAAAGCCTTACATGATTTAGGTCTAAAAACTCACGTGGTCGAATTTGCCCCCCGTCTCATGGCGGTGCAATTAGATGAAGCGGGTGGCGCCATGCTAAGACATAAAATAGAACACTTAGGTGTCACCGTACACACCGGAAAAAATACCCAGTTAATTACAGACGGCGAACACTGCTTTAATAAAATGTGTTTTGCCGATGGTGAAGAACTGGAAACAGACCTCATTTTATTCTCTGCCGGCATTCGTCCCCGTGATGATATTGCCAGAGCCTGCGGACTTGAGGTCGGGCCTAGAGGCGGGATTGTGATCGACAATCAATGTAAAACCTCCGATGCGAATATTTATGCGATAGGTGAATGTGCGCTTTGGAATGGCATGATCTATGGCTTAGTCGCACCCGGTTATGCTATGGCTCGCACAGTGGTAGCCGATCTTGCTAGCCAACCCGCCAGTTTTACCGGTGCCGATATGAGTACTAAACTAAAACTCATGGGTGTTGATGTAGCCAGTATCGGTGATGCCCATGCGAAGTCTCAAGGCGCCCTCACCTACACCTATCAAAACGGTGATCTTGAAGTTTATAAACGTATTGTGGTCAGCGCCGATAAAAAACAGTTGTTAGGCGCGGTCTTAGTCGGTGATGCGTCCGGTTATAGCACCTTATTACAATACTGTTTAAATGGCATTGAATTACCCGAACATCCTGACACCTTAATTTTACCCAGTCGTTCTGATGAGTCCGGCGGACTCGGTCCTGATGCGTTACCACTGTCCGCACAAATATGTTCTTGTTATGACGTCAGTAAAGGCGATATCTGCCAAGCCATTGAAGCCGGTTGTAGCACGGTCGGTGAATTAAAAGCCTGCACTAAAGCCGGTTCGGGTTGTGGCGGTTGTGCGGCTTTAGTTAAATCCGTATTAAACTCAGAACTGACTAAACAAGGGGTGACCGTTAATACCGATTTATGTGAGCACTTTGCCTACACCCGACAAGATTTGTTTACTCTCATTAAAGTCGAAAAGATCACTACCTTTGATGACCTGATTGAAAAACATGGGCACGGTTTAGGGTGTGACATTTGCAAACCCACCGTTGCTTCTATTCTGGCCTCTAACTGGAATGACTTTGTCTTAAAACCAGATCTCGCCCCCTTGCAAGACAGTAATGATGCCTTTTTAGCCAATATTCAAAAAGATGGTACCTATTCAGTGGTACCACGCATTGCCGGAGGGGAAATTAGTCCTGATATGTTGATTACCTTAGGTCAGGTCGGAAAAAAATACCAACTCTATACCAAGATAACCGGTGGGCAACGGGTGGATTTATTCGGTGCGAGAGTGGAACAATTGCCGTTAATCTGGAAAGATTTGATTGATGCGGGTTTTGAATCCGGTCATGCCTACGGAAAATCCTTGCGTACCGTTAAATCGTGTGTCGGCAGTAATTGGTGCCGTTATGGGGTTGATGACAGTGTCGGTTTAGCCATCGAACTTGAAAATCGTTATAAAGGCCTCCGCTCCCCGCATAAAATTAAGTTTGCAGTCTCAGGCTGTACCCGAGAATGTGCAGAAGCCCAAGGTAAAGACGTAGGTATTATTGCGACCGAACACGGTTGGAGTTTATATGTATGTGGCAATGGTGGCATGAAACCGCGTCACGCTGATTTATTTGCCACCCATTTAGATAAAGAGACTTTAATTAAATACATAGACCGCTTTTTAAGTTTTTATATTCGCACCGCCGACCGCTTACAACGCACCTCGGTATGGATGGAAAACATGGAAGGCGGCCTCGATTATTTAAAGTCCGTGATTATCGAAGATAACCTGGGGCTGTGTGAACAATTAGAGGAGCAAATGCAACACGTCGTTGATACCTACCAATGTGAATGGAAAACCACGATTGAAGATGAATCCAAGTTAAAACGCTTTAAACACTTTATCAATAGTGACCAAGCCGATGACAACATCGTCTTTATTGAAGAACGTGGGCAGCTTCGTCCGGCTGAAACCAAAGACCAAAAACATTTCAAACTCGTGGAGGTTGCGTAATGTCACACTGGCAAACTATTTGTGAAGTAGACGCTTTGCAAGCTAATTCAGGGGTCTGCGCTTTAGTCGAAGGCCAACAAGTGGCAGTCTTTTATATGCCTAAATCGCAATCGGTGTTTGCGCTCCATAATTATGATCCCTTTGCTAAAGCGAATGTGTTATCCCGAGGCATTATTGGCGACCTGAAAGGCGAACCCATTGTGGCCTCCCCCGTTTATAAACAACATTTCAACTTAAAAACCGGCTGTTGTCTTGAAGACGAGACCGTTAAGATACCCGCGTATTCGGTGCGCATTGACCAGTCACACGTTCAGATTAATCTTGATTATGACTAAGCTAGTCGTGATTGGAAACGGGATGGCAGGAATGCGGACTGTCGAAGAAGTGTTAAGAGCCGACCCGCATCAATATGACATTACGGTGTTTGGTGCTGAGCCACATGCTAATTACAACCGCATTATGTTGTCTTCTGTACTGAGTGGTGAAAAAAAACTGGAAGACATCTTTATCAATGATCGTGCGTGGTATCAGCAACATAACATTACGCTGCATACCGGTGCGGATAAAACCGTGGTGTCTATTGATCGACAATTAAGACAGGTAGTGACTCAAGACGGCACGGTGGCCGAGTATGATCGACTCTTAATCAGCACCGGTTCAAAAGCCGTGTTGGCCGATATACCCGGTAAGTCCTTAACCGGCGTGCTGAGTTTTAGAGACATTGCCGATGTTCAATCTATGTTGTCTTACAGCCAGACGCACCAAAAAGCGGTGATCTTAGGTGGTGGTTTATTAGGCCTTGAAGCCGCAAATGGCTTAGCCTTAAGAGGCATGGAAGTAACGGTGATTCATAACAACGCCGTGTTATTGAATCGTCAAATGGATCAACACGCCAGTAAAATACTGCAAAAAGAGCTTGAGCAAAAAGGTTTAACATTTAAGATGGCGACCAAGGTTAAACAGTTGGTCGGTGATGAAATGGGGCATATCAAAGCGGTGCATTTTGCTAACGGTGACACCTTAGACTGTGATTTATTTATCATGGCGATTGGTGTGCGACCTAATATTAAGCTAGCCAAAGCCGCAGGTCTGTACTGTGAAAAAGGCATTGTGGTCAATGACACTCTGCAAAGTTATGATCCTCGTATCTATGCCGTAGGCGAATGTATTCAACATCGAGGCGAAACCTTTGGCCTCGTTGCGCCCTTGTATGAGCAAGCTAAAGTCTGCGCCAATCATTTAACCGAACATGGCGTGGCCCAATACTTAACGTTACCCACGGCCACTAAACTTAAAGTCACCGGCATTAATCTGTTTTCTATGGGCGACTTTATCGGCGATGAAAGCTCAGAAACAATTCAATTTACCGACTCTGACTTAAGCATCTATAAAAAACTGATCATTAAAGCGAATAAACTGGTCGGTGCGGTATTATATGGCGACACCCGTGATAGTTTTTGGTACCAAGAGTTACTCGAATCAGAACAATCGATAGCGGACATCCGAGCAGGACTCATCTTTGGAAAAGCGTATGTTTAATCAACCCAGAATCATTCAAACCACTTGCCCTTATTGCGGCGTAGGTTGTGGCATTAGTGCCACCGTGAATGAAGCGCATCACGCCGTTAAAATTGCAGGCGATCAAACACACCCGGCCAATTCGGGACGCTTATGTTCTAAAGGCTCTGCTTTAGGTGACACTATTGAATTAAACAGTCGGTTATTAACCCCATCCATTAACGGTCATCCCGTTAGTTGGGCTAAAGCGCTGGATACCGTTGCCAACACCTTTAAAGCCACCATTGAACGCTATGGCCCTAATGCTGTCGCCATTTACGGCTCGGGGCAATTATTAACTGAAGACTACTATGTTGCCAATAAACTGATGAAAGGTTTTATCGGTAGTGCCAACATGGATACCAATAGTCGTTTGTGTATGTCCTCGTCTGTGGCCGGGCATAAACGTGCCTTTGGTTCGGATACCGTGCCCGGTTGTTATGACGATTTTGAACAGGCTGACTTAATGATCTTAATCGGCTCTAATGCCGCGTGGTGTCATCCGGTGATCTTTCAACGCATTCGAGCCGCCAAACTCGCTAACCCAGAATTAAAAATAGTGGTTATTGATCCACGACGTACCGCTACTTGTGAACTGGCTGATTTACATTTACCGGTCGCCAGTGGAAGCGACGCTACTTTATTCAATGGCCTGTTGTGTTATTTAAGCCAACAAAATATCCTCAATCAGAATTATATAGTTCAACATACCGAAGGCTTTGAGAATGCATTGCACAGCGCTGAACTAAGCGCCCCAAGTGTTGCCGACGTTGCGGCTCAATGCCATTTAACAGCAGCCGATGTACAGTGTTTTTATGATTGGTTTAGCAACACTCAAAAAGTCATGAGCCTTTACAGTCAAGGCATCAACCAATCTTCTTCCGGTACGGACAAAGTCAATGCGATTATTAATTGTCATTTAGCCACCGGAAGAATTGGGCATCCCGGCATGGGACCTTTTTCACTGACTGGACAGCCCAATGCAATGGGCGGACGTGAAGTCGGAGGTTTAGCCCATCAATTAGCGGCACACATGGATTTTTCTAATCCAACCGATATTGATCGGGTCGCAAGGTTTTGGAACACCGATAACATTGCGACTAAACCCGGACTGCCTGCGGTTGATTTATTTAATGCCATGGCTGACGGTCAAATAAAAGCGGTTTGGATTATGGGCACCAATCCGGTGGTCAGTTTACCCAATGCCGATCATATCAAACGTGCCTTAGCACGTTGCGACTTTGTAGTCGTCTCTGATTGTATTGCGCAAACCGACACCACCGCTTATGCGGATGTGTTGTTACCGGCGCTGGGTTGGAGTGAAAAAGACGGCACCGTCACTAATTCTGAACGGCGCATTTCTCGCCAACGCGCGTTATTTATACCCGCTGGGAATGCAAAAGCTGATTGGTGGATCATCACTCAAGTTGCACAACGCATGGGTTTTGAACAAGCCTTTAGCTATCAACAGCCTTCTGACATATTTAGAGAACATGCGGCCTTATCTGGGTTTGAAAATAACGCTGAACACGGACTGCGGGATTTTAATATCTCCGGCTTGGCAGAGATTGATCAATCCGCTTATGAAGTACTAGAACCGATTCAATGGCCTATTACCTCGACAAATCCTAAGGGAACCGCGCGTTTATTTGGAGATGGACAGTATTTTACGCCCTCAGGGAAAGCGCACTTTATTACCGTAACACCCCGCAGTGCCGTTAATTTACCGAATGACGATTACCCGTTAATATTAAATACCGGTCGCCTGCGAGATCAATGGCATACCATGACCCGCACCGCCTTAGCGGTTCAATTAAATCAACACAGTCCAGAACCTTTCGTTGAAATACATCCTAACGATGCAGAAAATACCGGGTTAAAAGCAAACGCCTTAGCTGTACTCGAAACTCAATGGGGAACCATGCTGGCACGAGTCACCATCACTGAGTCTCAACAAGTAGGCAATTTATTTGTCCCT
>CAIOMN010000047.1 GCA_903859415.1 uncultured Methylococcaceae bacterium
GGTCGCACCGAATAAAGCAAAGTTACCAATCAAGACGTTATTACCCGGTGTTTTAATACCACCGCCCGGCGATTCAACCACTAACGTACCGCCACAAGCAGACTTACCCACGCCATCATTACAGGTTCCTAAATGCTCCATGCGCATACCGTCATTTAAGAAGGCTGCATAACTCTGTCCTGCTGAACCATGAGTACGTATAACAATACTGTCAGGCGCCAAATAACGACGTCCCTGTGGGTGTGTATAAATAATCTTTGAATCGGCAACTTGCTGTTCAGTCAATTCATAAGACAACAAGCGTTCAATATCTATTGCTGCCTGCCCACCCACTGATTTATTACAGTTGTTGAGTTTAAAGCCCTCGCCTTCAATCACTAATTGTGACGATTGACCCTCAACAATAAAGGCTTTAGCGTGTTCGATAATTTTATCATCGACATTAAAACTGGCTTCCAGATAAACCGGCTTTGGCACAACAATCACATCAACTTTAGCCAGCATCTTGGTTAAATCAAGCTGACCCACCATAGACGGATGATCAATCAAATGCAATAAATCCGTTTTACCACGAATTTCCTGCAAACTCTGATAACCCAGCACAGCCAAAATCTCTCTTACTTCATGCGCCAGATTCATAAAATACTGAGCAAGAACGCGTGAATCTCCTTTAAATTCTTCATGTTCAGTGGTTAAACCGGCTGGACATTTAATATTGCAATTCTTTGCCATCACACAACGCAGCATCATCAGTACTGTAGTACCAAACTCAAAAGAATCAGCGCCTAAAATAGCTGACTTAACAACGTCTATGCCACTCTGATGAGCACCACTGCCCCGTAGGATAACTTTATTTCGCAAGCCATTAACAGCCAAGGCTTGATGCACTTCTGCAATACCAATTTCAGGTGAACGGCCACTATTTTTTAAACTGGTTACCGCTGCTGCACCAGTTCCACCGGTATTACCTGCGACGTTAATAACATCCGCACCCGCTTTAGCCACACCGACAGCAATAGTACCAATCCCTTCAGAAGAGACTAACTTAACACCGACTTTAACACGTGCTGCTTTAGCATCATGTATCAACTGACCTAAATCTTCAATAGAATAAGTGTCGTGATGGGGTGGCGGACTCACCAACTCCACTCGGGGGGTACCGCCACGTAAGGCGGCAATTTCCACAGACACTTTAGCGGCGGGTAATTGTCCACCTTCACCAGGCTTTGCACCTTGAGCGATTTTAATCTCGATCTCTTTGATATTGGGGTCTGCTAAATAACCCGCCCAAACACCAAAACGACCTGAAGCAAACTGTTTAATGTTGCAAGAACGTAGGGTATTAAAACGACTTGAATGTTCACCACCCTCACCTGAATTACTTAACGCACCAACAATATTAATCCCTTCCGCGACGGCTTCATGCGCTTCTGCAATTAAAGCCCCATGACTCATTGCCCCTGAAGCCAAAGTAGCAGTAATCTCATGCGCGGGTTGCACATCTTTTAAAGCCAGAGGGTCACGCGCTGGTTTGATATGGCTTAAATAGTTAGCCAATAAAGTCGTGGTATCCGTCACCTTAAGTTCAAGCGCCTCACCCGATACGGCAGCAGTAAAGTCAGTGTCCGCAAACCGGTTTTTAAAGTGTGCAGCTAACTGCTCTAATCGTTCTGTAGAAGAGTTCGATGACAAAGCAATCTTGTAGCTACCTTCTGTAACTTCAGCAACGCTTAATCCACGAATTAAATAATTAATATTACCGCGTAAATTCTGTTTACCTAAAATGCGATCAAACTCAGCCGTGGTATTTGCCGCGTTAACATCAGCAGGAAAATCCATAATATCGCGTAAAGAAGCCGGTCTGGAATCTCTTTCCAAATACAGGTTTTTCGCAAAGCTACGATAAGCAGGGGTAATACCAAAGCTGTCTATCTGTTCGGGTGTGCGTTTCTCATAACCGGTATCAAGATACGCGGTATCACTGGCAACAGGTGATTTATCCTGAGGAATATACAAAATGGCCTCATCGGTCATGTTGATATATTCTCTAACCGCCGTATTACCGTAAGAATGGCCGGCGCCATCCTGACGTTCTTTAAATAAGCCCAGGAAAGGAATATCTTTTTCTTCACGCACTGTTAAGGCTTTTTGATGCCATTCAACCACACTGGCAGCAATATCTGCATAACGCACGCCACCGACTGAAGCATGGATATTCGGGAAGTAACCATTTAAGCGAGGCTCATCCGTATCCAGATAATTGGATTCAAAGAACTCACCACCGATATAACTTTCTACCGTACACAGACCAAACTTACCCATAGTCTTCATCAAGGACTTTTCTACGCCTTTTTGAAACTTGTATAAAACCTTTTCTCGCTCTGCCGCTGGATAATGACTGACCACCCGATTATGAACACTCAATGCACACACCGCTGAAGCACCAAAACCTAACAGCGTAGCAATATCATGAGGACTCGCTGCCTGACCCGTTTCTGCAATCAGCGAGGAATTAAAGCGTAAACCTTGTTTAACTAAATGCTGATTAGCCGCTGCAATCATTAATAAAGCTGGAATGGCCGCTAACGCTGGGCTAATCTTAAGATCGCTTAAAATAACAATGCCGGTGTTGTTTCTAGCGGCTTGTTCAACCTGCACACACACCCTTAATAAGGCCGATTCTAAAGCAACTTCATTGGCTTTAGGGTCATGCAAATCTGGCTGATACACCATATCCAAAGTGATCGAACTAACACTGGTTTGTCTGCGAATCTGTTCCAGATGCGCTCTACTTAAGATAGGCGTTTCAATGACTAATTGCTTACTTGCCTCATCCGAGAATGTTGGTTTTGCACCCAGAGCAACCCGCAAAGTCATCCCGTCACTTTCTCTAATAGAATCCAGCGGCGGATTGGTTACTTGCGCAAAGCGTTGACTAAAATAACGCGACATGCCGCCTTCAGCACTGGACAAGGCATTAGGCGCTAAGCCATAACCCATCGCAGACACTTTTTCCATACCGGTAGCCAGAATAGGATCTAGCAAGAACTTAAAGCTTTCCTGATTTAATGAATAAGCCGTATGTTGCTGATCAACCGTAAGCGGATGCTCATTACTGATTTCTGCTAAATCTACCGTAGGCAACTCAGACAGATGCAAACAGCGTTTAACTAATAATGCCTGATAATCTTGCTCACTCGCCAAACGATCTAAAACCTGATGATTGTTGTACGTTTCGCCAGTACTATGATCAAAATACAGCATCCCACCGGCCTCAATACGGCCTCGTTTTACAACCTCTTTAGGGGGGAAATCAATTTGACCCGCTTCTGACATCACCGCCAAATACTCATGCGTTTCAACAGAACGCAAAGGCCGCAAGCCTAAACGATCCAAACGCGCACCCACACGAATACCGTCATTAAAAATCAAGGCTGCCGGGCCGTCATTCTTTTCTTCGTAAAGGCTAAAATACTCCAGCATCGCACGGACTGAAGGCGATAAGGTGGTGTCATTTTCCCAGGCAGGAGGCATCATGGCTAACACCGCAGTGACAATATCCATATCATCTTCGTTGATACGGCGCGTCAAGGTTTGATCAAGCCGACCGGAATCTGATTGCCCTTTCGGAAAAATAACATGCTTGTTATGCTGTCTGGCAATCGCACTTTCA
>CAIOMN010000048.1 GCA_903859415.1 uncultured Methylococcaceae bacterium
CATCTCAATCGCTTCGGGCTGTTCGAGCTGAAAGAGCGCTATCCACTACCTGTGGACTATGGAATTATGTTTGGAATGTAGGCGTGATGCGGGTTACAGGGCGACTTTACTCATTTACGAAGGAATCCTTACGGTCGGCCAGATAGAGCCGCTTTGATGGGTGAACATGAGTACCTGAATACCGTTGTCCGGCATTTTTTCTGCCATTTTACGATAGGCGGCAATCATGCCTTGCCGAAAGCCTTCATCTTCGCCTTTAATGGCTAAAGAACGGCGACTATCCCAAGTCCAATGCGCAAATTCAGCCGGTGGATTCTTGCGTAACCAGGCGATAAAGAACTCGGTGATTTCCTCGTATTTGACGGCATCACCGTAAGGTGGATCGGTTATGTAGATGTCATTTTCTATTTCAAGGTCTTGGGCGGGATGTGATTTAACAATAGTATTATTTTTTAATCTGA
The DNA here is from genome assembly GCA_903859415.1 of uncultured Methylococcaceae bacterium. Lineage (GTDB taxonomy): Bacteria > Pseudomonadota > Gammaproteobacteria > Methylococcales > Methylomonadaceae > Methylobacter_C. The sequence goes on from CAIOMN010000048.1 coordinate 462, forward strand.
ATTTATAGGGCGCTTCAAGAAGATAAGTTGAAGCAAAAGAAAATGGCCTTACTCCGTATGTATACAAAGTGTTTAGTGCTTGATTATAGAAAGTTTGCGCAATTGATTCTCTTGATGCCCCCGTTCCATATCTACATAACTTTGTTGACCAATCTAATAAACGTCCAAAAAATAATGAAAGGCTCTCTGCATTGTTATCAGCCGAATGAATTATACTTTTTGTTAATCCTAACATTAACAACTGCCTAGCATTAAACAAATGATGCCAATGTGTCCAGCCTCGTGTCCGTATAGGTTCATCAGTTTTTGCACCCGCCTCAATCACCATATCAGGAATAAAGCCTTTCTCTTGCCACTCAGCTAGATGTGTTCCTACAAAATCAATCACCTTTTGTTCACGAGCAATATCTTCAGCACTGATAGAACGGAATTGATAGTCAAACTGCGTACCTTGGCTTTTCTGCTTCATCCATTGAATACAGTAAAGGCGTTCTTGTAAAATATCATCAGCACGGGGTATAAAATCTGATTTATCCCATAATCTCAGGCGATTTTTATTTTCTTTCCCCTCTTTGTAATCGCCGCGGATAGTACTTATTTTTGTTCGAAAAATTGTATTTCCATCAGGTGAATGAACGAGCTCCCCATTTTGAATGGTGCCTATTGATAATGCATGCATTTCAGCACTATCTTTACATTGAATAACTTCAATGTGGTATTTCTTTTCACTTGGTAAAGGAATAAGTTTTACAACTAAATATTTACTCGCACTGATAATAAGCGTTGGTAATACTGGTACCATCCATTTTGACTCTGGACAGAAAACTTCAACACAATATAAAAAGGCTTTTGCTCTCCAGCCATTACCATCAGTTTCAATTTCTAATTCGTCAATTTCTGCCTGTACTTTTTTTACGAGTGCTTTTTGAGCTTTTTCGATTTCTATACGCTTGTCGTTGCTGGCTCCAACAATGTTGAAGTTTCCCCAAGTCAACATACAAGCAATGGGATTAAGATCTGAAGCATAAACATCACAACCCAAACGAGCGGCTTCAAAAGGAATTTGACCACTACCACTAAAAACATCAGCGACTCTTGGTCGATGACCAAAGCGGGCAATACCCATTTGTTCAACCAACTCAGGGAAAGATATTGCAGAAGTACCTAGGTGCGCATTAACTTTATTCCAAGCATGAGAAAACAAGGTTTCTGATAATTCTTCGGGGCGCTTTGCTTGTCGTACTTGCTCGTTATAAGGTAAAACCAAATATTCGCCTACTTGATCTATTTTTGAATTGGGTAAGGATGCAGCAAGTCTTTTTTCCATACTTTGTGTATCCATGCCCATTAATAACTCAAAAACCTCCAGGTCTTTTAATGGATTATCTGTGGCTGGTAATAAAGTACCTAAGATGCAAGCCTTATTAAGAGTTAATGGCTTTCTACCTTTCCAATAACTACCAAGCGCTGTGAGCATTTTACTTTGAACGGCTGATTGCTCCTTAAAGCTTTCCGCAGAAATCTTCTGCACCGGAAACAAATGTTCAATTAAAGCGGGTTTATCTTGCCATTCGAAGGGTTTAAGCATTGTTAATCATCCAAGTGTTTCGTTTGCTAATTCAAGAACAGTAACTATTATTTGTTTGCTCAAATAGATATCTGAGTTTTCGAGCAAAGATAATAATGGGGCAATTTCGTTAATCAGTCCTCGTTGCTTTGCAACAAGTAACACACCTAATGAACCGATTGTTTCAATATGATTAATTTTTGCAACATTACGACCGCGCTGATCATCAATCAATAATTTATCAGCATCAATTTGTTTATATAAGGAATGATGCAGTTTTCAAAATACCTGTTTGGGCGAGATGGTAATATCCCACCACTTCAAAGCTGTTGAACGCTCCAGTCTTGCTTCAAGTTCACAAATCTGGTCGG
>CAIOMN010000049.1 GCA_903859415.1 uncultured Methylococcaceae bacterium
CCCTGGGATCAATTTTACGTGGTTCGGTTGGATCATCGCAGCAACTGGCCATGGTTTTGTCTCCACTTTATTGAGATGTTGAACGTAAGAAACGGCTTAATATACTCCAGATTGGCGGATAAATACTCACTCAAAACGAGTGACGGACTATAATCACAGCCTATGTTTATTCAATATTTTTGGACACTGACTTATGACTGAATTATTATTCAAGCGAATAACGATAGACGCTAACATCTGCCATGGCAAGCCTACTATACGAGGCTTACGCTATCCGGTTGAAAATATCCTGGAATGGCTGAGTTCCGGGTATCGATGAACATTAAAAATGAAATATTAGACTCTATTTATTTTTAAAATAACTAACTCTGACCCAGTTAAACGATTGCATTGCCCCCAGGAAGTTAACGAAGCCTTATTTGCTCGAATGCATAACGTAGAGCTAACCGGCGCTGCGCGGCTTTATCGCGCAGCGTACAGAGAGCGAAGCGAACGAGGTTGAGCGCCGGGTTAGATGCATACGTGACGAGTTGATCACTTTTTGCTGAACAGGACGGCTAAACCAGCTGCCGTTAATGTTCCAATAGTGGCTAGCGCACCCAACATCGCACCTTTAGCAAAGCCAGCCTCATGCCCTCGGCTATACCCCGTTGCTTCGCCAGCCGTATAGCCTTTAAAGTCTTCGCTTCTTTTCTCTGAAAAAATGTACTCCTTAAACTCTTCAGCAATCTCGGGCTTCTCTATCAACCTCTGCAGAATTGCTTGTGCAGCTTCTGCCGATAATCTATTTAGGTTCGCAAAGTCCTTCAGCTTGTCGGGATCTTCAAGAATTTCTGAAGCGTTCTTTATGACATTTTCGTTAATGTTTTTCCTTTAGTAACGGAGTGGCATCTAACGTAGAAGTCACCGGCGCTGCGCAGCTTCATCGCGTAGCGTCCGTGTGGACTGCCGGGTTATGTTTTCAGATCGTCAACTTTCGTCTTTCTTTGGGCATGTTGTTAATAAGCAAATCCAGTAATTCATTGATGTTGTAATTGTATTCTGCCGAGTAATAAACAGGCTTTTTTATTTTTATTCCGGTGGCTTCAAAAACTCTACCTTGTATCGAGGTTGATTTATTTTCAAGAAACTCAATCAATACGTCGTCTGGTTTATTATCTCTGTGATTCCAGTGATGTCCTTTCATTGCAATGTCTGCTTGGTTAATCGCAATCAATACTCTGTCTTTTTGGAAATTTGGCACGACAACTTCATTCAAAAGTTTGTATGTTGTTCCCATATCTCTGTTTGATCCGTCGAGTATTACCAGTACAAGATCAATGAATCCATGTTTTTCTCCGTATTCTTTGTAGAGTAGGTTTATTAGTGACTTACAATGATCTTTATCGTTCTGTTTTCCATCTCCAAGGCCGGGCGTGTCCCATAGTCTAAAGGAATCGTTAAGTCTGTAACTATTAAGATTCATTGTTTCTGGATCAACTCCTCGCCCAACTTTCGCGACTTCTTTTTGGAATATTGTATTTAGCGTCGTTGATTTTCCCGCCCCTGTCACGCCTGTTACCATTACATCGAAAATTATTCCTAGCTCTGTTGATTTTCTACCAAGCTCCTCGTGTCGATAATGTTGGTACATATCACCATCCGAAAAGGCCGCCAATAAATCCAATTGCGGCTCCTACGGCCGCGCCAATTGCAGTTCCAATAACCGGAACTGCAGACCCTATCGCAGCGCCGGCTGCCGCACCTGCTAAGGTGTTTTTTGAAATATGGGCAGCAACTTCCTGAAAGCTTTTTTGAGTTTCCTTTTTATAATCCATTAGCTCATCGTCATCTTTCCACATCTCTTTGTCTGCGGAAATGTTTCCAATGTACGACAGTCTCTTTTCCTCTTTTGTGTTTTTTACAATAAAGAACAATAGCTTTGAAAGATTCCAAGGCCTTTGTTCTGAGTTTTCGTCTTTATATCCAGCCGAATAATAAATTGGCTCCACTTCTACGCCTGTCGCTTCTTGGATTCTTCTTTTTACTGACCTAGATTTTTCATCTAAAAACTCAATTAATTGTGGCATCGGTTTGTTTTTCTCATGGTCCCAATGCCTGCCCTTCATTGCCACATCTGCCTGATTTATAGCAACAAGAATTCTCTTCTTTGCTTTTTCTCCAAGGCTTGGAATGATTACCTGATTGATTAGCTCGTAGGACGTTCCAAGATCTCGACTCCCTCCCTCAAGTATCACAAGCACAAGATCAATTAGTGGATTTCCGTCGCTATCAAGTTCATTTAGTTTTTTTATAATTCCTTTTGCGTGAATTATGTCTTTTTCTTTGCCGTCTCCAAGACCTGGGCTATCCCACAATACAAGGTTGTCTAGCTCGTACTTTTGAATATCCATTGTCTCAGGGTCGACACCGGTGCCAACCTTTGCTATGTCTGAGTTAAACATTGCGTTAATGGTCGAGCTCTTGCCGCAGCCTGTTGCGCCGGTAATCATCAGGTTGATTTTCTGATTTTTTAGTCTGAGCACTCCCTCGTAAAGAGCCCTTTTTTCAGATTCATTGATTTTTAGCGAGTCAATCGAATCTTCTATTTTTTGGAATACGTCTTGATTTTTCATACTGTCCTCGTGATTGAAACATAACGTTAAGTTGAGGGGCTGACGCGGGCTGCTTCGCGGCAGTCCCGCTCGAACGTGAGGTTAGGCCCAACGGTAATTTCATCTAGTTGCCAAGATTGAAATTACGCAACTTCGGACGCTTGACGCTTGAAAGTTATGATTGGCTGCGATTACGTACATAAAGCCGCCGGAATCCTGGTTCCAATCAATGATCTTGACATCAGATACTCTGAAGTCAGATTTCGAAAGCATATAGCTCTCATAGTCTTGTACAGTGGCATCGTAAATTTCTTGATCAGACGCTTTCGCGTCAATTCCGCCCCGATTTGCTAAGTGAATCCATTTAACGCTAGGCGTGCACAGAGGCTCAAGAACGAGCAGATCCTCAACAGCTTCTCGGTAGAGCTTAGGGCGTTCCGAAAGCGCTGTGTTTGTCGGAGTTCGACTCTCAACTGTGTCTGGATCTGAGCCCATCAGCCACGCGACAATACCATGCGGTGAAAAATCCCGAATCCGCTTGATGTGCTCTGGAGAGAGAGCAAATATGTCTGCCTCCATGAATGTGATGTTCGGATTGCTTGAATTGTTTTCCTTTGCCTTCTGTAACAGAAAACGATTGTTATCGATTACGAGAACCTCTCGGTCAGAAGCTAATTGCTTTGTCCCTAATCCATTCCCGCAGCCAAGTTCAAGAATGCGCTCCTTTGGTGAGAATCTAGCTAACTCGACATATAGGTTTTGCTCATCAAATCGAGTAGCTTCATTAGACCAATGTTTGGCGTATGTTTCGGGATTCATTTTTATTAACTGGTTCATTCTACGATCCTTGCTTGGATTCTCTATGTAGGCCCAACGTAATATATACGACATTAAGTGTCCAATAATCCCATGCATTTGTCGTATAACTCCAGTTGTTTGTGTTTAAGCAATTGATTTGATAACCGTCCTTGTATTCAACGCCCCAGGGCGTATGGATAAATACGACATTCAGCCGAAAACCCAAAAGAGACTTATCTTCCATGATAACTGGATTTTAGGCAATAAATTCAGAAAGGTTCTTCGGTTTCTATCAATTTCTCTTGTGATGGTCTGCAATGCGAAACTGACCTGCCAATCAAAAAGCTGCCCGATAAGGCCGTTAAGGGTCGAAAATTGCCTTTTATTATACAAGCAAATTAAATTAGGCTTTATACTTTCCTGATCATCAAATTAGCTCTTATCATTTCCTAATTGATAATCTCTAACCAACTGAATACCCCCTACCTCAGATTACTTTTTACTAATTCACTCATTCTGTATATCATCTGGTCACACCCTTTCTTAGGATCACCCAAGTTTAACCAATGGACTTTCAAACAATTAAAAACCAAGCCTCTTGCACGCCTGCCTTTATTCTAAATGCGGATGCAATGATGAACAATCTACAAATTCTTGATACACTACGCCAACAATGTGGTTGTAAAATATTATATTCAATCAAAGCCCTGCCCTTATCAACTGCTCTGGAAATTGCGAAACCGTTTATTGATGGCTTTTCTGTCAGCTCTTTATTTGAAGCGAAACTGGCTAATGAAATTTTAGCGGGTCAAGGTAGCCTGCATTTAACCACGCCCGGTATCCGATCCGATGAATGGCAAGAATTGACAGCCTTGATCACACACCTCAGCTTTAATTCCTTAACACAATACCAACGCTTTTCAACCATACCCTCCCCTCAAACGTCTCTTGGTATGCGTGTTAACCCTAAGCTATCTTTTCTTAAAGATGATCGGTTTAACCCCTGCCGGCCCCATTCAAAGCTAGGGGTTGATATCGATGTCTTATGGCAATCCTCAGATATCAATCAGGTTAAGGGCTTACATATTCATAATATATTCTCAGCGACTGACTTTACACCGCTGATTAAAACGATCGAGAAACTCCGTCAATATTTTGGCGCAGAGCTGGCTCAACTGGACTGGCTAAATCTGGGTGGGGGTTATTTGTTTAATCAAATTAACGACCATCGCCCCTTCATTAAATTAGTCGCTAATCTTAAGCATGACTATAATCTGGATGTTTTTATTGAACCGGGTAAAGCCATCATTGATAACACCGGCCATTTAGTCACTACCGTGATTGACCAGTTTGTGAGTGACGGTAAAACCATCGCTGTGCTTGATACCTCTATCAATCATCACCCTGAAGTATTTGAATATCAACGCCAGCTTGAGTTACATGAACAGGTTCCCAAGGGTAAATATTCAGTCATTTTAGCCGGAAGCACTTGTTTAGCTGGGGATCTTTTCGGAGAATATCAGTTTAATGAACCTTTGAACCTAGGTGACAAGCTGGTTTTTAAAAACTGTGGCGCTTACAGCCTCATTAAAGCCAACCGCTTTAATGGCTATAATTTACCCACTATTTATCTCTACCAAAACCAGCAACTATTTAAGATAAAACAATTCGATTATGAGGATTATCGTCAACAATGGTTGGCGGATTAATCTCAACTTTATATATAAAGGTCTACAAACATGAAAGCCATTTTAATGACTGCAAAAGGTCAACCTGATGTACTTAATTATGAAGAGGTAAAAGAACCCGAAATTTCTAGCCCTTCTCAGATTAAAGTCAAATTACAAGCCGCTGGAGTTAATCCCATTGATACTAAGATCAGGAAAAATGGCATTTTATACGACCACCCCTTACCTGTTATCTTAGGTTGTGATGGAGCAGGCATTATTGTTGAAACCGGTTCAGGAGTAACAAAGTTTAAAGTAGGTGATGAAATCTGGTTCTTTCATGGCGGACTAGGGCAAGAACAAGGTAATTATGCCGAATATACCGTCATCGATGAAAACCATGTCAGTTTAAAACCCAAGTCATTCTCTGCTCTTGAAGCGGCGGCCTCACCACTAGTATTAATTACGGCATGGGGGGCTTTGTTTGATAGAGGCAGTTTACAGGCAGGACAAACCGTATTGATTCATGGTGGCGCGGGTGGCGTGGGTCATGTTGCCATCCAACTAGCCAAATTAAAAGGAGCTAGGGTATTGACGACCGTCAGTTCTGAAGAAAAAGCTGATTTTGCTAAAAGCTTAGGCGCGGATGAATGCATCATTTATCAGCCTAATGGATTTGCTGATGAAGTTAATCGGCTAACGGAGGGTAAAGGCGCTGATTTAGTGTTTGATACTGTTGGCCCAGACGTTTTTAAAGAAAGTATCCTCGCAACCGCTCATTTTGGCAGGCTCATCACTTTATTAGACCCCGGTGCGCTGGATTTAAGCGAAGCACGCTTGCGTAATTTGTTAATTGGTTTCGAACTTATTCTGACGCCCTTAATCAGAGATTTACCTGAAGCCCGTCATAAACATATTGAAATATTAGATCAATGCTCAAAATGGATTGATGCGGGTTTGCTAAAAATTCATATCAGTCATCAGCTTCCCTTAAAAGAAGCGGCTAAAGCTCATGAGTTAATCGAAGATGGTCATACTTCAGGAAAAATTGTTTTATCGATTGAAGATTAAAATAAAATCAGCACTGACATCATTCAATTGATATTCATCATATATAACTACACACATGATACAAAGATGATGCTTGCCCGTATTCATCTGCTTGATTTATGTATAATA
>CAIOMN010000050.1 GCA_903859415.1 uncultured Methylococcaceae bacterium
CAAATTATAAAAGGAGCGATCATTTCAAATTCCGTAATATTTGGCAAGTCACTTGGCTAACTCTTAGTTTTCCGACTTTATCTTATTGGTTTATATAGGCGGTTTGTATTATCGCTTTAAGGCTGCTTGATGCAGAGATCTGGGTGTCTGAGTTTAGCGATTGAGTCAGGTCGCGCCCCGCGTGGGCGCGTGGATTGAAACATGATACTAAGAAAATGAAATCATTGATTCATAGTTAAACGTGCTGTTTCAATAGCGGTCTTAACAGTATTAGGCGCTGTGCCACCAATATGACAGCGCGCTGCTACTGATCCTTCTAGCGTTAAGAAGCCGAATACATCCTCTGTAATCAGGGTAGAAAATGATTGTAATTCTGCTAAGGAGATTTCAGATAAATCACGTTGAGTTTCAATGCCCAAGCGCACGGCTAAACCCACGACTTCATGTGCGTCTCTAAACGCCATGCCTTTTCGAACCAGATAGTCAGCCAGGTCGGTCGCTGTGGCAAAACCACGTTTTGCAGACTGATACATGTTTTCTTTTTTGGGGCTGATGTGAGGCACCATATCGGCATACGCGCGTAAGCAATTGATTAAGGTATCGGCTGTATCAAAGAGTGGTTCTTTATCTTCTTGATTATCTTTGTTGTAAGCTAACGGCTGGCTCTTCATCAGCATAAGTAAAGATACTAAATGGCCGGTGACTCTGCCGGATTTCCCACGCACCAGTTCGGGAACATCAGGGTTTTTCTTTTGGGGCATAATCGATGAGCCAGTGCAGAAGGCATCGGGCATTTCGATAAAATCAAATTGGGCGCTAGACCATAAGATTAGTTCTTCAGAAAAACGCGATAAGTGCATCATGATCAAACTGCCAGCGGCTGTAAACTCAATAGCAAAGTCACGATCACTCACTGAGTCTAAAGAGTTGGCCGAAGGGCGACTAAAGCCCAGTAGTTCGGCTGTCATAAAGCGATCAATCGGATAACTGGTACCTGCTAAAGCGGCTGCCCCTAAAGGCATGACGTTAAGGCGTTTACAACAGTCCTGGAGTCTTTCATGGTCACGAGCCAGCATTTCAAACCAGGCCATAAGATGATGACCAAAGGTAATCGGTTGCGCAACCTGTAAATGCGTAAACCCCGGCATAATAGTGTCAGCATGTTGCTCGGCTAAATTTAGAATGGCTGTTTGTAAGCGGACGAGTTGGGCACTAATTTGCTGAATCTCACTGCGTAAATATAAGCGAATATCAGTTGCTACTTGGTCATTACGGGAACGACCGGTATGTAATTTTTTACCTGCAATACCGATTAAATCAGTTAACCGGGCTTCGATGTTCATGTGCACATCTTCCTGCTTGATTGACCAAACAAATTCACCGTTGATGATTTCTGTGCTTATTTGGTTTAAGCCCTGAATAATCGCATCACGCTCGGTTTCGGTTAAAATGCCGCAGTGTGTCAGCATTTTTGCGTGAGCGATTGAGCCTTCAATATCCTGTTGCGCCATACGCTGGTCGAAGTCGACTGAAGCGGTAAAAACTTCTACAAAAGCATCAGTTGCTTGGGCAAAACGGGCACTGGAAAGTTTTTCGGAATTAACTGTAGTCATGTGTTTCTAGACGGAATTACTTAAAATAAGCGAAATTATACAGATAAATGGCGGGTAATAAATTATTAAGCCAATATGGCTCAGTGCCAGTATTTGTTTATAATTAATACGATTTAACATTGTAAGGCCTTAACCGTGGTTGTAGGTTACAATATTTGTAATTAATTCAAGATTGAAATAGATAACTGCCTTGTATAAGCAATATTTTCATTTTAGCGAGTTACCATTTTCCATCTCTCCGGATCCGCATTTTATGTATATGAGTGCGCGTCATCAGGAGGGTTTGGCGCACCTACTTTACGGCATTGATTTTGGAGGAGGTTTTGTTGCTTTAACCGGTGAAGTAGGGACCGGAAAAACAACCCTATGCCATTGTCTTTTACAACAACTGCCCAAGAACATAGAAGTTGCTCTGATATTAAATTCAAGGCTCAATGTCATCGAGTTAGTAGCGACAATTTGCGATGAATTAGGTATTAGTTATGATAAAGAACATTATTCTTTAAAAAGTTTGATTGATCTTTTGAACCAGTATTTACTGACCGCACATGCTAATGGTAAACGCACTGTCTTGCTGATTGACGAAGCTCAGAATTTAAGTCTGGATGTATTGGAGCAAGTACGTCTGCTGACTAATCTGGAAACCAGCAAAACAAAGTTATTACGGATAATTTTAGTCGGTCAGCCTGAGTTAAAAGCATTACTGGCTAGGCAGGATTTGCGGCAGTTAAATCAACGGATTACCGCCCGATATCATTTGCTTCCTTTATCTCTGGATGAAACACGATCGTATATCAGGCATCGATTGATGGTTAGTAATGGACAGCCAGACATCATAAAAGATAGCGCAATACGCAAAATATATAAACTGACTTCCGGGATTCCAAGATTAATTAACATCTTATGTGACAGGTCATTATTAGGCGCTTATTCTACAAACTCACCTAATGTTACTGCGGCAATTGTTAATCATGCTGCGGAAGAAGTGTTGGCTATGAACACTAAGAAAAAGACTTCTGTGCGTGTCTTAACAGGTCTAATCTTGGTGGGGGTTGCAGCAACTCTTGGGTTTTATGGGTTAAAGAGTTTATGGTTACCCGTCCATCTGAATGATAGTAATTTATCTGTAGCCGATTCTATCATTTTGATAAGACCGCAAATTCTGATTCCTGATAAAGCACCCAATGATTTGAACCCAATTTTGGCTAGTCGAAGTAACTCTAATTTATCAAATAATACACAAGCCTTTTATGACTGGATTAATAACCCTGAACTTTCATTGGATGCGGCTTTAATGGATTCTTTTAAGGCTTGGGGAAAGACAAGTTCCGCAGGCAATAAGATTGATTGTCACTCTGTAGAGTCGACTGGGTTACATTGTGTTTTTGGTAAAGCTAACTGGAAGGATATACTGGTGCTTAATCGCCCAGTGGTTTTAGAGTTTTCATTAGCAGGTAAAAAAAAGTTTCACGCATTACTCACTGGTTTTGGACAAAACCAGTCTTTAATTTACTTTAAAGGTAATAAAATATTTTCAGTTGCTGATGTGTTGAAGTATTGGGATGGTTATTATTTAATTTTGGAAGCCCCACCCGTACCTGACAATAATGTGATGTTTTACACTCAAACATCTGACCGTGTGTTATGGTTAAGGTATGTGTTAAATAGTATTGATGGTAAAAGCAATGTAGAAGGGCAGGCGAATTATTTTGATAATGAGTTGGTGACACGGATAATTGACTTTCAAAATAACCATCAGTTAACACCCGATGGAAAGGTGGGGATTAAAACTTTGGAGCTTCTAAAGAATATTTCACGTGGTTTAATGACACCTCATTTAAAAATAACCGATTAATTATGTCTTTTATTTTAAACGCATTACGTAAATCAGAGCAGGAAAGGCAGTCGCTTCAGCCAGAAGCCGTTACAGATCGAATTCTGATTAATCATTCAGAACAGAAACAAAGTAAATCAGCTTTTTTTTATGTCGTTCTGGTAGTGGGAAATATTCTTTTAATTGCCGCTATTGCCTGGTTCGTTCATAAAAACCTAATTCCTGCGGCTGAAGTTGTTTCTGTAGCGACCCAGTCACTGCCGACACCAGAAGTAGTGATTAAATCTGAGCCAATGGTTACCCCGGTTCCTCATGAAGTGGTGGTTGTTCCTTCTCCTCCTCCGCCTGCTCCAGTGCCAGAGTCCGTTAGTAACCCGCTTCAATCAGATAGGACTGCTGCACAAGCTAATACTACCTCGATTGCTGAATGGGTTGAATCACAAACCCTTAAAGCTGAGCCTTTGCCTGTAAGGCCGGTAATTAAGAATAAAGCAGAAAATGAGGCAGTTAAACCCGCGATTAAAGTTAACGTCTCCGCAACCTCCAAACCTTTAGCTTCATTGATGCCTGTTATAAAGAAGGGCATTAAAGTTGGGGCTGAATTACCTGACAGGGTGCCGGTAAAAAATGATATTCCATTTTTAAGTGAGTTACCCTATGACGTTCGTCGATCTGTACCCAAATTAACAATCAATGTCTTTGTTTATTCAGATGACCCTCAAGAAAGTTTTGTGATGATTGATATGGTTAAGGTTAAAACAGGTCAGACAATACAGGAAGGAATGGTATTGAAAGAGATTCGGCCTGATAGTTTGGTTGTTGATTATCAAGGGCGAACCTTCCAGATTGCACGGTCTTGATTTTAGGGATGGAAACTGTTCAAAAGTTATTTCTTAACAAGCGTGACCAATTGGGTGCTGTCATCAATGTTGATCTGATAGCGGCCCAATGCACTCATACCCAATAACTTGTTTGTCCCTAAAAGAGCATCTGCTATAAAGGCTACCTGAACATTATCCAGCGTTTCTCCTGCAATTTTAACAGCGTTTAAAAAGCCAACTTTGGCATCGGTTGTGCCATTTGCTGTTTGCATCTTTCGGGAGGAGAAAGTGCTATGGCTAAGGCCAAGTCGAGCAATCATTGATTCAGGTAAAACAACCACGTCTGCACCCGTATCAATCACCATATCCATGGTTTCCCAGTTGCTGCCATTACCTGATATGTCGACCGACACTATAAAGTGATTCCCCTGATGGCTGGTGGGCAAAACAATATGGCGATCTTCCGTTTTTTGTTTTTTATTAACAATAACAATGCGCTCTATTCGGCCTTTTGCATCCCTGCTGACAATATGATTAAAAGAAGTTAAAAGCTGCTCCATTTGTTGTTCAAGGTCGCCACGAGTCTTGATTCCGGCTTCATTTTGAATTCTGTCCAGGCCAATGATCTTAATATTCATCTGACTTTGTAAAGATAGTATTTGATCAAAAAGATCTTTATCCGTGTCAGTCACTTGAGCGTGAGAACTTAAGGCGGTTAATACTATAGTTGAAAAAGCAACTAAACGGAGTTGCTTGCTCACAGAGAATAGCTTATCAATTATTGACATTAGTTTTTATGAAATTAACCGCTGTTCAGTCTCTAATACCTGTTGAGTGGTTTGTAATACCGTATCAGGATTTAAACTCATGGAATCTATGCCCACTTCGACTAAGAAGTCAGCCATTTCTGGATAGTCTGAGGGCGCTTGACCGCATAGACCACAATGTTTGCCATTACGTTTAGCCCCAACAACTGCCAGTCGAATCATTTCCTTAACGCCAAGATCCCGTTCGTCAAAATCTTCAGCAACGATTGCAGAGTCACGATCTACACCCAAGGTAAGTTGGGTTAAATCATTAGAGCCAATGGAAAAGCCGTCAAAATGTTCTGAAAAAGCATCAATCTGAATGACATTATTAGGAATCTCACACATGACATAGATTTCGAGCTCATTTTCACCCCGCTTTAGACCTAGGGTTGCCATATAGTCCAATACTTTTTTAGCTTCCTGAACTCGACGGCAAAACGGGATCATAAGAATGACATTGCTTAGGCCCATGTCATCACGCACCCGTTTCATTGCTGCACATTCCAGCGCAAAACCTTCTGCATAAGCCGGATGGGTATAACGCGATGCACCTCGAAAACCAATCATGGGGTTGGCTTCATCAAACTCAAACCAGCGACCACCCAATAAAGTAGCGTATTCGTTCGTTTTAAAGTCCGACATGCGTACTACGACGGGCTTGGGGTAAAAGGCTGCGGCAATCGTACCCACACCTTCTGAGAGTCGTTGAATAAAGAACGCTTCTGGGCTTTTAAAATTGCGGGTCAGATCTTCCAATTGTTGTCGTTCGTTATCATCTTGCACGCGCTCAGGATGAATCAAGGCCATAGGATGCGCTTTGATGTATTCGGTGATGATAAACTCCATTCGTGCCAAGCCAACCCCATCATTCGGCAAGAAACTGGTTTTAAAAGCCAGTTCGGGATTACCGAGGTTGAGCATAATCTTCGTCTTGGGACGTTTTAAGCCAGACAGGTCAGTGGTTTTAATTTCAAAATCAAGAATACCTTCATAGACTTTACCCTTGTCACCTTCTGCGCAAGATACGGTGACAGGGCTATTGTTTTTGATGGTTGTGGTTGCATTGTCACATCCAATCACCGCAGGAACACCCAGTTCACGTGAGATAATAGCAGCGTGACAAGTCCGCCCGCCACGATTAGTAACGATTGCTGAAGCAATTTTCATCACGGGTTCCCAATCAGGGGTCGTAATATCAGCAACCAGTACATCGCCGGCTTTAAATTGTTGGAGCTGGCTGAGATTAGTAATAATTCGGGCCGTGCCAGTGGCGATTTTACTACCGACTGAATGCCCTGTGACAATGGGTTGAGCCGTAACTTTAAGGCTGTATTGTTCTAACACCATACCGCTTAATTGCGAGACTACGGTTTCTGGACGTGCTTGAACAATATACAAGCAACCATCAAGTCCATCTTTAGCCCATTCCATATCCATGGGTTTGGTCTGACCTGCTTTGGCGCTGTAATGTTTTTCAATCTTAATCGCATAATCCGCTAAGGTCAGCACATCTTCGTCTGTAATACAAAAACGCTGACGCTCTTGTTCAGACGTCACTATATTGCGAGTGGGTTCATGGGTGCGGCCATCACTGTAGATCATCTTTATCTTTTTCGCACCTAAGGTGCGTTTTAAGACAGCACGATGTCCTAACTCAAAGGTGGGTTTATGGACATAAAACTCATCAGGATCGACCGCACCTTGTACGACATTTTCACCGAGACCATAAGCACCGGTAATAAACACCACATCACTAAAACCAGACTCGGTATCCAGGGAAAACATCACGCCACTGGCATCCAGGTCAGAACGTACCATTTTCATGATACCGATTGATAACGCGAGTTTGAAATGATCAAAGCCTTGATCAACCCGATAATGGATGGCACGATCGGTAAATAAACTGGCAAAGCAGCGTTTACAGGCTTCTAGCAAGGCAGGTTCGCCGCGAATATTAAGAAAGGTATCCTGTTGTCCGGCAAAGCTTGCAGTGGGTAGATCTTCTGCGGTGGCAGAGCTTCGAACGGCAACACTCATCTCTTCGCCGTATTGCTGTTGTAATTGAGTGTAAGCCTGGATTATTTGCTCTTCAAGGTCACGGGGAAAGGGTGCAGCATAAATAATGTCTCGTGCTTTACGGGCTCTTTGAGCCAGATCGGCGACATCAGCGGGGTTAAGATCATCGAGTGCTTCATGAAGTGCTTCCCAGGCGTTGGCCTGATCAAGCAGATAACGATAGCCTTCAGCTGTTACCGCAAAGCCATTGGGAATCTGAATACCTTGCGGCGATAGTTCCTGGTACATTTCGCCTAGGGAGGCATTTTTTCCGCCGACTAAAGGCACGTCGTCTATCGTTAACTCATTAAACCAACGGATATAATTGTTTTGACTGGACATGGTGGTATTCCTTTGGATCTACTTTCTCAGTAGAGGAGATTAGCCGTAAATAATAAACAGTTCTATAGCCAGGATCAAGAAACATATTTGTTTTTATTAGTCGACAGTTACGGATTCGCTTGCCGTATAATTTGAAGATTTATAGAACTCAAGACTTTCTTGTTATTTTGCCCCTTTTACTGATTCGAAAAAAGTTGTGTTGATTACTGAAAAACAAAAACAAATCCTTAATTTATTAGCTGATGGTGAGTTTCACTCTGGAACAGAATTAGCTAAATCACTAGGCGTGAGTCGTTCAGCTATTTGTAAGCAATTGAGTGGCTTATCTATCCTCGGATTACACCATTCAGCCGTCAGCGGAAAAGGCTATCGATTAGAAAAGTCCTTGGAATTATTGGATCAATCTAAAATTGTTTCGGTAATGAGTGACCATAATAAAGCTTTAATTTCCGCTTTAGAGGTCCATGACAGCCTTAACTCGACTAACACCTATCTTGTAGAGCGTTCTCAGCGCGACGCACCCTCTGGGACTGTTTGTTTTGCGGAATATCAGTCAGCTGGCAAAGGTAGACGAGGGCGGCAATGGGTTTCACCTTATGGTAGCAATTTATATCTATCGATACTCTGGCGTTTCCAACAAGGTGGAATGGCGGCAACGGCAGGCCTCAGTTTGGCGATTGGAGTTGCAGCAATTAGAGCATTGAATGCCTTGGGCTTTAATGGGGTTGGATTAAAGTGGCCAAATGATATTTATTACCAGGGTAAGAAACTGGGCGGTATTTTAATTGAAGTGTCAGGAGAGGCTGATGGCCCTTGTTCAGCCGTGATTGGCTTAGGCCTAAACCTGTTTTTACCAGACCTTGAGGCCCAGAGCATTACCCAAGCCTGGACTGATTTAACTAAAATCAGTGGCGAAAAGATCTTACGAAGAAATGCTTTGGCTGGGGCTGTATTAAATCAAATATTAACAATTCTGAAGGACTATGAAACCTTAGGTATTCAGGGTTGTCTTGAAGAGTGGCGATATTACGATTGTTTGAAGGGGCAGTCAGTTACCTTATTTATTGGTCAACAACAAATACAGGGTCGGGTTGAAGGGGTTGATGATAGCGGTCTGTTATTAATTAAAAAACAGGATGGTAGTGTTCAGGCTTACGCATCGGGCGAAGTCAGCTTTAATGCGCCGTCATTATGAAGTTATTAATCGATAGTGGTAATACACGTCTTAAATGGGCGACCTTAGATAATCAGGGAGAGATTGATAGTCAGGCCATTTTAAATGAGCAGATAACACGGGAAGGACTGATAGGCATCTGGAAGTCGTTACCACGTCCAGATAGTCTTGCAATTGCAGGTGTTGGTTCAGAACCTTTGATTACTTTGGTTTATGCTGTTGTTGATGAATTGTGGACGAACCTTCCAGTTATTTCAGTTAAATCAGAAGCTCGGGCTTATGGTGTTTATAATGCTTATCAACAGCCTGAGAAATTGGGTGTCGATCGATGGTTAGCGTTAATTGCAGCCCATCATTATTATCCGGGTGATGCTTGTGTGGTAGATTGCGGAACAGCGGTAACGGTAGACCTGATTAACTTGGCGGGTAAGCATCTGGGTGGAATGATTTGTCCTGGTTTAACCCTAATGAAAAAATCGTTAGCACGAGGCACAGCAAAACTATTTTTTAATGACACTTTGTATGAAAACGGACCAGCAAATTTTACTGAGTCTGCAATTTATAACGGAACTTTATTAGCAGTCGTTGGATTAATTGAACATATCTTAAATAAACAAGTCAAACCACTCTGTTTAATCTTAACAGGGGGGGATGCTGAATTAGTTGCTGCGCATTTAGGCACTAAAGCTATCATTGACATCGACTTAGTTTTGCGGGGTTTATCTATTGTATTAAGTGCAGATTCCCCGAATAAATAACAATCCCTCCCTTTATAATTTATTTACAAAGCCTAATCCTTTAAGAGAACACACAGTATGTCCCTTGGTGAAGTCCAGCGTTTTTATAAAAAAATTCGGCATGATGTCGATTTTTTTCAACTTTTTGCCAAAGCCATGGAATCGATTCCGAATGATTGTCGGGATCAAGCTATCTATAACTTTGCCAGAGAACAGGGCTTCGAGGTGTCTATGGAAGACTTAAAGAATAATTCACCTAAAGACAGGCTCTCTGTTAATAAGCTTGAAAGGCTCTTTATTTGGCTATCAGGCGTCAGTCCAAGTATTTTGGCCACATGTCCGGAGTCTGAACAAAAGAAACATGCGGCTCTCGGAGGGACTGTTTTAATTCCTGCGCTGTTAGCAATAGTGACTGCTTCGTTTTTGCTTTACACCTTAAACTTTAGTATTTATACCATCGCTCCCGTAGCTCTCTTATGGTCATGTATGGTTTTGCTGATGGATAGGGCCTTATTAGCGACTTACCGGAGAGGCTTTACTTTTTGGGGAAAGCTTGGGCAGTTTTCCTTAAGATTCGTCATTGCTTTGCTTATTGCCGTCACCGTTGCTCACCCAATAGTTCTGCTGTTGTTTAGTGAGCGCATTGACGCGGCTTATAATGAAGGTCGCATTAAAACAGAGCTCAATAACTTGGCATTGCAGTGTGATTTAAAAAATCCCCAAAGCGAACTGAGTTTGCTAGATGCAAAAATAACCCTGTTTCGCAACGAATTAAAAAATGGCAATCAACTTTTTGATCCGGCTATTTGTAATAATGCGCAACTTTCAAGTCAGGTAGAAGTTGCTGCCATTGAAAAGTTACATCAAGAAATTGAAGTTATAAAGTCTAGGCAAACGCAGGCTGATCAAGATGTTGCAGTATTTATTGCAAATGCAGAGAAAGAAAAACAAGGCATTGCGGGTAATGGTTTTACTGGCGTTAGTGGCTGCAAAAAAGGGACGCAATGTAAAAAATGGTTGAGTCAGGCCAGTGACAGAAAAGATGACAGTATCCGGTTAGGTAAAGACATTGTTACCTTAGAAGGGCAAATTAGCCAACTAAATAAGAAGATAGCTAATGAATTAATCGAAGTTAAGCAGGCATCAAAAGCACAATGCGAGAAAGAGCGCGACGAATTAAAATCCATTCGCATGAAACAACGGGAGTTGGACCAAAAAAATATAGCCTCGCTGAGTGATCAACAAAATAGTATGAGTCATCGCTGTGCAGAAAAAGAGACGCTTATTACTCATTTAAAACCCGATGTATTGACACAAACAGAAATACTCACCCAACTTATGTTTCCTAAGGAGGGGGTTTCCTGGCACAATTTGTTGGTCTTTTTGATTTTTATGTTGCTGTTTTTGGCCGTTGATATGTTGGCCGTTGTGCTAAAGATGGCGCGAGTTGGGGTTTATGAGACGAAAGTTGATATAGAGGAAACCCATAACTTATTACTTGATTTTATCAAGCAGCGTCATCAGGTTGTGTCACAATTTTCTGAACTCGCAAGCCGGGAGCAACTTATTCTTAAGGAATTAAACGTCAATGTGCTTAAACAGGGGCTAGATGAAAACTTTACGGAGCTGATCAAAGCCTTCAACCAGGCAGACCGGCAGAGGTTGAATAACTTTTTTAAAGATTAGCGTTGAATCCTTAAAATAATATGTTAAAACCTATACGGTTGATACCCAATATAATACCATTATGTTTTGGCAGTATGGTTTTTACCCTGTAATTCTACTTAATTAACTATGTGAACGGCTATGACAGATAAAAATTTGACTAATGATGAGCTGTGGCGAGATAAATTAACATCAGAACAGTTTAGTATCTGTCGTTTAAAAGCGACTGAGCCACCCTTTACAGGGAAATATAACGACTGTAAGAAAGTGGGGGTTTATCATTGTATTTGTTGTGATAGTCCGTTATTTGATTCTGAGACAAAGTACGATTCTGGTTCTGGATGGCCCAGTTTTTGGTCGGATTTACCAGAGGGTAGTGTGACTGAAACTGCTGATACCAGTCATGGTATGCGTAGAGTTGAAGTGACCTGTAAAGTCTGCAATGCCCATTTAGGCCATGTCTTTGAAGACGGTCCTAAACCGACCGGGTTGCGTTATTGTATTAACTCCGCTGCTTTGGATTTAAAAGAAAAATGATAGATGCTCATGATCAGGTACAAGCGTTACTGAATTTTATTGATGCCAGTCCTAGTCCGTGGCATGCGGTTAAGCAAGTTGAAGCTCACTTAGAGGCTTTTCAGTTTATTAAGCTGGACGAAACGAGTGCCTGGGATTTACAGCCGGGAAGACGTTATTATGTTGTTCGTGATGATTCTTCAATTGTTATTTTCGTACAGGGTCAAAAGCCGTTAGTAGAAACAGGCTTTAAACTGGTGGGGGCGCATACAGATTCCCCGGGTTTAAGGATCAAACCCAATGCTGCCAGTGGTATTGATGGCTTGTTAAGATTAGGTGTTGAGGTGTATGGCGGGCCTATACTTGCGACTTTTGCAGATCGTGATTTAAGTTTGGCGGGTCGTATTACTTATAAAGACGACAGCAATGCAATTACCAGTACCTTGTTAAAGTTCGATCAGACTTTGCTTCGTCTACCCAATCTGGCGATTCATATGAATCGTGGCGTTAATGATGACGGATTAAAGCTGCACAAACAGAATGAGTTGCCGCTGATTTTATCGGCGCTAGCACAGGATTGTTTGCCACAGGCTTATTTTTCACACTTACTGCAAGAACAGGCTGGCTGTGACATAGCGCGTATTTTATCTTGGGATCTAGCCGTTTATGATACCCAGAAAGGCGCTTTCTGGGGGGCAGAACAAGAATTTTATGCCGATAGTCAGTTAGACAATCTAGCCTCCTGTCATGCGGCCTTACAAGCCTTGTTAGATGAATCGATCTTAGATAATGAAGGAACATTGGTTTGTGCCTTTTTTGATCATGAAGAAATTGGTAGCGAGAGTAATAAAGGTGCCGATGGTAGTTTTCTGACGGATGTATTACAAAGGATTGCTTTGGCAACCGTTCAAAATAAAGATGATTATGCAAGAGCATTAGCTAAAAGTTATATGATTAGTGCGGACATGGCACATGCTTACCAGCCGAGCTTTCCTTTAGCTTATGATCCCGATCATAAAGTAATTGTGAATAAAGGGCCGGTTATTAAAGTGAATGTGAATAATCGCTACAGCACTGAAAGTCTGTCACAAGCCCTGTTTATTGATTGGTGTGAACAGGCTGAAGTGCCTTA
Organism: uncultured Methylococcaceae bacterium; assembly: GCA_903859415.1. GTDB lineage: Bacteria > Pseudomonadota > Gammaproteobacteria > Methylococcales > Methylomonadaceae > Methylobacter_C. Next base: position 12,699 of record CAIOMN010000050.1, read on the forward strand.
TCAGAAATATTCACATCGTAGTGACTTGGGGTGTGGCAGTACGATTGGGCCGATTACCTCTGCGAGGATAGGCATTCGATCCATTGATGTTGGGAATCCTTTGTGGGCGATGCACAGTATCAGGGAGAGTGCCGGGGTGTTAGATCATAACTACATGATAAAAGTTTTAAAGCAGTTTTTTAGGGATTAGTCGTTACTGTTGTGAAAAAGTTTGTGTGCATTAAGCAATTGTTCAGTTTGGATATGTCAAATTATCATCAACTAAATAGATTTTTAATAAACATTAACTTTTAATTGAGGTTTTACCTATGAAAAAAACAGTCACATTGGGTTTTATGATGATCTTTGCTAGCAGTACAGCAATGGCTTATGGCTACGATTATGTTGACGAAATGGCTAACAGGGAGTTGGCTACTATAAGTGCTCAAGAGCAGGCGGATGTGATGCATGAGTTGAGAGAGGGTGATTTTAGAGAGGCTCAGGAAGTCATTCAACAAGATGAAGCCATAAAAAATCAGATTCGCCAGCAAGAAGCTATGTACGACAGGGCCAGAGATTATAATCAATACAATTATGGGTACTATGGCTACCCAAGATGGTAATTTTAATTCTATTAAGAGCTAGTTCTGTAAGCGAATAAGACTAATTCCTGAAACGATAGGCATAAAAAAATCCCCGATCAGAGGGGATCTTTAGAATTCAGGAATAAGGGCGGTCACCGCGAGCGTTCGCTTGCGTTGATTAATCAAGCGATAGATGAAGTTAATCAAGGCATTGACTACGCGGAATAATATCAAAATCCTTTTTCAAATCGCTTTCGTTACGAAAGCAGTTGTGATCGTTACGTTTCCAACTGCATACGTTACGTTTTCAATAGTGAACGTTACGTTTCTAACTACATACGTAACGTAATTAATTGTGATCGTTACGTTTCTAACCGTATACGTAACGTTATTAATTGTGATCGTTACGTTTCTAACTGTATACGTAACGTTATTAATAGTGATCGTTACGTTTCTAATTGCTTTGGTTACGTTATTAATCGTGATCGTTACGCTTCTAATTGCATACGTTACGTTATCAATAGTGATCGTTACAGTTAGTAGTTTTTCAAATAAGATGTCGATTTTAGCGCGTCAAAGTTTCAGTTGGTTGACCAATACACACATTAAGATCAAGCATTCCGAATGGGCACTCTGTGTATTCTTATCAGGTTGATCAGGTCCGGGTCTGCTGTTGATGGAAGTTGATATGGAGTGTGTATTTCAAGCATAGGGTTATCCTAAGTTTTGAGCAAAAAAAACCGATCACTGTTCAGCGACCGGGCCGTTTAAGATGGATTTTCTTATTTGTCACATGTTTATTACGCTTCATCAAAGGCAATGAATATACTTTCGTGACATTCGAATTTTTTAACGTTGGTTAAGCACGTCTTCCTGAGTCATGCTGATCGTATGGTGAAAGGCAAAGTTCGACCCCTTGCGGTCGAACGCTACATCTGATTGAATGGCTTCAATCGGAACTTGACCAGCCATTGCCGCTTCGTGTCGATGATATACGGAAATGAAAAACAAATGCAGATCAAGATCTTATTGTATCGAAGTAAATTTAGTGGTATATACGGTTAACCATTTATTTTTCATAGCAGAAGGTGGATTTGTAATGACTACTCAAATCATTAAAGCTGAGTTTCCAAGTCTTCATGCCTGTATTGACTACATCAAAGCAAATTACCCCACTGACTCGATCACGTTGAATGCGAAAGAAATAGATGGTGCTGCTGAGTTCACTTCAACGGTACCGCGATTCCTCTTTCGAGGCGAAAGCTGTGATTTACCATCAACCGTATCGAGCATGCAACGCCTCAAACATTGTTCATCTTGGCCTCCTAAAGTACATATTGAAATCGAGCGAATTTCCTGCGAGATTGACCAACAACTCCAAGATTTTTGGCACATAGGTTCCATGCTATCAGCTGGCTTCTGTCAACACTACGGATTGCCAACAGAATTGATTGACATTACTGCAAAATTAGAGGTTGCTGCCTTTTTTGCTTCAGATGGTACCGTTGGTCAGAAAGGGAGGATGGCTGTTTTCCCGTCGGCTGTTCTCGGGAAGAAGGCAATAGTCATTAATCTGACTTTGCATCCTTTTGCTCAGCAATTCAGAGCATTCTAGTTCCATCTACAAATCAATCAGTTGCTGAGTATTGAAATTTAATTTTTCCGGTTGTTTTAGTGAATAATAAGCAATTTTCTATTAACTTCACCTTTAAAAACCATACTCCCGATGAAAA
>CAIOMN010000051.1 GCA_903859415.1 uncultured Methylococcaceae bacterium
ATGGCATTGAGCGGTGTTCGAATTTCATGGCTCATATTGGCTAAAAATTCGGATTTGGCACGATTGGCCGCATCCAGAGCTTCTTGCAGTTTCTGACGCTGAATGATTTCTCGGGTCAGTTGCACAGTCCGTTGCGCGAGCTTATCTGACATCACCATTAAGGTGTCGATGAGAACCTTAGTGGCCCCTGACATTTGTTCAATAGCCAGGGATTTGGCCTTTTCCAGAGTTTTACCTTTCTGGATTTCCAAAACCGCCTGCGCCATACGTTTGTCGTCATCCAGAATATGATAAGCCAGCCAAGGGGTCAAAAATGACACTATATTGGCAATAACATCGTCTAGCGACTTTACGTTTTCCTCTGCCTTGAGTTTAATAACGTCCTCTATGAAGTGCTGGTGTCCGCTTTTATGCGCGGTCTCCCAGGTATCTCCCTTAAAATATTCTTTCCAAATGGCTTCTTCAGTTTGAAAATGATAGATAGCATAATTCTTAAGATTGTCAAAGATTGCATTAAGCTCAGTGTAAGAGGACTGTTGCGCAAGATGGTTGATCAATTAACGCAATACCGGTTTCGTATTTGTCATTCCATTGGAAGATATCAATGTTGGTTGTCATTTTTCACTTATTACTTAGGCTACGTTACACTGCCATCCCTTAAAATATCTATTATTTCAGGGTGGATAAAAATAAATCAGATAGTTATATCTATTCTTAAATTAAAGGACTATTGTTTAGCTGTGACAACCCATCCATTAACCAAGGAAAGATAATGACAGCCTTTAAAGCGTTGTTAGATTTTGTAACAATTCCACTTAAAACCAAACCGATATTTTTTAAGAATGTCATCACCCACCTAACCAATAATCCCTTCTATACTACTCCAGACATTCCTTTAGAGACACTGCAATCAGCGGTTGATGATCTTGAGCTTGCCATACTGGCCGCAGCCGATGGTAGTCATATTGCTATATCTGCCATGCATGATAGCGCTGATGCCAGCACATTGCTTTTTAAACACACGGTAGGTTATGTGAATAGAATGGCCAATGGTGAATTAACTAAAATCTTAAGCAGTGGATTTACGGCTTCCAGTCAGCCGGTTGCCAGGGATAAAGAAGTCTTAACCCTAAGTGATGGCCCACGTTCGGGTACTGCAAAAGCAACTACTCATGCTGTTGAACACGCAGGTGCTTTTAGTTGGGAGAAAAGAATCACCTCGGCTGCCGGTGTACAAGGTCCCTGGGAACCCGCTGGCTTAACCACTCAAACAACTATTATTATTGAAGGCCTGGAAGTAAGGTCAATTTTAGAAGTGAAAGTTGCAGCAGTGACAACCACCGGTGTAACTGATTTTTGCGCTCCGGTATCTATTATTATCAAATAACCCCGCACCTCCCCTTTATCAATTAATCTGACAGGTCTTCTAGTGACGAAAGATGCCTGCCAGATTTAGTTTTGGTCAATAATAAAACCTAAATGCCCCTTTAAGAAACATAAACAACAGTTTTTAGTTTTAAGCCCCGGATTATTAATATCTAAATTCAGCGTTTAGATATCAATACGACTCTTATTAATACGAAAGACACCCGTTAAGATATTAAATCCTCCCTTTTTGATTTCTAAATCCCCCGATTTAAAACTATAACCAGACCATTTAAAACCAATTCCCTTCTTTTATGTTTCAAAAACAGCCGATTTAAAACATAAGACTGGGTTATTGAGAGTCAATCGATCGTTTTAGATAGCTTATCCGTTTATCCTGAAATCAAAAACTCCCTTATTGAAATAAAATCCCCCTGTTTTAAAAGCTAACACGTCCTGATTAATACCTTAAACAGTTCTTTTAAGATCTGAATGTTGTAAATGCAAATTATAAGAATGCGCGAAATAACAGGATTGCCACTTATGAATCGTGTTTTAGTTACCGCTCAACGAATGCTACCAGGACAAGTTGTTGGTATACACAGCGACCGGCCGCTATTGGGCTACGAACTTGCTGCGCACATACAAGCGTTGTTTACCGACGTTAAATTTTCCGAGTTACCGACAACGCTCGATCCGATTGTTTAGGCTGCAGAATCGACTCTGGTGGGTTCGTTACCTTACGTTAGGTAATGGTGTCAATAAACACACTCTGTTTATCGCAAATGACAACGATTTTCTACCGACAGTTGGAGGCATCAATAATCCAAACCAGTTTTTTGTATTTTCGAATGATGAATCTGATTTAAATTCATACACGGCACAAAAAATTAAAGATTCAATTTAGAATATTATTAAGTTCAGATTATTTTCGTTTTAAATCTCGGTAGAAATTTTCATGAGTGGCAATCGCTTCAAGATAAACAAAGCGAACAGCATCATCAAGCGTATAACCTAAAAGATATAATTGATTTTGGCTGTGGAATTTATAGACATAAAGATTAGCAAGATCACCTTTCTTTTTTTCACCTAACAACGGATTGTTGGCTACTTCACTGACCGCACCATCAACATCGCATGCAACATTATGCTGTAGTTTTTTGTATTGCCTGCCAAATCTCGCAGTCTGGAAGACTTGGTAGGTCATATTAATCAATTTGTTTTACTACGAGGCACAAAAGGCGTGGCTTGATTTCTGGGTTCTGCCATTGAGATTAAAGACTCAGCGATAAAACTAACCGGTAGATCTGGGTTATCAAGTGCTGCACGACCGACTTTTGCCCAGAACTCAATTTGACCGGCTATTGTTCTATGTTCAGCCTGAGCCTCATTTTTGGCAGCGACATAAAGCGCTTCGTCAATTCTTACAGGTATTGTCATATTAATACTCCACTTTACTACAATTGTAGTCATGATAAAGTAGTATGCCAATTAGTCAACAAGGATTTTAATGAGCATAAACCCTCATGTAATGGCACAATACACCTTATAGCCACTACACCCCCCGCGTAACGCGATAATCTTAAAGGGACAGCATGATCACCGGTGAACTCAGAAGCCAAGTCGATAAAATATGGCTCACATTTCATACAAGTGGAATTAGTAATCCACTAACAGCCATTGAGCAATTCACCTTTTTACTGTTTTTACGCAGACTGGATGAACAACAACTATTAGCCGAAAAGCAAGCCAATCTAATCGGAATCAGTGTCCAAAATCCCATTTACACCGAAGCCCATAAAAAGTTTCGCTGGCATACCTTTAAGCACCTAGACCCAGAAGCCTTATTCGCGCTGTTTATCCAACCGCAAGCCGATAGCGATAACCTCACCACCTTTGAACACATGAAGCAGCTCGGCAGTGATGTCGGCGTGTTTGCTCGCTTTATGAAGGGTGCGACCTTTATGATTCCCACGCCTAGATTGTTAGATCAAGTCGTGCAGATGATCGATAAAATCCAGATGGATGATAGAGACACCAAAGGCGATCTCTATGAATACCTGCTGTCTAAAATTGCCACTGCCGGTACTAACGGCCAATTCAGAACCCCACGCCATATCATTAAAATGATGGTCGATATCATGCAGCCCACTCAAGAAGATACCGTGTGTGATCCGGCCTGCGGCAGTGCCGGTTTTCTGGTCGCGACGGGTGAATATGTGCATGAGAAACACCCCGACTGGTTTAATGATCAAACCTTTAGAACCCACTACAACAACGCCATGTTCACAGGGTTAGAGTTTGATAGCACCATGTTACGCATCGGTGCCATGAACTTACAACTGCATGGCATTGAAAACCCAAACCTAATGGGGCGAGATGCCTTAAGTGAAGCCAATGCCGAATTGCGCGATCAATACAGTTTGATACTAGCCAATCCGCCCTTTAAAGGCTCACTGGATTATGACAGCGTTGAAAGCTCATTACTAAAAACCGTTAAAACCAAAAAGACCGAATTATTGTTTCTGGCCTTAATGCTACGCATGTTAAAAATCGGTGGTCGTTGTGCGGTGATTATTCCTGATGGCGTGCTGTTTGGTTCATCTAATGCGCATAAACAATTACGCGAAACTTTGCTCAGTAAACACAAACTGGAGGCAATTATCTCCATGCCCAGTGGCGTGTTTAAACCCTATGCGGGCGTGAGTACCGCTATTGTGGTTTTTACCAAGACCAATAATGGCGGCACGGATAAAGTCTGGTTTTATGACATGCAGGCTGATGGTTATAGTTTGGATGATAAACGTAGCCCCATTGCTACGAGTGATATACCGGACATCGTGAGCCGGTTTGCTCAGCGAGAGTTAGAGCAGGATCGTGCTCGAACTGAGAAAAGCTTTTTAGTACCACTGGCAGAGATTAAAGCCAATGACTGGGATTTAAGTATTAATCGCTATAGAGAAATTGTTTATGAAGAAGTCGGGTATGAGACACCGGCGAAGATCATTGCGGATATTGAGCAGTTGGATTTGGAAAGAGGGTTGGCTTTAAGGGTGTTGAAGGAGTTGTTAAGGTGAGTTGGCCTTTAGTAAAACTTGGAGATATTTGTGATTTATTCAATGGCTATGCCTTTAAATCAACTGATTACGTAGATGAATCCAATACTTTAAGTTGTCGAATGAGCAATATTCGACCAGGTGGTAAGTTCGATATTGAATATAACGCTAGGTACTTGCCTGATAGTTTTGTTGAAAAATATAAACAATTTTTATTGAAAGATGGTGATGTGGTCATTGCTATGACTGATCTTGCAGATTCCCCAAAGATTTTAGGGGTGCCTACTATTATTAAAACTGATGGTAGAGATATTTTACTTAACCAGCGTGTTGGGAAGTTAATAATAAAGGAGCAGAACAAAGTTTACTTTCCATATTTGCAGATAGCTCTTAATTCTTCAAAGGTGAGATCTGTATATAAGCGTTTTGCTGGTGGAGGACTGCAAATAAACTTAGGGAAGGAAGACTTGTTAAGTGTTGAAATCCCTTTACCCTCATTACCAGAACAACAAAAGATTGCCAGTATATTAGATGCAGCGGACAACCTAAGACAAAAAGACCAACAACTCATTGAAAAATACACTGCCCTTAGCCAGTCTTTGTTTTTGGTGATGTTCGGTGATCCTGAGGCTAACCCTATGGGTTGGGAGTATAAAAAACTCAATGATTTAGTAACTAAGCTAGGTGATGGCTTACATGGAACTCCTGTTTATAGTGAAAATGGGGAGTATTACTTTATTAACGGTAATAATCTTCAACAAGGCGTGATTGAATTTAACTCTACAACTAAAAAGGTTTCTCATGATGAGTTTGTTAAACACAAAAAAGAGCTAAACGAAACAACAATGTTAGTTTCTATAAATGGTAGTATTGGAAAAGTCGCTTTTTACAATGGTGAGAAAATTATTCTAGGTAAAAGTGCTTGTTATTTTAATGTAGAAGAGTCATTGATAAATAAAATGTATTTATTTTATTTAATTCAAAGTTCTTATTTCATTAGGTATACATCCGGTACGGCTACAGGAAGCACCATTAAGAATGTTTCCCTTAAGACAATGAGAGAACTTCCGATTCCAAAGCCACCACTTTCTTTACAAAACCAATTCGCCGAACGTATTCAATCCATCGAAGCACAAAAACAACTAGCATTCGCCAGCCTAGAAAAATCAGAAGCATTATTTAACAGCCTGCTCCAGCGAGCTTTTAAAGGCGAGTTAACCACTTAACCAATAACGAAAATTATGCCAAAATTATACGTGTATCTGGGTATCATCATAATGTTTTACAGTAACGAGCATGAACCTATTCACGTACATGGAAAACATCAGGGTAATGAATCAAAGGCTGAAATCATAATCGAGGATGGTAAGGTGATAGCTATTCAGATTAGATTGGTAAAGGGTAAAAGGCCATTACAGGGAAATGTGCTAAACGACTTTAAGCTTTTCATCGAAACCTATGCTGATGATATCGTGAATAAATGGATCGATTATTTTGTACTACACAAATCAATTTCTTGTGAAAATATAGAGAGGAGAATCAAATGATTGCAGATGATCAAGTGCTTAGCATTGAACAAGTGAGCCATATTGATGATTACAAACTAAAGTTGGTGTTTAATGACCAATCCAGTCAAGTGGTTGACTTCAAGCCATTTCTTTCAAAGTCACTTAACCCATTAATCAGAAAGTATTTGGCGCCTGAAGAATTTGCCAAGTTTGAAGTTGATGGCGGTGATTTAGAATGGAATGACTATGATCTATGCTTCCCTATCGCTGATTTGTATGAAAATAGAATTTAATTAAGACGCCCCAATTTCCCTTTCTGCGAGCCGTTGCCGTCCTTGTGCCTTGATGGCTTCAATGTCAAGAGACGTGGAATCTCCGCTATCTATCCCTTTTTGTATCTCTTTTCGTAGTTCCTCTATACGTAACTCACGCATTTGGTCTCGTTCTTCCAACAGTCTCAAAGCATCACGGATAACCTCGCTTGCCGAATGATAATGACCGCTTTCAAGCTTATTTTTAACCAATTCTTCAAAATGAGGGGTAAGGGAAATATTCATAAACTTAAACTCCAATTTAAGTAGATAACATTAATTAGCAATTATTGTTATAACTTGATACTAGATAAAAGTCTATAAATTATTTGCCCCATTCTTTAATCTGCCGAGCTAGCTCTTTACCTCGAAGTGTCGCAACGTTTGTTTTAACGGCTTTGTGTTATATTCTATACACACCAAACCATTACTAGATGATGTTTTGCAATCGCCTCACGCAGCGCGTGGAAAAGAGGGTTAGGGCAGAGAATCGTGAACAGAAAAGGAATCGATAACAATGAGTAATTTCACATTTATCAAGGCGGATTTCCCTCAGTTATACACTGATGCTATGGAAGCTGAGAAGTTGACCTTTATCTCTCCCACCTCAACGGCGGTGCTGTGTCGAAGCACCTTTGAAAATGGGGTAAACTGGCTTTATGATCATGAGGCCAAGCTATCCCGTCCCTGGCGTTCTGATTTAAGCACCTTGATTCATGAGCCGGCCTTTAGTGCTCTCTTTAATCGAACCCTTTTTTCCGAACTTAATTTAATTCGTAAAACCGGTAATGCTGCTGCACATGGCACCAAGATTAGTGAACAGGATGCGTTAGTCTGTTTAAAGTACTTATTTCGATTCTTACGTTTCTTAGCCATTTACTACGGTAAAACCACGCCAGAGACGCAGGTGTTTGATGAAGCCTTAATCCCAACGCTTCAAACATCGACACCCGATCAACAACAGTCGCTTCAACAACTCATCAATGCTTTAGAGCTCAAGAACAAAGCCTTTCGTGAGGCAGAACAGGCTCAAATCCAGTTAGCCAAAGAAAACACCGCACTTAAAGCCGAACTTGAACAACAACGGCTGGACATCGCCAAACGAAAAGCCGAACGAGAAAAATCGCTGGATGTCGGCACAGCTATTCCTCTACTTGTTTCAGAAGCAGAAACCCGCCGCCGTTATATCGATTTATCGTTAAAAGAATGTGGCTGGACCCATATAGAAGAGGGTCGTGACTTAGAATATGAAGTGTCCGGTATGCCACTCAGTACCAATCCAAGTGGAAAGGGCTATGTGGATTATGTGTTGTGGGGGGATAACGGTTTGCCGTTGGCGGTCGTTGAAGCCAAGAAGACGATGAGCA
>CAIOMN010000052.1 GCA_903859415.1 uncultured Methylococcaceae bacterium
GAAGTCAATCTGAGTCATTTGTCCAACTTTCTCTTCAAGTGTCATGGACGCAAGAAGATCTTCAACAGATTGCTGTCTACTTTGTTCTTGATTTCGCACAGAACACCCCGCTAGGATAAATGACAGAGTCACTAAAATAATAGTCTTTATAAGTAAGTTCATTCCTTATCTATAGCTTCTTCTAAAGTACAAAAATCTGGATCTAATAAGAATCGATCCGGTAATCAACGTTTATTCATTTGGCTTAGCCAACAAATTAACTAGAATTTGTTCATAAATCTGAGTCAGTATTTCAAGATCAGCTACGGCAATATGCTCATTGATTTTATGAATCGTCTCATTTAAAGGACCTAGCTCAATCACTTGCGCACCGGTAGGGGCAATAAACCGTCCGTCTGAAGTTCCGCCACCGGTATCATCGAGTGGTTCAAATCCGGTCACTGTTTTAATGGCTGCATGTGTCGCGTCAATTAAAGCACCTCTTTCAGTTAAAAAGGGGTGACCTGATAATCGCCATTGCATGTCATAGTTAAAATTATGTTTGTCCAGAATAGCTTTGGTACGCTGTTTAATCATGTCTTCATCTAATTCAGTGCAAAAACGCAAATTAAACTGTACCTCCGCCGACCCTGGAATAATGTTTTCGGCACCGGTTCCTGCATTAATATTTGAAACCTGAAGACTAGTCGGTGGAAAAAAAGCATTACCTTGATCCCAAACTTCCTCAGTTAATTCTTTTAAAGCGGGTGCAAAACGATGAATTGGATTATCAGCTAATTCAGGATAAGCCACATGACCCTGAATCCCAATCACTGTTAATTTGGCACATAAAGACCCGCGTCTACCGACTCGAATGACATCGCCTAACTTTTTATCGCTGGACGGCTCCCCCACCAGACACCAATCGATTTTTTCTTGACGCTGTTCTAAAACCTCAACGGCCTTAACAACACCATTAGTCGCGATACCCTCTTCATCACTGGTTAACAAAATCGCAATTGATCCTTGATGGTTAGGATGGTTCTCAATAAATCGTTCAACAGCTGTGATAAAACAGGCAATTCCACCTTTCATGTCGGCGGTACCACGCCCATAAAGCTTACCATCCGTGAGTGTTGGTTCAAAGGGTGGTGACTGCCAGGTGCTTAAAGGCCCAGGAGGAACAACATCAGTATGTCCTAAAAACGTAAATAGGGGCTTTTGGTTACCGCGTCTAAGCCAAATATTTTGGGTGTCATTGAAGTTTAGGCGTTCTTCTTTAAAGTTTAAGCCTTGGAGTCGAGTGGCAAGGGTATCCTGGCATCCTGCATCTTCAGGCGTGACCGATTCGCGTCGGATAAGATCTTTAAGAAGTTCTAGCGTTGCACTCATAATAATTCAGTTTTGTAAGTGTCGGCTTTAAAGCCAATCAGCAATCTATCGTCAACTTCCAGGATAGGTCGCTTTATCAAAGTGGGATTGTTTAACATTAACGCAAGTGCTTTTTCTTTATTTAAATCAGTCTGTTGTTCAACACTCAACTGCCGCCAACTGGTACTGGACTTATTGAGTAACACGGTCCAATCCAAATGCTCAGCAAAATTATTAAGTTGTTGAGGCGTTAGCCCATCAATTCGATAATCATGAAATTGATAGGCTAGGCCATTTTGATCAAGCCACTGTCGTGCCTTCTTTACCGTATCACAGGTTTTTATTCCGTACAGTGTATACATGCTTCTTTTTATAACTGACTATTTAATAATTCATCAATGCTCGGTAGCTGTTTGTCGGTTTTACAACGATTTTTATATAAATCAACAAACTCCATAAACGCTTGTTCGAGATCAGCTAAAATTTCTTCTTCATTATCACGCTCATCATCAGGAACATCTTCTGATTCCAAATATTCGCGCTGTAAGTCAACTTCGCTGTTAAGAGCTAGGGTGGCGTAAATGACCGCATTATTTGATATTTTATCGCTCATGGTTGTCCTTCTAATGTAGGGTTAAGGAAGCTTAAAATCGATAATCAGTAAGCAATAAACATTGTTACGGATTAACGAACGTTATTCAACAGATTTTCTAAAATGAAGTGTTAAACCTTGTAGAAAGTTTCTAATGATTTGATCACCACAGTCTCTATAATTTTTATGTCCTTTTTGTCTAAAAAATGCACTTAGCTCTCCTTTCGATATTTTAAAGTCTGCCAACTGTAAAGTGCTGAGCATATCTTCTTCTTTAAAGTTTAAGGCGATTCTTAATTTCTTGAGGATACTATTGTTATTTAATGCCAAATCTGGTTTTTTTATTTGACCGGGCTTGTCTTCCAGAGGACCTCTTCTATAGGTAATCAAGCCTTTTAAGAACGCATCCATTGAATCATTATCTAATTCAACAAAACCCTCCTGATTATCTTTTTTTAGTCGATCGAGTAAATCATCACGACTAATAACGACATTGCCCAGTGAAAATATTTCAATCATGATTGAATCGCTTAGATCCAAAGCGTAACGCAAGCGACGTAATACATCGTTGTTAATCATTATTTTTCCGTAAGATGAGTATTTCTTTGGCAAACTTGCCTAATCGCAGTGTAAACACACAGACTGTATTGGGCTTAAGGTCGAGTTAGAAATAAATAACCCGACCCATTTGATTAGTCTCTTAATAATTCATTAATACCGGTTTTACTACGGGTTCTTTCATCAACCTGTTTAATAATAACGGCACAATATAGGCTATAACTACCATCGGTTGAGGGTAAGTTACCTGATACGACAACAGAACCGGATGGAATACGTCCATAAGTAATTTCACCGGTCATCCTGTTAAAAATTTTTGTACTTTGACCAATGTAAACACCCATTGAAATAACGCAACCATCTTCTACAATAACGCCCTCGACAATTTCTGAGCGTGCACCAATAAAACAGTTGTCACCGATAATGGTAGGACCTGCCTGTAAGGGTTCTAAAACACCACCAATCCCTACACCACCGGATAAATGCACATTTTTACCAATTTGAGCACAAGAACCTACAGTAACCCAGGTATCGACCATAGTGCCGCTATCAACATAAGCACCGATATTAACGTAGGATGGCATCAAGATTGCGCCCGGCGCAATATAAGAGCCATGACGTGCAACCGCGTTAGGGACGACACGGACACCCGCCTTAGCAAAATCCTCTTCAGTATATTTTGAATATTTACATTCAACTTTATCGTAGTAACGGGTATTACCACCCTCCATTAAACGGTTTTCGTTAATTCTAAACGACAATAAGACCGCTTTTTTAATCCATTGATGCGTTACCCAGTCACCATCAATTTTTTCTGCGACTCTGAGTGTTCCATTATCCAGCAAGCTAAGCGTTTCGGTTACGGCTTGACGAATTTCAGTTGAAACATTGGCAGGAGTAATTTCGCTACGTTGTTCAAACGCATCTTCTATAATAGTTTTCGTGTTGTTCATTGTGACATCTATAAAGTGTTAAGAAAGTGTTTAATTCTATGAGCTGCTACTATGCAGTCATCCATTGGTGCAACTAAGGCAATTCTAACATGATTGAGGCCTGGGTTTAGACCTGCAAATTCACGAGATAAATAACTACCCGGTAATACGGTAATATTTTCTTGTGCAAACAGTTGTTGAGCAAACTCAGTATCTGCAATAGGCGTTTTTAGCCAGACATAAAAACCAGCTGGCGGCTTTTCAATAGTGCAAACTTCAGCAAGAATATCTATAAAAGCAGTAAACTTCTCACGGTATAAGTGTCGATTATTGATGACATGTTGTTCATCTTGCCATGCTTTAATACTGGCATGTTGCGTTGGTAAAGGCATTGCACACCCTTGATAAGTGCGATATTGAAAGTATTGACTTAAAATATCGGCATTACCCGCAACAAATCCTGATCTTAAACCCGGTGCATTAGAGCGTTTGGATAAGCTATGAAAAACGACGCAGCGTTTAAAAGTCGTATTACCCATAGCATAAGCACTTTCTAATAATCCAACCGGTGGATTATTTTCGTCATCATAAAGCTCGCTATAACACTCATCAGAGGCAACTACAAAATCGTACATTTCTGCTAAACGCAATAATTTTTGATGATCCGCTGTTGACATAACTGCCCCACTAGGATTACCTGGCGAACAAATGTAAATTAACTGACATCGCTGCCATATTTCTTCAGGGACGGTATCAAAATTAGGTAAATAATGATTGTCTTCTACGGTATTTAAAAAATAGGTCTCTGCACCTGCTAATAAAGCAGCCCCTTCATATATTTGATAAAAGGGATTAGGCATGATCACAACAGGGTTTGTTGTTGGATCAATTAGACATTGGGCAAAAGAAAATAACGCTTCACGCGTACCACTAACCGGTAAAACCTGTGTTTCAGGATTGATGATTTCAGACGGTAAGTGAAAACGATTGGTAAGCCAACCTGCAATAACTTCTCTTAATTGAGAAATACCCTTAGTCGTTGGATAATTAGACAAACCCTGCAAATGGGCTAATAGGGCTTCCTCAATAAAACAGGGCGTTATGTGCGTAGGCTCTCCAATCGATAATACAATCGGGGATTTATCAATAGGTGGAACAATCCCTTGTTTGAGTTTTGCTAATTTCTCAAAGGGATAGGGATGCAGATGTTTTAAATTAGGCGTCATAATGAAAGGTCATATATGTGATGGTTTACATTTTAACGTAAGTTGTTATCACAGGTTTAAAAATGTATTTAATACAAATACGCAATTGATAATTATTACTATTTGTAAAAATAAATGATAACATCCCATCCATGTTCAATGCAAAAGATTGGTATTACCCATGTTAAGTTTAAATCGTAAACCTTTACTCATAAGTTCAATCCTTATCATGAGTTCACTTCAGCCTGTAGAAGCAGGTATTGATCCCTTTGAGTTCCAGGTTTATGGCTACGCTACAAAAGGCAAAGGCAATTTCGATCCAGAGCTATTAAATAGTTATATCGTTGCTGGCCACAAAGAAGGAGAGGGTGGAACATCGCCGACTTATGCCAGCCAAAACATGATACGTTCTGCACTTGAAATTGAATATGGAATCACCGACAAAATTGATTTTGCTTATTATCTAAACTTGGCAAAACCGGATGGAGAAGACATGCAATACGCAGGCTCAAAATTCCGATTTCGTGGCAGACTTGCAGAAGCGGGACAATTACCGGTTGATTTAGGTTGGTACACTGAAATGGAATGGTGGAATTCTAAATTTAATGATGATCAACTTGAAGCTGAATTCATGGTAACAATCCAAAAAGACTTTGGTGACTGGACCTTTATCGTGAATGGCCCTGATGTAGAAAAGGTGATTGTAGGAAACAATAAGAAAGCAGTTTTTGAAGTGGGCTGGCGGGGTGAAGCAAGTTACCAAATTACTGAACACAATCGTCTTGGCTTACAGTTTTATGGATCACCCGGTAAGGTTAATGATTTAACACCGATAGGACAACAACAGCATTATGTTATACCAACAATTCACACAGTGTTATTTAATGCAGTGCCAACATCAGTTGGTTTGGGTTTTGGACTAACGCAGGGCTCTGATTTATTTTTTCTTAAAGCCAACTTCCATTTTGGCGGCGATATTGATGAGAAAATTTTTGATTAAAAACTTCTTAGCCAGAATTTTAATAACAGAGGCGATCTCAATAAACTAAAGCTATATATAGACAGATCAGAGATATAAAACAATTTGATTGGATCAAAAAACAATACAAGTTTAAAAAAAAGGGGGTATAAATTAGCTACCAATTAGCCCTATCAGGAAACCAAAAGGCAACCGGATAGGGCAAAACTGCTATTAGATTAAGCTTTTAAGAGCTTCAAATTCTTTTTTAGAGTCTCTCAATTCTTGCTCAGCCTCTTGCAAAGCAGATTCTTTAGCATGTGATGCAGCTGATTTCAATTTTCTGTTAGCTTTTGCACGTGCGTTATCTACTTTATCATTTGCATTAATTTCTTTACTTAAATCACTCGCTGCTTTGATCAGTGCTGCAGCTTCATCGCCACTTGCACCTTTGCTAATTCCTTCTATAGCGAGTTGAATTTTACCAACTACCAAATCAATCGCTTGTTCAGGTTTATAAGTAATTCTACCAGGGTCACTTTCTGCCAAAGCTGAAGTTGAAAAAACGCCTGCAGAAGCAGCAATGACTAAAGATAGCAATATTTTTTTCAATGATTTCATGTTTTACTAGCCCTCAAGTTGTTGTAGTTTATTGTTATTCTGACAAATGTATCCTTAAGGTATTTGTCGATGACGATTCTACCATATTTAGCGTGTGTTTGGCTCAAATAAAGAGATTTAAAAATACTAGGAATTTGGGAGGAGGTAAGCTATCAATCAGATTCAATTAACCATTAAGGTCAATCGAATCCAATTTCACAAAATTATTTTTTAATTAATGAGTTAAATCGTATTTTGCTTTCATTTCTGAAAATGATTTTAACGCAGATTCCAAGCCAGCTTCTGCACCTGCAGTATCACCTGAATCAAGTGCTTTACGAGCTGCTTTTAATACATCAGTCGCTTTTTGACGTTGACGTTCAGTTGGCTCAAAACGAAATTCTTTTGATGCTTGAGAAGCGTCAAGAATATCTTTTGACGCAGTTGATAAATCTCCACCTTTAACTGCTTTTTGCGCGGTTGCAATACCAGAAAGTGTATTTTCAATAGCTTCTTTAACAGCCTCTTCGCCTTTAGGTGCTGCTAAAGCTGATGAAGAAACAGCAGCCATAGACGCGACCATAACAACAGAAACTAAAACTTTTTTTAATGCTTGCATTATTCGTTAAACCTCAAAGTAATATTTAGACAATTTTAGAAGCAGGTTCATTAAAATGAGTTTAAATGCCTACAAGCTTTCAAATTAATTTCCTAGCAACAATATTGAATTCTAACACATAAAATTAAATTAAAAATGATTCACAAGAATAGAAACAAAAAAATTTTTATATCTCTCTTCCATATGAAAACCAACACTTGCTGATATTTCATCGAAATTAGTATCCTTAAACTTTTCTAAGTAAAAAATCCAACCAGGACACAGGCAGTAAACGTTTGAGAATCGCAAATAAATAAGTTGGAAATGTAACGTAATAACGAGTTTTAGGCCGTTTCGCCTCCAAAGCGTGGACAACCTTATCCGCAACCGCTTTAGCGGGGAGCGTAAATGCTACAGCAGCACCTTCTTTTTGCAAACGAGCTTCCATAGCCTCATACGCAGATTTATGAAAACTATGCTCAGCATCTATATTTCGTTGATATAAAGCATACGAGTTTGTTCTGAACTCACTTAAAATAGGACCCGGTTCTATCAGTGAAATATGAATGGATGTTCCATCAAGCTCAAGACGGAGGGTATCAGCCAATCCTTCCAGAGCAAATTTGCTTGCATTGTAAGCACCACGATAACGCATTGCTACCAACCCTAATATGGAGCTATTATAAATTATTCGACCATGACCCTGTTGACGCATCAAAGGTATAATCAAATTAGTCAGTTCATGTGTTCCAAACAAATTAGTTTCAAATTGAAACCTAAGTACATCACGCGTTAAATCTTCAACCGCACCGGGTTGACCAAAAGCTCCATTATTAAACAACGCATCAATTTTACCGCCCGTCAATTCAACCATCTCAATCACAGCGTTTTTAATACTGGCACTCTCAGCCAAATCTAAATGCAAGGCCGTAAAGCCTTCATTTTTTAATCTTTCTACATCAACTATGTCCCTTGCTGTGACAATAACTTGATGGCCTCTTGCTTTTAAAATGACTGCTGTACTGTAACCAATACCAGAAGAGCACCCAGTAATTAATATTGTTTTAGATGTAATCATGTTAATACCCAATGTTTAACGCTTTAATAAAAAACTATAGGCCAAGCCTAAATAAAGAAACAATTTTTGATCTAGCTCAATTTTCTAAAACAATATTTTGATTTAATAGCGTCCTGTTGATGCCATTCAACTACCTCTTAAAATATAACAATCACCATAGGAAAGCTAAATGTAGTGACGTTGAAGAAAAAGATAATTGCTGGATTTATGAAGGCGGTGCTTTTTAGCCGAACTTGTTGCAGTTGTTGTTATTAATTCCAGTGAACACCAAAAGTATGAAACTTCAGCAAAAGCAATTGCTAAAGATCCTGCTAATTCAGCTTACAAAAAATAGACGACTCATTCTCAGTAGTCTGCTATTTAGTTTTGCCGCTTTAAAGCACAAAAAGCCAATCGTTAGAATATCTTATTGTGCCCCTCTTAAGTAATATCCTCGTTATTTTGGGCTGTTTAATGAATAGGTTGTAAAAAGTTAAACAGCTCTTTTTTATCAATAATTCTTAATTGCTTCGATTTAATTTCAATGAATTGCCGAGATTGAAAAAGTTGAATTATCCGGCTGACTGTTTCGTGCGCAATTCCCAAATGATTACCTATTTCTTTCCTTGACATACTTAAACGAAATTCAAGCTCTGAATATCCACGCACCCGCAAACGCTCTGATATATTTAAAATAAAATTTGCAACACGCTTTTCTGCTGAATGCCTGCTCATCAACATTTTTTGTACTTGTGAATCTAATTCATTACATGATCTTTGTAATAAAACATAAATCAAACCAGGCGAATTAATCACCAACTGTTCAATTTTATGAGCAGGTAAATGACAGTAATTTAGAGTCTCCAAAGCAGTCACTGTGCAATTATGCAATTGTGTGGCTAAACCGTCAAAACCAACTATTTCTCCTGGCAATATAAACGCTACCACAAGCTCATTACCATTTTGATCAAAACTGGCTAATTTTGCACTACCCGACCTTAAAGCTATCATACCTCTAAACGGACTGCCAGCATGATAAATGGCCTCGCCTCTCTGACGAATATTATTCCGATTAACCAATAAAGCCAACCCCCCTATTTCTTGTTTATCTAAGCCCTTAGGCATACATAAATTTTCCAGATTACAATTTTCACAGGTAACTGGCCGGTAGGTGGTTGAGGTTTTTGAAATATTTAGATCTGACATTACTTTAAATGGAGAAAATACCCATAAACTTAGCTTTTACAATTAGACCACTGAATTTCAAGCTTAAGTTAAAGGCCAAGGCCGACTTCATGCCTATCATCATAATAGGCATGAATAATAATTATTTTGTGTTAAAAAAGAGTTTCTACAGCCGGACTAATATCCTGATCGTAATCGATACCATCTATACCGAAACCGAACAACTTTAAAAAGTCATCTGTGTAAGCTTTATAATCAGTCAGCTCTAACAAGTTTTCTTCTGTCACTTCAGCCCAAATCGCTTCAACACGCGCTTGTACACTGATTTCTAATTCTTTTTCATCAACGCGGTAACGGTTAGCACCATCAATTCTTGGCTGATCTGTGTACAAACACTCTGTAAATAAGCGTTGAATTTGTTCAATACAATGTTCGTTAGTCCCCTCTTCTTTCATGATTTTAAATAAAATCGATAAATATAGAGGCATTAATGGAATAGCCGAGCTAGCTTGAGTCACTAACGCTTTTAAGACGGCCACATTGGCACTACCCTTTAAGCTCTGTAGTTTTAAACTAATCGCCTTGGCTGCACGATCTAAATCTTCTTTTGCTTTACCAATAGTCGCTTGACCATAAATCGGCCAGGTCAATTTGTCACCCAAATAAGTATAGGCAATCGTTTTTGCACCTTCTGCCAACAAATCAGCTTCATGTAATGCGTCAATCCATAACTCCCAATCTTCCCCACCCATTACTTTAACGGTATTAGCAATTTCTTCTTCAGACGCAGGCAATAATGTAAGTTCGTTGATTTTTAATTTATCAGTGTTTAGATTTTTTGAAGTATGAGCCGCACCTATAGGCTTAAGAGCGGAAGTGTAAACCTGTCCAGTTACTGGATCAGTCCGACGTGGAGACGCTAAGCTATAGATAATTAAATCAATCTTACCCAAGTCCGCTTTAATTTTCGCCAAGACTTGATCTTTTATCGCAGTTGAAAATGCATCGCCGTTAATGGTGTAAGCATATAAACCCGCCTCTGAAGCCGCATCATGAAAAGCCGATGTATTATAGTAACCAGCAGAAGCTGTTTTTTCTGAGGGAGGTTGTTCATAACAAACGCCTAAAGTTTTTGCACCCGCACCAAAGGCAGCCATAATTCGAGATGCTAAACCATAGCCAGTTGAACAACCCACAATTAAGACATTTTTAGGGCTACAATTTGCTTGTTTATCAAGCTGTCCATTCGCTTTAATATAAGCAATTTGTTCTTCTACATTTGCCTTGCATCCTTGAGGGTGTGCGTTAGTGCAAATAAAACCTCTAACCTTGGGTTTAATAATCATGAATCGACCTTACTAAAAAGAAATGAGTTTCTATTGAAATTATCAGAAAAATAGAGTGGCTGAATTATACACTAATGACCTTGTCATGTATTAACTCGAACATTCTCTTGATAACGACGACTTATAAATATAAATAACACCGAAGTTATTAACATTAACCCCGTAAAGAACCAGTAATAACTGGCACCTGACAATTTACTCGTCCCATCCGGATTGTGTATAAAGAAATTAACCGCACTGGTAAACAAGTTACCCACCGCCACAGATAAATAATAAAAAGCCATAATAAAAGACTTCATGGTTTTAGGCGCTTGAGTATAAGAAAACTCCAGACAAGTAATAGAAACCATCACTTCTGCAGACGTTAATAAAATATACGCTATCAATTGCCAAACAATCGAAGGTGTTAACCTCTCATCTAATTGCATTTGTAAGACACTCGGTATAGCAAACGCTATCACCGTTATGAATAAACCGATCTTCATTTTTGTCAACGGTGTTAAAGTCAAAATGCGACTCAACAAAGGATACACAAAATAAGAAAAAAATGGCACCAATAACATGATTAATAAAGGATTGGCCGCTTGAATTTGGGAAGGCAATAATTCAATGCCGAACACCACACGATCCATTTTTTGAGCTTGCACAATCCAGGAAGAACCTGTTTGATCAAATAGCGCCCAAAACACAGCAATAAAAGCATAAATTACACCTAACTTAGCCAAACACTTTAAGCCGACTTGACTACACATCTCCTTGATAAAATTAATTCCCGCCGGAGGAACATGCACAAAACGATAACGTCCAGACCAAAAAATAATAGTCGCTAATAACATCAACAATCCTGGTACAGCAAAAGCAACACTCGCCCCATAATGTTCCAATAACCAGGGTATTATCAACATAGCACTAAAGGCACCCAAGTTAATGGCGAAATAAAACCAACTGTACACCTTGGACATTAAATGCTGATTGCCTGCTCCAAATTGATCGCCTATATGTGCAGAAACACACGCTTTAATCCCACCGGCTCCGATAGCAATCAGTGCTTGACCCAACAATAGCCCCATCCGTGTGTTATCGATAGCTAAAGCAAAATGGCCCAAACAATACAACGAAGATAACAAAATAATCGTTCTATATTTTCCTAATACCCCATCTGCCAATAAAGCTCCTAACAAGGGCATAAAATAAACACTCGATACAAACAAATGAAAATACCCTTGGGCTTCATTGTCTGACATTACATCCCGTTGACCGGATTCATTCAATAAATACTGCGTCATAAAAACCACTAATATCGCTCTCATTCCATAATAGCTAAAGCGTTCAGCAGCTTCATTAGAAACAATATAAGCAATACCCGTGGGCAGCAAAGTTGATTGATCCGGTTTAGTTTTATACATAAAAATAAAAAACTCCCTTTATTGAGATTCATCTAAATTTAGCTACTTAACCCACTATACAGTTAGAATAAGGAACCTTTTAGTAAAAAAATTGTTTATAGAGCCACATAGTCACTTAACATAGCTTAAGTTGATGGCATCAAGCAGTAATCATAATAGAATACGTTACGCATTTTGGGTATATCACCATTTACTATAGATTAAAAACTAACATCATGTCAGAAGAACCTACTAACAAACCCAACCTCTCCAAAAGCTCCACTCAATCTTTGTTACTCGGCTTAAAAGATTATATTAACGAGCAGATTATTGGCCAGGATGTACTTGTCGAAAGAATGCTCATTGGATTATTGGCAGATGGTCACATACTCGTTGAAGGGGCTCCAGGTTTAGCAAAAACCAGAGCGATTAATGTCCTGAGCAAAGGTATCCACGGTGACTTTCATCGCGTACAATTCACGCCAGATCTCTTACCTGCTGACCTAACAGGGACAGAAATTTATCGTCCTCAACAAGGAACATTTGAATTTCAAAAAGGCCCCTTGTTTCATAATCTTATTTTGGCTGATGAAATTAATCGGTCACCCGCAAAAGTTCAAGCCGCTTTGTTGGAAGCCATGGCAGAACGCCAAATCACGGTGGGAAAAGCCACTTATCCTTTACCGAAATTATTTATGGTAATGGCTACTCAGAACCCTATCGAACAAGAAGGAACCTATCCTTTACCAGAAGCACAATTAGACCGTTTTTTACTGCATGTAAAAGTCGATTATCCTAAAGCTGAACATGAAAAAAGTATATTACATCTTGCTAGAGCTGAAGCACGCGCTGAATCCTTAAAAAGTACTCAAAAGTTTTCTCCTATTACTCAAAGCACTTTATTTGACGCACGTAATGAAGTTCTGGATATCTATATGGCAGATAGCCTTGAGGATTATTTATTACAAATCATTCTGGCAACCCGTAATCCTTCTGCTTATGGACAAGACCTTGCTTCCTGGTTGCAATATGGCGCAAGCCCTAGAGCCAGTATCGCTTTAGATCGTTGTTCCAGAGCAAAGGCTTGGCTAGCGCAACGAGACTTTGTTAGCCCTGAAGACATTCAAGAGATGGCTTTTGATGTGTTGCGACATCGCTTAATTTTATCTTATGAAGCGGAAGCCGAAGGCATTACAACCGATCATTTTATCAAAGAGCTTATTTCCAGGATTGCTGTACCTTGATGCTATTCAGTAAAAACAACAAAATTGCTCTTGGCAACTCAACACCGAGTGAGCGGGTTTCTGTTTCGTTAAAATCATTAATTGACTTAGCAAAACTGGCAACCCGTATCAATTTACATCACTCTGAAAATCGTTCCCAGCAAAGTGGTGGTTATGTATCACGCTTTAAAGGACGCGGTATGGAGTTTGACGAATCACGGTACTATCAACCGGGTGACGATATTCGTAGCATTGATTGGCGAGTCACTGCGCGAACCGGAAAAACCCATACCAAGGTTTTTAGAGAGGAACGTGAAAGACCCGTCTTTATTTCTGTTGATAACCGAAAAACCATGCAGTTTGCCACTCGCGGTGTTTTTAAGTCCGTAGTAGCAACAAAACTGGCTGGCTTATTAGCCTGGGCCGCTGAATATCATGGCGACAGAATTGGTGGACAAACGTTCTCTGAGTTTGAATGTCGTGAGTTAAAACCCCAAAATGGCCGACATGCTGTTCTTCGCTTTTTAAATGCCCTGGTCAGTAAAGCCGAGTTAACTACTGCAATACCAGAATCCAGCACCAAACTATCCCAACAGATTACTTTAGAACAGATAATAGCTCGATTAACTCAGCATGCCCGCCCTGGCAGTTTAGTTTATATTATCAGTGATTTTCGTGGGATCAATGACGCTGCAGAGATTCTCTTATCTAAATTGTCCCGGCATTGCGAAGTCGTGCTAATTTTTATATATGATCCCTTAGAAACCAACTTACCCGTTAAAGGTCGGTACCGCTTTACTGACACTGTGCGCGATGTTGTCATTGATGCAATGGATCAGCAACGCCTATTAAATTATCAGCAACGCTTTGAACAGCGTAAAGAACGACTTGAATTATTAGCTAAAAAACGGGGACTTACATTTATTCAATGCAGTACCTTAGAAGATCCTTTGCAATGTTTAAGATAATTTTAAATTAAATCGTTACTTTATATAAAACACATGCAACCCACTCAGCTTCCTCTAAAAGACATACATCTCCCAGAAACTATCAGTTGGTGGCCACCCGCCATCGGTTGGTGGCTAGTAGCTCTCTTTATTCCACTCTTATTGTTTTTTTTATATTGGCTTTATAAAAAGTTAACACATAAAACTGCTATTAAGACAGCTAAAAAGACCTTGGCTATCATCAAGCAATATGGTATTGAAGATAATGATAAAAAAGTACGAGAACTGTCTATTCTCATTCGACGCGTTGCAATCAGCACTTCACCTAGAACGGAAACTGCCAGTTTAACTGGTCGTGAATGGTTAACTTTTCTTGATCAATCCTTAACGGGCTCTCCATTTAGTCAGGGTTGTGGTCAATTATTAGCTGAAGCAGCTTATCGAAAAAATACGCCTACAGAACCAGAAATAAGTCAGTTGATCAGTTTGTGCGAAGATTGGCTTAACGCCCAAACTAACCATACCAAAAGAAAGAAAAAATCATGATTCATTTTGAGTGGCCTTGGCTATTAATAGCCTTACCGTTACCTTTGTTAATTCGCTGGCTGATTCCAGCAAACATCCCTGTCGAAGAGTCTGCCTTAAGAGTTCCCTTTCTGGATGATTTTTCAGAGGGTAAACCTCAAGCAATATCTCAAGATCAACAATGGCCTTTATTACTGGCAGCGACTGCCTGGTTTCTTTTAGTTATTGCCTGTGCCCGTCCACAATGGCTAGGAGAACCCATTGAACAAGCCATCAGTGGTCGAGATTTAATGCTGGCAGTAGATTTATCAGCGAGTATGGAAGAACAGGATTTTCTGATTAATAAAAGACCCGTAGATCGACTCACCGCTATCAAAGCCGTTGCCAGCGATTTTATTAATAGACGGGTAGGAGATCGGGTAGGTTTGATACTATTTGGCACTCAAGCTTATTTGCAAACCCCCTTAACCTTTGATAGAAAAACAGTACAAACTTTATTGGATGAAGCCGTCATTGGACTCGCAGGCGATAATACAGCAATTGGAGATGCTATTGGTTTAGCCGTTAAACGCCTTAAAAATCAACCTGCAAATAGCCGTGTACTCATCTTGTTAACGGATGGGGCTAATACTGCAGGAGAAGTATCACCCTTAAAGGCCGCTGAATTAGCTGCTGCTAACGAACTAAAAATATACACCATTGGTGTCGGTGCTGATGAAATGATAGTCCGCACTTTTTTTGGCAGCAGAAAAGTTAATCCCTCTCGTGATTTAGATGAAAATACCTTAGTTAAAGTTGCTGAAAGTACAGGTGGCAGATATTTTAGGGCAAGAAACTCAGATGAACTGAATAATATCTATATGCTACTCGATAAACTTGAACCCGTAGAAAAAGATAAACAATACTTTAGACCTCAAACCGAATTATATGCTTGGCCTTTAGGACTAGCACTGGCATTGGTCACATTTATCTGTTTGTCGCGTGTGAGGTTGTTATGAATCTAACTGAATTTCACTTTATCAGACCCTATTGGTTACTAGCGATTATCCCATTCTTAGTTATCGTTATTTTACTATTAAGAAATAAACTCAGCCGTGGCAATTGGACTTCAGTATGCGATGCCGAGTTATTACCCTATATATTAGAAGAAAAAGCGACGACCCAAAGCCGCTGGCCATTAACAACAGGCTCTATAGCTACATTATTAATGATCACTGCTTTAGCTGGTCCAACCTGGAAGCACCTGCCCTCTCCAGTATTTAGAAATGAGTCTGCATTAGTGATTGCTTTAAATTTATCGCCTTCAATGAATGCTGAGGATATAAAACCCAATCGTTTAACAAAAGCACGTTACAAAATTGCCGATATCCTAACTCAACGTAAAGAGGGTCAAACCGCGCTAATTGTTTATGCGGGTGACGCATTTACGGTCACTCCCTTAACAGACGATTTTGAAACAATAAAAAGCCAACTCCCTGCACTCATCACTAATATTATGCCCAGTGAAGGCAACAACACAACTTTGGCCCTTAATAAAGCAGTTGAGTTGTTTAAACAGGCCGGGCTCCAAAAAGGTCAAATACTCTTAGTGACAGACAGTGTCAACGATGATGAAGCCTTACAGACAGCTGGTAACCTGGAAAACTACCCACTATCTATTTTAGGCGTTGGTACAAATGAAGGAGCCCCTATTGCTTTATCAGAAGGTGGATTTTTAAAAGATGAACAAGGGCATATTCTGGTTCCTAAATTAAACTCTGATGAATTGATAAGACTGGCTGAAGCAGGTAAAGGACATTACCAAACCATCACATCCAATGATGCGGATATCAAAAACTTATTGGCAAGTATTGATCAACCTGCTCAACAAGAAGGCAAAGAAAATAAAAATATATTATTAGAGCAATGGGATGACAGAGGGCCTTGGTTATTATTACTAGCCCTACCCTTAGCCGCGTTAAGCTTTAGAAAAGGTTTGTTATGCATTGCGTTATTCATGCTGTTACCACTGCCTAAAAATAGCTATGCATTGGAGTGGAAAGATTTATGGCAAACCAAAGATCAGCAAGCACAAGCAGCCTTTAAAAATAATCAATTTGATCAAGCTGCGGCTTTATTTGAAAACCCTGATTGGAAAGCAGTCTCTGACTATAAAACGGGGGATTATGAAGGTGCTCTCAAAAACTTAACTAATAATCAAACAGCGCTAAATGCTTATAATCAAGGTAATGCGCTTGCCCAATCAGGACAACTAGAAGAGGCTATTAAAGCGTATGAACACGCTCTAGCTTTAAATCCTAATGATGCAGATGCTAAATACAATAAAGAACTCGTAGAAAAAGAACTCGAAAAGCAAAAACAAAACCAAGACAAACAAGACAAACAAGACAAACAAGACAAAAAGGATAAGCAAGATAACAAGGATAGTAAAGACGATCCATCCCAAAAGGATTCTCAACAGAACAAAGAAGGCGATAAGCCAGAAGATAAAAAGCCTCAACAATCAGAAGAAAAAAAATCTGAACAACAAAAAGCTGATGAACAAAAGTCTGACGAAGAAAAGGAAAAGCAAAAGGAACAACAAACTAAAAAAGAAGAACAAAAGCCTGAAGCAGACAAAGCCCAGCAAGCTGAGCAAAAACAAGAAAAAGGCAAAGAGGATAAGGAAAAATCACAACCTGTCCCTGCCGAAGAAAAACCGAGCACTGAAGAGCAACAAGCCAATGAACAATGGCTAAAAAGAATCCCAGATGACCCAGCTGGCCTATTGAAACGTAAATTTAAATATCAATATAGCCAACGTAACCGTCAATCCAATTAAAATCAATTAACAAGGATATTCATCGCTAATCGCTAAATATGGTTGTACTATTCTGCTATCATAAAATTTTAATTATCAAACCCAACAGTGATGGCTAGATATATTCTGAAAATCAAGTGACCTTTAAACTTAAAAGTCTATTTGTCAGACTCGCAATTGCAGGCAGTGTAGGCTCCATCGTTTCGGTCTGCACTTTTGGAGGATATATAGCTTATGAACAAAGTATCTCTGCAAAACAAGCCATTTACAAAGAATCTTATTTGATTACTAATGGACTTGCTACCAGTCTTGCGCCCTATTTTGTCGTCAAAGATTACGCCAATATTGATCAAACTATTACTCAGTTTACAAATTTCCCCCACCTGGATAGCTTACTGGTGACCACTGTCAACGGCAAAGTTATTATTGAAGCCAAACTTGATACTAAAAGCAACAACTGGATTTTTTCTCATTTTAGAACCCAAAATACATCGCTACCCAGCAATAAACTTTCAAGCATAGAAAATGATTATATTGTTTCCTGGTTACCCGTTACCATCGGTAACTCTAAACTCGGCTGGGTTAGAACCGGTATTAGCCTTGATCACATCTTGTCGAACCAAATACAAATACGTAACCGAACACTCTTGGCTGCATTGCTTTCCTTGATTTTGTCGAGTCTAGTCCTACTACTTTCTTTAAAAAGTCCGCTTCGACAAATCAAACGAGCCACCGACTTTGCTAAAACACTCCCACAAAATTTTGGACGAACCTTACTACAAACCCCCTCCGTTAACGAAATACGACTACTCATTGCTGCACTCAATCAGACTTCAGCCATACTCTTAAAGCAGGATCAGGAATTAAGACTTTTAAACGAAAATTTAAATCTAACATTGCAAGCCATTCCTGATTTTCTTTTTGAATTAGATACACAAAGCAGCATCATTAATATTTGGTGCAATGATCAAAATACAGCCCTTCAACAAAGAAAACAACTTATTGGTCGCCTTTTTACAGAAGCGTTGGTATCAGAATCAGTTGATACATTTAATAATGCACTTGCAGAAGCCAAAAAGACCGGAATTTCAAGAAATTACGTTATACAAACAAAGCCCGATTATGGCAAAGGTTGGTTTGAACTGTCGATCTCTTATAAACCCACAACTAACCCCTTAAAATCACGCTTTTTTGTTATTCCCCACAATATTACTGAACGTGTTGAGTCAGAACAAAAATTACGTATCGCTGCAACCGTCTTCAACTCTCAAGAAGGCATGTTAGTTGCGGACGCTAATAATATCATTCTCAGTGCAAATCCAACCTTCAGCCTGATTAGTGGCTATAGCGTAGAAGAAATTGTGGGGCAATCTCCACGCATTCTTCAATCAGGAAAGCATGATGCACGCTTTTATAAATTAATCGGGAAAACTATACTTAAGAAAGATCACTGGGAAGGTGAAATTTGGAATAGACATAAAAATGGCGATATTTATTCTGTTCATACAACCATCACCGCAGTAAAAAATAGTTCTGGAATAATTACCAATTATGTCTATACCATGATAGATATGACCGCCAGCAAACAAGCTCATCAAGAAATTGAACGACTCGCCTTCTATGATTCACTGACAAGTTTACCTAACCGAAGGCTTTTACTTGAGCGCTTAAAATCAGCCTTAATAAAAAGTCAACGCAGTGGTTTAAGCGGAGCGATCATATTTATTGACCTGGATAATTTTAAAACCCTAAACGATACCTTAGGGCATGACATTGGCGATATACTTTTAATACACGTTGCACGTCGTTTAGAAGAGTGTCTACGCGAATGTGATACAAAAGCTCGAATAGGCGGTGATGAGTTCGTAGTTTTATTAGAAAATCTGGATTCAGATGCTACAGAGGCATTATCAAAAGCTGAGCTTATTAGCCATAAAATTTTAACAGCACTCGCACAGTCTTATGTTCTTAATAACCATACCTATCGAACCACACCCAGCATGGGAGTCACTCTCTTTGAGGGCAATCAGTTTTCTTCAGATGAGTTATTAAAACAGGCCGATATAGCTATGTATCAAGCCAAAACAGGGGGACGCAACACACTGTGTTTTTTTAATCCCGCTATGCAAGACCGTATTAATGCACGTGTCACACTGGAAAACGATTTACATATTGCCATAGCAGAAAATCAATTTATTTTATATTACCAACCCCAAATTATTCACAATCAAGCTATAAATCAGGCAGAGGTATTGATTCGCTGGCTTCATCCCGAGCAAGGAATAATCTCACCTCTTGATTTTATTCCATTATCAGAAGAAACAGGGTTAATCTTAAAAATAGGACAATGGGTACTTGAAACAGCCTGCCAACAAATTAAAGACTGGGAAAATCTTGAAGAACCCAAAAATATACAGCTAGCTGTCAATATTAGTATCCTACAATTTCGCCAACCTAATTTTGTAGAACACATACATGAATTATTACAGCGAATTCCGATCAATCCAAATTTTCTTAAACTGGAACTCACTGAAAGCCTGGTGATTAATGATATTAACGATACTCTCAATAAAATGCATAGACTTAGAGCAATGGGTGTACGTTTCTCTATGGATGACTTTGGAACGGGCTATTCTTCACTCTCCAGTCTAAAAAAACTACCTTTTGATCAAATCAAAATTGATCAAAGTTTTATACGTGATATTTTAACCTGCTCAGACGATGTCGTTATTGTGCAAACCATTATATCTATGGCTAAAAATATCGGAGTGGAAGTCGTTGCTGAAGGTGTAGAAACCGAACAACAACGCTTATTACTCTCCGAATTAGGCTGCCAACTCTGCCAAGGCTATCTTTATAGCAAACCGTTACCCATTAATGCCTTTGAAGCTTTTTTGGAGCATTATTCACTCTCACCTATTTCAATTGATATTTAAAAGCTGACTCCACAATCAAAATGGGCTTTGTAATCCTCCATTGAGCGTCTAATGACTTCATGCGCTTCTTCTCGACCGTAAACATGGGTAATTTCGCAAACACTCTTTTCACTTGGAAGATGTTTATAGGTTAAAAAATAATGTTTGAGGCGATTAATATAGGACTCTGGACAATCTGATACATCATTCCACTGCCGATAAAACTCATCCCCTTTCATCACAGCAATAATTTTATCATCCGCCTCACCACCATCCAATAATCGAAAACCACCAATTGGAATAGCCTGTAACAAAATATCACCATGCGTTACGCTGCGCTCACTTAAAACACAAATATCCAGCGGATCACCATCACCTCTAGGGACATGTTTTCCTGATTTTAATGACGCAAACTCTGCCGTTCTTTCAGCACAATAAGTTTGTGGAATAAAACCGTAAAGCGTTGGAATCATATTAGAAAATTTTTGTGGCCGATCAATTTTAAGATATCCACTATCCTTATCGATTTCATACTTAACAGTATCAGATGGAACAATTTCAATAAACGCGGTTACGATAGTCGGTGCATTCTCACCAGGGTTAATACCATGCCAAGGATGAGCTTTATGTTGTATAATCATGTACTTTAAGGATATTTTTGATAAATAAAAAGAGGGGGGGTGTATAAAAGTCTGTATAAACAATCTATTTTCTAAATAGAGATCGGAGCCTTAATGTGCTCATGAGCTTGATAATTGTTTATCTCAAAATCTTCGAACTTATAGTCAAAGATTGAAGCGGGTTTAGATTTGATATTTAAAGTCGGCAACGAATACGGTTCACGTTTTAATTGTAAATGGGCTTGATCCTGATGATTAAGGTATAAATGCACATCACCGCCCGTCCATATAAAATCACCTACGGCTAAATCACTCTGCTGAGCGACTATATGTGTCAATAAAGCATAACTGGCAATATTAAATGGCAGCCCTAAAAACGTGTCACAACTGCGCTGATAGAGCTGACAGGATAACTTTCCTTCAGCCACATAAAACTGAAAGAATGCATGGCACGGGGCTAATGCCATTTTGCCTAGCCTAACATTTTCTTGTGGTCTGATCGTTTCATCGGGTAAATCCGCGACATTCCAGGCAGAAACTATAATCCGTCGACTATTAGGCGTTGTTTTCAGTTGTTCAATAATCTGTTTGATTTGATCTATCCGTCTGCCATCGGGTGTTGGCCATGATCGCCACTGATATCCATACACAGGGCCTAATTCACCTTGATCATCTGCCCATTCATTCCAGATATTAACCTGATGCTCATGTAAATAAGCCAGATTGGTTTCACCTTTTAAAAACCAGAGTAATTCATGAATGATCGATTTCAAGTGAACTTTCTTGGTTGTCACCAAAGGAAAACCTTGAGATAAATCAAAGCGCATCTGATGACCAAAAATGGATAGGGTTCCACTCCCTGTTCTATCGCCTTTTAAAGTCCCTTCTTTCAGAATTTTATCGAGTAAATCTAAATATTGCTGCATGATATATCTTATTGTTTCTTACTTAGCCAAGTCTTTTTTATACGCAAAATAAACCAATCCAGCCCCAATAATAATCATAGGAGTTGATAGTATTTGTCCCATAGTCAGCCAATCTAGCGCGATAAACCCTAACTGCGCATCAGGCATTCTAAAAAACTCAACAAAGAACCGGAAACAACCATAAAAGAATAAAGCCATACCCGTCGCGGCCATTGTCGGTCTGGGTTTACTTGAATAGATCCATAGTATAACAAACAACACTATCCCTTCCAGGAAAGCTTCATACAATTGGGAGGGATGCCGGGCAATCGGCCCCCCATTGGGAAACACCATCGCCCAAGGCACATCGGTCGATCTACCCCACAATTCGGAATTAATAAAATTACCTATGCGCCCGGCACCCAAACCAATGGGAGCTAATGGCGCGATAATATCTGTTAACTGGAACATCGTGCACTGCTGCTTTTTTGAGAAAATCCACATAGCAATAAATACACCGAGCATTCCACCATGAAAAGACATGCCGCCTTGCCATATTTTAAACAGGATAATAGGATTGTTTATAAACTCACTGAAATTATAGAACAAAATATAACCAATTCTTCCCCCTAAAATAACGCCCATTGCCCCATAAGTTACTAAATCTTCTATTGCCTCTGGCTTAATAGGTGACCAGGATGATTGAGCGCGTCTTTGTCCAAAAAACCAAACCGCAGCAAAACCGATGATATACATCAGTCCATACCAGTGAATTTTAACCGGCCCTAAACTTAAAGCAATGGGATCAATTTGAGGGTAAGTAAGCATAATTGTCAGCGTTAATATGGGTTATCATAAGATTATTATTTATTTCAATAGATTATCATAATATATGAAACATGAATTTGTTTCATAATTTCAGAGTTTATGACAGTCATAACTCCTCAACACTTATGACAGGTTATTTTTGCCTAAGCGCTGAGCAAAAACGTCTGCTGGTTCAGCATGACCATAATAGAATCCTTGCCCGTAGTCACACCCCATTTCTAACAACGCATTAGCTTGATTTACGTCTTCAATCCCCTCGGCAATTACTTGCAGGTCAAGTGAATGTGCCATAGCAATGATGGCTCGAATAATCGAACGATTTTTTGCATCATGCAATAAATTGCGCACGAAAATACAATCAATTTTTAGTTTTTGGACAGGGAATCGTGTAAGGTACCCCAATGAAGAATAGCCAGTCCCAAAATCGTCAATAGCCAGAGAAAATTGATGCTCTCTAAGAGCTTTGAGGTTCTCTAGTACACATTCCACATTATTAATTAAACTACCTTCTGTCAATTCCAACTCGATCGAACCCGCTTCAGCATAGGCTTCACGTAATCGCTCTGGAAAGTTAGGCGATTCAATTTCTTGAGAAGACACATTAATGGATAGTCGTCCTGGTATCAACAAACCCATTTTTCGCCACGAACCCAGTTGTAATAAAGCTGTGCGCATTACCCAAGCACCGACCTCATGTATCATGCCCCGTTCTTCTGCAAGAGCGATAAATTTAACCGGGCTTACCCAGCCATATATTTCGTCAAACCATCGAAGAAGGGCTTCTGCTCCAATCAATTCTCCAGTAGAAAGATTAACTTGAGGTTGAAAATACAATTGCAACGTATTATTTGCCAAAGCAATACTAAACCGATCTGCTAGCATGAGGCGCTCGGCCAGTCCTTTGCTCATTTCGGCCTGATAAAAACAATAACCTCCACCTTGTTTCTTAGCACGATACATTGCTATATCTGCATATTTAAGCAATTCTTCACTCGTTTCACCGTCCATAGGATACAGCGCTATCCCTGCACTCATGCTAACCGTCAATGAAAACCCTCTGACTTCAATACACTTTTCGCTTAACGAAAGCTGAAGACGTTCTGCAATAATTTCTAAGGAAATAAGATCACTTGTATCTACTATTATTACAAACTCATCACCCCCTAGGCGCGCAAGAGTTTCTCCTTGTCTTAAAGCACTTGCAAATCGCTCTGCACTTGTAATCAAAACTTCATCGCCAATATCATGACCATAGTGGTCATTGATTTCTTTAAATCGATTAAGATCAATAAAGATCACCGCTATGCCTTTCTGGTGACGTTCTGCATTAGCAACCGCATTTCTCATCCTATCCATCAGTAAGGTGCGATTGGCCAAACGTGTCAATGGATCAAAGAAAGCAAGTTGCTTGATATGTTCTTCTTGTCTTTTACGTTCGGTAATATCAGAAAATATCCCAATGTAATTTTCGATATTACCCTGTTCATTACGCACCTCAGAAACTGACAACCATTCCGGGTATAACTCTCCAGATTTGCGCCGATTCCAAATTTCGCCTTGCCAATGGCCATGCTCGTTTATTTGACGCCACATACTGCGGTAGAATACCGTGTCTTGACGACCGGATTTCAGGATACGAGGGGTTCTGCCAATAACCTCTTCAGCGGTATAACCTGTTACCGCTTCAAATGAGCGGTTAACACTCAGGAAGCGTTCTTGATTATCAAGCACAAAAACAGCCTCGACCGTTTGTTCAAACACTACTGCAGCTAAGCGCAAGGCATTCTCGTTAGCTTTGCGCTCAGAAATATCTGAAAAAATAACCACATAGTGGGTCACCATCGATAATCCATCGCGAACAACAACTCCCGACAGCCAGCCCGGAAAAGTCTGTCCTTTTTTACTGTGGCAAATAACCTCACCTTGCCAGCGCCCCCGACTATGTAGAGCATTGTGAAACATTTTCTGGAAGGAAACCATCCCGTATCGATCTGACCATAAACTCGTTGATTCTTTATTGATTATATCCTCTGACGTATACCCCGTCATATCAGTAAACGCTTGATTACCAGACAAGAACTTCATACGCGAATCTAAAATAATAATCGCTTCGGTACTATTTTCAAAAACTTTGGCGGCTAATCGTAAGCTTTCCTCTAATTGCTTACGGTGTGTAATATCTCGTAGCTGGGTTAAAAAAGCGAGATGCCCGTCCCATTCCGTTTCAGCCACCCGCATTTCCACAATCATTATTTGACCCGCAGGCAGGGGTATATCAAGTTCAGCCCGATCTGCACCCACTAAGGGAAACCCAAAAGGTGCCCCCTGTAATTCTTCTTGGGCACAGCCAAAGAGAGTGGCTGCCGCAGGATTAGAAAAAAGGATAGAACCTTCATCACTGACAATTAGAATGCCATCCAAACTGTTATTAATGAGGTTATTAAAACGTGACTCTGCGATCTGCCTTTTATGCTGACATTTTTCTAATGGCGTTGTTAACACACACATAGCAATTCCATTTAAGTGATACTGCGATCAGGCTGCCAGTTTACGCACCCGGCATTATTACTGTACGTAGATACGCTTCCACCTGTCAGTAAATTTGCATGATAACCAAACGGCTCACCAATATGCATCCCATGGCCGTCGATAATATATTCACGAATCAGCTTTTCATGCATAGAGCCGCGCATTTTCAGTACCGTTATTGCTCGACGTATCTGGCCTTCTGCTTCCACATAACGCAGTAATACAATAGAATCTGTCAGGGTTGAGATATGTGCATCGGTAACCGATTTTCCGCCAATTAAATCAGGGGTTGTGGCTGTAAACAACGCCGCAAGTTGATGACCTTTGACAAAAGAAGCAATACCTATAACAAATTCACGAAAGCCCTTAGCAGAAGTAATACGCTCCAGAGCAGAAATACTGTCCAACGCTAGACGATCTGGTTTAAAACGTTCGATTTGAGTCTTGATCGTTGCTAAATGATCTTCCAGCGTGGCATTTTCAGGATAAGCTGAAATTATCTTTAACTGACCGGATTCTTCCATTTGTTGATAATCAACTCCCCATCCCTTTGCGTTGCGGTACAGTTGCTCCCTACTCTCCTCGAAAGCGAGTAACAAACAGCGTTCACCTGTACTTACTCCCCCAGCGATGAACTCTGTAACCATCAGCGTTTTTCCTGTGCCGGTAGCGCCTGAAACCAGAATAATAGAATCGCGAAAGATCCCTCCCCCACACATAGCATCCAGCTTGCTATTACCGGAACTAACACGCACATCCGTCGATTGCTGATTTAGTTTAATCGCAGACAAAGGCACGACCACTAACCCTTCTTCAGGCACTACGGTAAAAGGATATTCACCTTTGTGATGATAAGTGCCTCGAAATTTAAGGATTTCAATGGTTCGATGACGAATTTGTTCATCCAAGCTATTACGCAGAATGACAACATTGTCGGCTACGAATTCTTCTACTCCGAAACGGGCAATATTGCCATACTCCTGTTCACGCTCAGTTGTCATTACCGTTGTAACCTGCATTTGCTTCATAATGGTAGCAATACGCAATAGCTCTAAACGGATAACACGTGCTTCCTGAAACTGAGTAAAGATTGCACCTAACGAGTCAATTGCAACGCGTTCAGCTTTAACTTTATTGATTGCATGTTGCAAGCGAGCTAGAAATGCACCCAGATCATAATTTCCTGTAATGACCATATCATCTTCATAATGTGGCGATGCATCAACAAACACCCATTTGCCCTGCTCTTCCCAAGCGGGAATGTCCCAACCCAATGAAGCCATGTTACGACGAATATCTTCTGGCGGTTCTTCGAAAGTAACAAAAACGCCGGAGTGATTCCATTGCTTTATGCCTTCCGCAATGAATTGTGCAGCGAATACACTTTTACCGCTACCGGCTGTACCGGCAATCAGTGTCGTGCGATGAATAGGAAAACCTCCAACAGCAATTAAATCAAAGCCCGGAATTCCAGTTGCCAGCTTTTCCACTGAACTGGAAATGGATAAAGTTTTAATAGTCATAATCGTAATTTCAATTTTTTGTTACATTCATTGTGGATGGAAAAGGACGAATATCTAATCCCACTAATACCTTTTCTGTTTCCGATAAATCACCAATTAAACGTCGAAGAGGTGGCGGTAATGACTTAATTAATGTGGGTGTAGCAAGAATCCTTTCATCTTCAGCTAGTTGAGGATGTTCCAAAATATCGATAATTTCAATTTCATAATGTTCATCAATATTTTCCTCACAAATTTTCTGTAGATTACGAATGGCATTTTCTGACCGTGGCGTTTTTCCACTAATGTAAAGCTTTAGGTGGAACTTATTCATATTATTAGGGATCACCATCAATTTAATTTTGTAAAATTCGCTCTTATAAATTTTAATATCTTAAGCAAGTCAGCTCCATGAAAAAAGGAATTTAAAAGGGTTCAATATACCATTATTGTCAAATAAAGCTAATAAAGTGAGCCGTTTTTATGACGTTCATCACTTTCAAGCCACACTCCTAACCAAAGCATTTTGATTCACCTCATCAATTAATTTAATCACCTTAACCGCTGAAA
>CAIOMN010000053.1 GCA_903859415.1 uncultured Methylococcaceae bacterium
AATGTCCACGAAAGACACGAAAAAGCACGAAAATATCATAATATAATTCGTTCTGCTGTTGCTTTTGGATAACAGCCGAAGTTGACTAACAATCCCAAACGCATTCCGGTAGCTTTAAGATAATTTAACACCTGTGCTTTATGTGCGGGCGTTGTATCAGAAAGGGCTTTAAGTTCAACAATAATAGAGTCATAACAAATGAAGTCTGGAATATAGATTTGCCGCAAGGTTTCGCCTTTATATAAAAGCCGCAGTTCTTGATGTTCGAAATAAGGAATGCCACGCATTGACAGCTCCTTACTCAGACACTCCTGATAAACTGCCTCAAGAAAACCACAGCCCATTTCTCGATAGACATCAAATACAGCACCTTGTATCTGATAGCATTCTTCTCTATAAAGTCACCCCAAATATCAGCAATCAGTTCTTTCTGAAGTCGATTAAGCTCAGAACCGTCTTCAAAAACATGCCGAGTCTCTGCATAATCAGGTAAGAAAAAATCTGATGAAACAACCTTAAACTTTAAACTGCCCATCGAACGACGTTTCTTACGGGCTTTAATATAAAGTCCCAATTGCGCCAACTGAATAGCCCGATCATCCAAATCAATACCGTGTAAATTATTCTCAATAATTAACTGAGGAACATCCGCCAGCTCATAAACAGCGCCGTAGTTTTCAATCTGATCCACATATAAGGCATAGAAAAAGTCAAAGGCATACAGCAAAAAGTTTCCTGAGCCACAGGCCGGATCAATCAGCTTGATTTCAGGTAAGGGTTTACGTTTACGTGTGGATGTTTTAGGGGCATTGGCAATTTTATAGTGCGCTTTAATTTCTGAATCGGGGTACATTTCCAGATAGAGCTTACCCAATGAGTTATCAACCAAAAATTGCACAACCCAACGCGGGGTATAAACCTGAGATTGCAGTGAAACCTTGTCGTATTCTGTTTTATCGTTGCTGGCCTTAAAGTCAGCCTTTTTAACATTGTTATAGCTCTCATACAGCCAACCCAGAATATCATCATCCAATGCCAGTGATGAGCTTTCTCCAATACCGAGTCGAGCAAATTGTTTGTTAAACGAACCTTCAATCAGGTTACGGAGCTTATCAACATGATCTGATAGTTTCATTATTCAAATGTTCCAATTTTAAAGTTTCATTTTTTTGTAATTTTCAAACCAATGTATGGCACATACAGCGGCTTATTTGCGCGTATTGGATAAGAAAAATGAATTCGTATTTGAGGCGTTTTTATTTTTCCATGCCAAGGACAAAATAGCTTTTCATCTTTATTGTTTGGATGGTTGAAAGTAAGCTCATTTTTAAATTCAATTTTTTCATCGTCAGATGAAGTACTAAACCAAGCCTTATCGCCTGTAAAATGCTCTTGATAAAGACGATTACCTTCATCTGTTCTTTGACCTTGAGCATCAAAGCAGTTTTTGAATTTATCCAATACTTTAAGTAATTCAACAATTCGTTTGGCAGCACAATCAACAAAAGGATGTGAATAGAGAGGTTCAAAACTGTTTTCGGAAAAAGTTAAATTTGGACAGCAAATTGGGATATCCCTAGCTAGTTGTTGCCATGATGTTATCGGTGATGCCGCTGCTTGTAGTGCGATTTCAAGGCTATTGATATCCCAGTGATTGGTTATGGTAATTGCAATAATATTATTATCACGATGCCAATCCACAGTAATGGGCGTAAATTGCCAGTCGGAGGGCACAAAACTAAACGTCTGATAATCGCTGCCATTAAAATAACGATATGCTGACTCGCCTAACCCCGTATCTGTAACAATTTGATTTTGAGATTCCAGCCAATCATCAACTTCATGTTGGCGGCTATCTTCCCAAAACGGCCCCTCTTTAGTAAGCCATGACATCAGCGCACTCCGTTTATTTCTATCGAGTTTAGAAACAACCTGTTGCAAACTTAATTCGTGGGTAACTTGGGCTTGGGTTAGATTTCGATGGCATCGTAACTCACCTCCAAATTGACGCATTTTGCTCCGCGCCGACATGACGTTATCTATGGCTGTTTGAAAAGCCTGCACATTGACAAACTGCCCATG
Source organism: uncultured Methylococcaceae bacterium (assembly GCA_903859415.1). Taxonomy (GTDB): domain Bacteria; phylum Pseudomonadota; class Gammaproteobacteria; order Methylococcales; family Methylomonadaceae; genus Methylobacter_C. Next base: position 2,083 of record CAIOMN010000053.1, read on the forward strand.
CAAAGATAACTCATTCAGTAGCACTTCCATTAGTCCCACCCTGCAAAGTGATTCATGTCTTTATCAAACTGGTCAAAAAAACCATCAGGTGAACAATCTAAATCACCATTTGCGTTGATTTGTGGACTAACTACTTGGGCTGTATCAGCAGAACGCGCCCTGAAAAAATGTAAGGCAACTTGTTCAGGTGAAATTTTGCCTGATTTCACAAAACGGCGAATGCCGTTGAGAATATGATCGCTATGGGTTTCGAGAATAACTTGCACACCTGCACTTGCCACTTCAGCTAAAAATTGTCCCATTAAGGCTTGTCCAGCAGGGTGTAAATGCACTTCGGGATTTTCAATCAATAAAATATCTTCCTTTTGGGCAGATAATGCGGCGATAACAATGGGTAAAACTTGCGTTAAGCCAAAACCAACATTGATAGGGCGGTGAAATTCTGTTTCATTTGATGTTTTTAATCTTAATGTAACCGCATTAGCATTTTGTACTTTTTCTACTGCTAATAAACAATTTGGAAAGAACTGTTGCATTCGTGCGGTAACTTGATGAAACAATGTATTTCGGCTTTCTGTTTCAAGCATTAATTCGTCCAAAATCGGCTCATCACGTCTTGAATAAAATAAACTCATGGCGTATTCTCCCATTGCTCCAACTGCGTATGCAATTTGCCTATCCTCTAAAACGTATACTTCGCGGGGTCCTATGCGTTCGGCTGTAATATAGGTAAAACCAGTTGTTAAGGGTTGATGTATATCAGTTACTCCATTATCTTTACGTCCTCCACTTGAGAAAGGTACATGAAAATCATGATCGGCTATTGTGAAGTACGACGGCAAAAGTTTTTGTAAATAATTAGGTGTGTTGTAATTAAATATTTCTTTGTCATTCAAATAAATTTTTTCAACAGCCATAGATAATTCATTGCGTTCTCCAGTAAATTTCCATGAAAAAAAATGTTCGTTATTTTCTAATCCAATTTCAAAGCTTTTTCCTCCCTGTGATTCATTGACAACATCCAGTACAGTACCTAATTTGATGGATTTTCCATTTAGCATTAGGCGAGTAGACCATTCATGTTCTCGCATGGTTTGATGCAATAATACTAAAGCTTGTAATACGGATGACTTTCCAGAAGCGTTGGTTCCTGATAGCATTGTCAATGGAGCTAATGGTAAATGCAGTGATTCAAAGCATTTAAAATATTTTAAACTTAGAGAATTAAGCATTTAATACCTCTTCAAACATCTTTTGAGTAGCTTCAAAACGATAATTAACACTGCGTGAGCTATTAGTTCCTAAAGTAATAGCATTATTAAAATAGTAATCGTTGAGTAAATTATAAAAACCTATTCTGAGCTTCTCTGCATTATATTTAACTTGATCATGAGAATACTTCGCTAGTCCTACTGTCATAACATCCCAAAGCGAAATATTTAAAACACCACGCTTACTTTGTTCAGGCGTATGTTTGCGAAAGGCTTGTGCATTAAAAAGCAACTCATTATTTAGCAAAGCATTTTGAAAAGTTTTAGAAAGTGTTTGCAATTCTAAAGGATCTAATTTATTCATTTTTCTTAATGTTTCAGCCAACCATTCATCCATATCACCTTTATAAGTTTCAAGTTGTAGTAAGGAAAAAGCGCAAAAACGATTTATACATTCCCTATCGCGCATTGTTTTAGGCTTTAAACTGTTCCCCGTTACTTGTTTAAAAAGTTTAGTTTCTGCTTCTTGCTTTAAAAATTGAGTTGCTTGACCGTTATACAAGCAATTACGCATTTGTTGCCTTGTTAAGGGTTCACCACTATTAACACGCTCAAAAATATCTAATCTAGCTCGTTCTGGAACTTTTGCGTCAATGACATAAAGAATTAAATTACAATCTTCGATACGACTTTGTAGTTTGGGTGAAATCTCTTTGAATAATTTCTTATCAAGCTCGGATTGATGAAAAAGCTTTAAGCGAAAATCATTGTCAAGGAAACGTTTAAAAGTTGTTAATCTTTGTAAACCATCAACAACAATCATTTTACCTTTTTCATCTTCGCCTAAATAAAATACAGGTAAAGGAATTCGCATTAATACTGATTCAATCAGCTTGCTTTGTTTGTTTTCATCCCAAACGAAGTCACGCTGAAAATCAGGAGCCATAATAAATCCTCCTTTTTCAATGCGCCGCACCACATCAAAGACTGTACGCGACTCATTCCTAATTAACAAAGTGTCTATAGGATAATCGCCTAAAGAAGAATCTTCATCATTATCAAGACCTTCAATTGCATCATCTAGCACATTTGTTTCTTTAGTATCTTTAACATTCATTTTGTTCTCATTTTTTTATTTTTTAAAATACTGGTTTAGCAAAAACAGCTTGTAATGTTTTGGTGTGTTTCGAGTTCATTCTGACCACTCAACAGTCAACTCAATTTTTTCCTCAGGCCTGGCAGATGCTAAGGCGCTTAACTGTGAGGTTAACAACGTTTTATAGTCCTGAACGGTCATAAACTTATTCTGCACCTGTAGTTTTATTTTTCTGGGTGCTACGGGTGGCAATATTGTTGTTTCAGTTTCTGTTTTTGTTTCGGGTTCTGGCTCTGGTGCCTCACTAATAAAACTGCTTTGAACAATTAACAACTCATGCTCTTTATTGGGTGCTAACTCAGTATAGTTGAGAATATCTGACAGCGAGTAGCCGCATTTAGTACAGGTAATTGAGAATTCTGGATTAGGTTCATTCAGCGTTCTTGCACTGCAATACTGTTTAAGTTCGTTTAATTTTTTTTGATTCAGGCTATTTAAGTCAGTGGGATATAACTTCAATTGATGAATTACGGCATCGACTTTATTTTCAAGCACTTGATACTTGTGCGACATTCCTGATGCCGCATTTTTCATAAACTTAAAATAACTATCTCTTACCTCCTGTGCTTGTTGCTGAAGCTGAGCAAAGTTTTTAATCATGTCCTGTTGGTAAAGTCGCATAAATCCAGCATAAGCATCATCAATATGTTGATCTGTTCGCTCTGCTTTTATTAATTCAGCTATAACACTTTCGATAAAACGCTTATGATCTTTTACTGTAACAAAGTTCTTTTTTATGAATTTCTGAGCCTTAATAATCAGCTGTATAGCCGCCTTAAAATCATCTTCATTGGCTAGTAAATAACCCACTTTTTCAAGATAATTGCTCTCTGTTACTTTACTGGAATAATTAAGTAACACGGTTTTTTGAGCGGCCACCGTTGAAAATTGTGCTTCAAACTGATCCACGGTTTCATTCAACGACTGTAATGCGGTAATAAACGAATCGGCTAGGCTTTTAATAGCATCAGCCAAATCAAAATCTGTAATATTCCAGTCAACTTTACGTCCAATATAGTTATCAACTTCAAGATCCATTAACAACTGCACCGCTTTGGTTTTATCTGCAGAACTTAGCGTAGCCGTGATGGATTTAAACGAGGCGGCTTTAAACTTCGTCGCATTTGTAAAAGCTTCATGAACCGCTTTTGAATCATGAGAAAAGAATGATTCGGCATTGTGTCTAACCGTCAATCGACCCGCACGTAAAAGAGCGGCTAAGGTGGTGACGATAGTACCAAAAGAATAACCCCAAGGATCACCAGAAAGATCCGCCTCTAAAGATCTTCCATCAACGGCACGGGTTGATATTTTGGCGTTGATTTCTTCAATCACTTTTAAGTGTTCGCCAGTGAAATTGCCATGTGTATCAAAAAACTTAAACTCATTACCAGTAAAAAGCCGAGTGAGGTCTTCTTTTCGGGCACTGAAAACTTTGGGTACTAAGGTTTCTGATAATTGGTTAGTCAGTCTTTTGGTGTAGATATTCTTGATTTGTTTTTTTTGTACGTCGTTAATGGTACCTTTAAATGTATCCGCATTCAGCAAATACTGATCAAACATATAAATCAACGCTGCATTTTTATAAGCATTTTCAATATGCAGGCGTAAATGTTTTTCTTTCTCTTCCCGTATAATGGAAAAGTCTCTAATGATTTGTCTTTTAGACTGATCGGTTTCATTAGAGTATTTTTGTTCGATATAGGTATAACGGCTAATTTCTCCAAGCAGTTTATCAATCTGTAAAAACTCTGTGCTGTCCGGTATCAGGGTGATTAAGTTTTTATTGGCTTGCGTCTCCATTTTGACTTGCTCAATAAAGTTCTGTCTATGATCACTGATATTAAAAAGACTATAGACGACCAGTTTTAACTGCTTACTGCCTACCGGGCATAATTCATCATCCTGATCAGAGATAACACTTAATTTAAACGTATCTGCTCCATCTGTGTATGTGGCAACAGGGGTAAAAATTTTATACTCTTTAAGGCAATTAATCAGTGCGCGTTTTTTACTATACAATTCGACATCATAATCTTTCATTTCCTCTAGGAGCTTGCCCTCAAGGTCTGACGTGATTTTGTAATTGTTATTGGCTAATCGCTTCACTGGCTTCATCAAACACAAAGACTACTGTTTCATCATTTTTAAGCGCTAAGTATTTTTCGAGTTCAGCTTTAAATTTACTGGCAGAGAAATCACTGATAGCGGCTGTGTAAACGTTAAAGGTATCGGTGTATTCGGCTTCGCTGTAGCCCATCGCCGAGAACACGCTGCGCATCACTTTGGCAACCTGGCGGTTACTTTTCTTTAACTCTTCCCAATCCGTTCCTTCTAAACTTTTTGCCTGGGCCTTAAAATCGTCATACTTACCATCAAGGTAGAGATCAAATTCCATGTAGCCATAAATATCATCCCTAAAGCCCAGATTTTTTAACAGATTAGCAAACAGCGTAAACGCTAAGCCGCGATCGGTGTTTTGTTTGGCAACATCTAAAAAGACTACTCTATTATTGGTGGCGTCTAGTTTACGAATAGCCAGTTCAATCAGACTTTCATCGGAGACACCTTTAATACGGGGAATAAAACGCTCTCTTGCGGGTGTACCGTTAATCATAGGGTTATCAATGATATAACCCAACATCTTACCGAAGTATGATTTACCTGATCCATAGAACCCTGACAACCATACCCCGGTTTCTTTAATATTTGAGGTGTATTGATTGGTAAAATCATACAGGTGGCGACCAATACCCTCGGTCACAATATAAGACTCAATCTCTTGCTGAATTTCTAACTCTGACCAGTCTTCAAGGTCAATGACGTTCTTGATATCGTCTTTTAGATCCAGCGTTAATATTTCATTTATTGTGGTCACTAATCATCCTTATTTCACCAAAGTACAACGGTAGGTCGATGCTATTTTAAAATTTAAAAAGTACAAGTTGTCATCTTCAACGCGTGAGGGATAAAAGATAACCAAGGGATGTGCTAAGTTCATCACGGCTTTATGTTCCATGATATTGACGTTTTCTATGCCTGTGCCATAAAGACAACCGGTTCTAATCAAAAAGGGTATTTTGTTATTTTGACAGGCCAACTTTATCTCACTAATAATGAGATCAAATAAATCGTGTTCCTGTGCATCTTCATCATGAAAAACCTTATGAGCCGATGAAGCCATTGATTGATAATAGTCCTTGAAAGAACCCCAACCCTCTTCATCAATAAGTTTTACCAGCAATTGGCTGACATCAATAAACTCGACGGTATCTTGATAAAGTTCTCGGGCTTTTTCAATATATAAATGCTCTTCATCAGGCGGGTATGAAAATAAGATGCTGTTACCGCCATTGGCTTGTCTTCTTAATTGATCTTGATTGGCAATTTGAAACTTCAGATCAGTAAATTGCTGTTTATGGTTGTTTATATAAGACATCGCATATTCCTTTATAGCTGTGTGTGAGTTCAATATTTAACGCAACACCGTTAAAATCCATATTAAAATATCCCTTCATTGAAAGCTTTTTTAACCGTTCTTTTAAATCATCAGTGGGCATAAAGGATAAGGGCAATAACTCATTGGTTAAAATATTATGACTAACAGAGTCATATAGTTTTGCCAAATAGAGAAAAATGCATAAGGACTCTGCGGTCGGCCTAATGGCTTTAAATGATTTTATGCGCTTACCCTCTACGAAATTTAACTTGGTCATTATATTTAAATATTTTGACGATAATGTATTTATTGTACTTTCTGACCATGTTAACTTGACTGCCTTATGAAGACTAACAGATTCTTTAATATAGGCGGCAATATCGTCTTTTGTTAAACCCGACCGTCCTGATGAGTACGCTTTAATATAGACATGCAAAGAAATCTCTCTAAAAAGTCGATTATTCAGTGCAAACTGCCAAAACAACACTAATGCCCTTTCTGATAGAGGTAAATGCTGTTTAAAAATAGCCCGCATTAATTCTTGATGATCCAAATTATAAAACTCAAGAAATGAGCGTCTTACTGCCAGCTCAACCCGTACCTTACTTCTTTGGGTTCTTAGATTAAGTTCATTTCTAATGGTTGCCAAATCTCGTTGAGCGTTACCCGACTCAAAAAAGACATCAATTGCAGAATAAATAAGTTCGCAATCACTGATGCCACCAATGATGTTAATAGTGGTATCGTACTTGCCAAGTGTAGTAAGGTTATTTAATGGGGGCATTAATTCAATTCTTCCTTTTTTCTAATCAGCAGCATTTTCCAATAGAATGTTGATATATTAAAGCGATTATTTTTTGACGTGTCATGTCTTTCTATTGGGTTGAAATACAGGCTGAAATGTCGTCAATAAAAATAAATGTAATTTACTTACTTTACATCAGAATATAGGTATATAGTGGTACTAAGAAAAGTAAAACAGGTGAAAATTCTATGAATAATGCGAAGATTAGTTTCGAATTGGCTAAGATAATATTATCAACCCAGTCGTTGGCGTGATGATCAATTTGCGTCAATATTGCATTTAATTCATAAGGAGAATCTTATGAGAAAATTAAAGGTCGTAACAACCTTTATCAGGCTGCCACCTGTTGATAAAGCCTCATTTTGTCATAACGTTATTGTTAAAATGACAAACAATCTTCTGTTTACCGATCCTGATGTTTCTTTAGCGGAAGCGTTAGATGCCTTAAACGCTTTTGACGCGGCTATTTTAGCCGCTAAAGACGGTGGGCATACGCCTATTTCAATCAGAAATGATTGTGAAAAAGTGGTTAATGCCAAATTCGTTATTCTAGCAAAATATGTTGATAGAATTGCTGATGGCGATGAAACTACTATCTTGAGTAGTGGTTTTGCGGAGTGTAAGCAACCCAGTATTCCTGCTAGAGAAGCGTTTACGGTCACTGATGGCGTCTATCCGGGTAGTATCCACGGAAGATGTATTCCCACCGACAATGCCGGTGCTTATGTGTGGCAGATTCGTGAGGCCGGAACTACTGTATGGGTGACTCATAATACCACTCAAAGCAGTATTGATATTTTCGATTTAATAATAAACACCGTCTATGAGCTTCAAGTGGGTGCTGTTACAAAAGATGGACTACAGCCATTTAGTGTAGTGGTGTCAAAGTTAGTGGTTTAAGTCAGACTTCGACCAGTAATTTAGTCAAATAGTGCAGTTGTCAAAAGGGTTATCCACTCTAATTCGTAGATAACCCTGTATTAAAAAAATAATTCGAGTATGTTGATGATTTTGGCTGTTTTGTCAATCATTCATCCCTATAGACTTCTAATGTGATTCTAACGGAGTTTCTGGGTCAAGCGATGGTGTAGGCCATTCTTTTGCTTTAAAAGCAATGTGATAATTATCGAATACTGTATATTTCAGTTGGCTTAGTTCGTCTTCTAATTGAGTATTCATCAAGGCAATGGTTTCTGCATCGCCATTGACCAGTGACCAGTGGTATAACGTATTGTTTAGGGTCTCAAGTTTGTGTTGTGTATAGCCGTGATGATTATTTAAACGAATTTTTTCTATGATCTCGGCAATTTGCACATGGGTATCGAAGGGCAGTTGTGCTTTTTCGACTACATTGTTGACATCGTCAAAATAGGGTTGAAGATATTTGATCAGTCCGGTTTGTTTTTGTTGATTGAATGAGTCTTCGATCGACTGCGTTTTTTCGAAATGCCCGGCATTAAAGGCGATAGCCATGAATATATCGATTCCTTGTGTAATATCGGTTAATAAATTCATGGCTTGATTGATGACCACATAAGCTTCTGCGTTATGCCCCAATGCTCGCATTGAAACAGCGTAGTTAATATAGAGCGCCGGATCATTATCGAGGGTGATTGATAGTTTATTTTGTTTTAGGCTTTCTTCATAATCACCTTCCACAGCTGCAATAAAACCTAATGCCATAGCCCCATGAGCACGATCATAAGCCATGATGCTGTGTATGTCATTTTTCATTTTACGCGCCGTAATGTCATCAGGCTTAGTTTGAGTAATCACATAATTGACGGCTTTAGTCATGATGCTGTTTAAAACTTCACATTGATCTTCGTTCATTTTAATTCTCTAGGCTAAGTTGGGTGAGGGTGATGGCATTCGGCTATTCATCGTCATCGTCATAGTCATAGCGATAGAAATCAACGTCATGAACAAAATTATGTAAGGCTTCAATATTTACCGATTTAGTATCTTTATCATCGGGGGCTCTATAACCAATGTGATAACGATCTAAATTCTCACCTGTCATTAAGGCTATGCCTGATGCTAATTGCGTATTTAATTGGGTAATCGTGTTGGGATCAGCTTCTGTCGTTAACCAACAATACAAATGCTTGTCAACTATTTCCAAAGTGAATTCGGGTTCTTCGATTTTAAAGGTTTTTTGTAATGAATGGACTAATACCCTGATTTTAGGAAAAACATCTAGGCTAATTTTGGAGAGATCTATTAAATGGTTAAAATATATTAATAATTGAGTATTAATGGGGATTTCAGCTTTAATGCGTAACAACTCATGGTGATATCTCGTAACTTCAATATGATGACCGCTTTTAAATGCTAAAGAGATTTCGGAACTGAGTAGACCAACAGGGTCCGGCATGACGCTCATAATACATTGCATAAAGAAATAAGAGCATTCATGCTCACCCAATATTCGAAGTGACATGGCTTGATACATTTTATGATGAGGGTCACGACTTAATTTTTTTGCGAGTACATGTTGTCTATCCGACTCGTCTAAGTTGCCTTGTATCGCGGCGATAAGCCCACGCGCAGAAGCGGCTAAGTCAGGGTGTCTTTCATCTAATTTTTTAGCTTGTTTTTCTAGTCGTAAAGAATTGAAGGTGTCGGGATGTGTTTCATTGAGGTTATAAACATATATTTGATCAAGCAAGTTTTGGAAAATGTTAGTTGGATCTACTGACATAAGATGTCCTCCCGCCTGACTAAAATAACCAATGATTTAGCCTTGTGCTGGATGCAGTGTAACAGTAAAGCGGAGGGAACCTATATAAGTTTTATCAGCGAGGTGTAAAAATATTTAGAAGAATCCTTACGCTTAATATTGGCCATCGGTACCTATAAAAAACATTGGTTTTCGCTTACTGGTTTCTTTCTGCGCTTCAATCCCCCAAAACGGGAAATTTATCGATATTTTCACAAGTAATTCAGCTTCCGGAAAGCTTTCCTTTCTCTAAAAATCCTTGCAGTTTTCCCACGATATAAGGTGAGGCTTCTTTGGGGTTAGTATGTTCCGTAATATCTTTTAGCGTGCCACCGTCTTTACCTAGTTCCTTTTTTAAGTATTCGATGTGGTCAACTATTTGTGCTTCGATTGTTTTTTCAGCATTGCCAACGTTGGGTAAATGTCCGGCAGCATGTTGAATTTCTTTTTGAAAGTCATTGAGTGGCGCAGCTAAGGCTTCTGCAAGTTTATTTGGTGGGATAGTGTAGGGTTTAGGAGAGACTGTACCGAGGGCATTGTTGTCAGGGGTGTCTAAATTCAACACTTTTTCCAGATCCGGTGCTACCGCATCCCGGTTGCTAAGCGGTTTACCCAAATTAAAGCATTTGCGTAAGGTAGCGATGACAGACGTGTGGTCGTAAGGATAAGCAATATGCGTGGCGGTGCTGTCATTTGGACGTAATACGGTGCCGGGCTTGATATAGGGTGAAATCAATACGGCAGGGATTCTAACGCCATAACGATCGAAGTTGAGTTGTGCTGATTTATTTGAAAGTGCGCCATTTTTATTTTAAGACATAAAAAAAGGACTCGGTTTACACTTAAGTCCTTGAATTCTATGGTGGCGATAGGTGGATTTGAACCACCGACCCCGGCATTATGAATCACCCGGTACCGCCTCTGCTTTACAGACTGATGAATTACAGTTGTTTATATCCCCAGATTACAATCAAAGCGGAAAAGTAATGATTAGACAATCTGACCCACTGCCTTTGACCGTTGTTGATATCACCATTGAGGCGACTGTTGGTGGTTAAAATTACAACTAGAACCCCCACTGACCATGATATTTCAACCCTGGCCAGAACGCTGCGTGATAGTGACCGGCAAGAACTGATTGCTGCGACTTATTTATCACCCTATGAAGCCATCAAAATATCGGTCGATAACTCAGACCCGCTATTTTGTAATGCTTATTATGCTAAAGGAAATCTGCTCTGTATTGCAGGCTGCACGATTACCGGCAATCCCTGGCTATTGGCTACACCTGAACTACAACACCACATTTACCGTTTAACCAAGACTGCTAAAGAGGCGGTACCGAAGCCGCTGCGATTAAGTACAGCGATCAGGCTGGTAAAGATATTAACGCAGCAGTCCAGTCTCATTATGAGCAGCAAGTTAAAGAAGCACAGCAAACGCGTGTACTCGATGCATCAACCCAGTTTCAATCCCACATTCAAGATGCCATGTATGGCCAGAACGGTTTTTTATCTAAAACCGGTGCAGCGGCTTTTTTAGGATCAGACGGAAAGAGCGCTGCAGACCTGGTATTTGATGACGCAGTAGCCAAACAGTCTGCGATTGCTGATACGCTAGGAGATGATGAGCAACGCGCGTTATTTAAGCAATCATCCAATAATATGCTGATGACGATGCGCGGCCAGGCTATGGGTCATGAAGCCCAGCAATATCGCGTGTATACACAATCCACCTTAGAATCCAGTAATACCGTTCAAAGCAATAACATACAGCTTAACTATAACAATCCAGCCTTAATGAAGGCGTCTATTGATCAGATTAGGGCTAACAGTCTGCAGCTTTCACAACTGCATGGGTATGATCATGGTTGGGCTGCTACGACTGCTCAGGGTGTGGTATCAGATGCTTTAAACAAATCGATTGATGTGGCCACAAATAATAATGATCACAATACCGCACTGAAGATTCTGCATGATTTTTCGCCAGATATGAATCAAAACGATTTACTGACGAATTATCAAAAGATCACCAAGGTTCAAGGCATTAATAATGCCATTAGTGCCGCAACCACGGCTATGAACACAGTAAAACCGCAATTGATGCCACTGGATTCAGACCGTTTAAATAACCTGGTACATAGCACAGAGTCAGGTAGTCAGCACTGGCAGGACAATGGCCAACCCATGACCAGTCCTGATGGAGCGATTGGTAAATGGCAAGTCATGCCCGACACTGGCCCTGAAGCTGCAAAACTGGCTGGCTTACCTTGGGATAAGAAATTATTCAACCAGGCTAAAACAGGTGACCTAGCGCAAGATAATAAAGCTGAACAATACAATGAAGCACTGGGTAAAGCCTACTTACGATTTTAATGGCCTGGCTAAAAATTCACCCGTTACAACCCAGACATTAGCCGATGTTGAAAAGGCTAAAATTGTTCACGATGATATCACCAACTTAAGCTCAATTGAAAGTGCGTTACAGTTTGGTAAAAACGCGGGAAAAACTTTAGGAGCTGGCCTATTTGCAGGCACTGCCGATGCAGCCGGTGCAGTTGAAGCGGTCAATAAAAATCTGGGCGACTTATTTGATCCTGTAATACCTGCTGGTTATAACCCCTGGTATCAACAAGTTGCCGACTTACAGGCATTACGCCACCAACAACAAGCCTGGAGTGATTATTTAAAACCCGAAGCAACAACGACACTGGGCAAGGGGGCTGTATCCGGGGTGATGTCGTTAGCGCAAAACCTGCCGACTTTAGGTGCGGCGATTGTGACCCGCAATCCTAACCTGGCATTAAGTGCCATGACCGGCATGACCTTTGGCCAGACCTATGGTGAAGATACCGACAAAGGCATTAATACCCCATCCGCTACGGTTCATGCTGCAGCCAATGCAGCGGTTGAATATGGCACCGAGGGTTGGAGCATGGGTAAGTTATTCGGGGATCTGAATGCAGGCTCATCACTACTTAAAACGATGCTGCACCAAGTTGTCCCTGAATTGGCCGGAGAACAAGCTGCCACGGCTTTACAGGGCTTAACTGACTGGACTGTACAACACCCTGATAAACCGGTTAAGGATTACCTGGATACCATGCCAGAAGCCGCTGCTGAAACCTTAGTGGCTACGGTCGTGGGGATGGGCGGCAATGCGGCTTTATTAAAAACCATTGATACCGTTCAAAACGTCTCTAATCTGGATCTGGGTAAGGCCAAAAATTCAGGCAATACCTTTCTGAATCTTGAGCAATTAAAGCAGCTGCTGGCAGCCAGTAAAGTCCATAAGCGCGATCCTGGCTTAATGCATGATTTTATTGAGCAAGCCACCGAAACCAGTGACGTTAAAAACCTGTACATCGATGCTCAGACCTTAATGCAATCGGGTGTTGGTGATAAGTTGGCTGAGGTCTTACCGGATGTGGCTGAACAATTACCGGCTGCCTTGGTTTCCGGTGGTGAAATTAAAATACCCATTGCTGATTATTTAACGCATATTGCTAACACGGAACTGGATACGAATTTATCGGATCATCTGAGAATAGAAGGTGAAGACTATACCCGCGCAACTGCAAAAGACTATATTGATAACCATGCCGAAGAGTTAAAGACCCAACTTGATAAAACGCTGGAAGAACACCAGGTTGATGATGCCTTTAAAACCTCGACTGATTCAGTCAAATCCCTCATTAAATCCCAGTTAGATACAGCCAGTCATTTTGATGGTTCGGTTAATGATGCCTACGCCTCACTGGTTGCCAGCTTCTATGCGGTACATGCTCAAAAACTAGGTACCACACCCGAAGCCTTGTATCAACAATACCCATTAAAGGTTGATAGCCTGTTATCAGAAGGGCAGGTGTTTGGGCAAGGCAAGCCAGTCCCTAATACGACCGAACTGGGCGCATTTAAAACCGGGCAACCTGTAACCTTTGATTTTCAACATAACACTGAAAGCGCTACCAAGATATTCGGTAAGCCTAAAAAGGACGCGCCTTATGATCGAGGGATAGAGCCTTCTGGGCGTTATGTGACTCAAGTGAAAGATGCTTCTAAAGTTGATACATCAGGTCACTATATTTCAGGAACACTCTCTTTTAAAAACCCATTAGTTTTAAATTCGGAGACCTGGAAAAAAGACTTATTTGATCATTATAAAAAACGGGGAAAAGCTTTAAGCAAAGCCTTGATAGCAGATGGTTATGATGGTGTAGTCACTATTTCACACGACGAAAGGCCGGGACGGTCTGACACTTCTGAAATTCTGGATCTAACCACTTTTGATGAATCTAAGGCGCTTTATCAATCTGTAAACGATGAACCGCTTTTAGCACCTAATGGGAAACCATCAAACCTTAATGCTGTTCAATACGCACAAGTCAGGACTGAGGCGTTTAAAAAGTGGTTTGGGGATTGGGAGACTGCTCAAGTAATCCATGAGCTTAAGCATGGAAAGCCATTTATTGTTAGCGGTGATGAGTTTACTGATTTTTCAGACCCGTTAGATATGAAAGATCTACGATCAGAGGCAAGGACGTATGGGGAGAACAATATTGTCGGTCAGTATAAGAATAAATCCAGCGGATTGGCGTTAGAGGTAAGACCAGAAGGAATTAACCAAGCTATTCAACATAACAGTGGGCCTGATAAACTTAAAGCCCTAGCAGCTATTAAAGATGTTTTAGTAAATGGGTTTATTGTTTATAACAGAGTTAATCCGAAAAATAACAGAGGAAGATTAGTCGTAATTTCAAAGCGAGTTGATATTAGCGGAAAAGCATTTGTGGTCTCGGCAGGTTTAAGAGAGGATGCTAATGGAAGATTATTTTATGATCATGAATTATTAGATGTAAAGCATGTCGATGGGCTTTCATCACAACCGGGTGAGGGGCTTCCGCCACAACATCCCGCACCTACACCGACACGCCTTAATGATTATTATAGACGCTTTATAGAAAAAAACATCACCTTATCTAAAGTCGTCGATGAAAACGGTGAACCTTTGGTGGTTTATCATGGGACTACCGAAAATTTTACAGAATTTGCAGGTAGACAAAGTTGGAAAGCACAATTTAAGGAAGACATTGGCACCTCCTATTTCACTTCAGATAAGGAAATGGCAGAAGGCTATGCAAACGGAAAAAATCCTATCGCTGTATTCTTGTCATTAAAAAACCCATACCAGTACAATGCTGATGGAATGTCATATTTTGGGGCTAATTACAATTCATTAACCAAGGCGCGAGAAGATGATCATGATGGGGTAATTATTACGAACGTAGAGGACACCTCTGCTGGCCAAGAAGAGCGCTTAATTGATACCTACATCACCTTTAGCCCCAATCAAATCAAATCAGCCACCGGAAACAACGGCAACTTTGACGGCAATGATGCCAACATATTACACCAGGATAAATTAGCTAATCGTGGCAGTTTTAGCCCGTCCACCAACACCATCACCTTATTAAAAAAAGCCGATCTCACGACCTTTTTACACGAAACCGGGCATTTCTTTTTAGAAACCCAGTTTGATATAGCCGCACGGATGGCCCAAGATGTGACCGCCTTGGGAGCCACACCGGGACAACAAGCTATTCTTGATGATACCCAAGCCTTATTGAATTGGTTTGGCGTAGATAGTCTGGATACCTGGTTCAACTTAGACTTTGAAGAAAAACGCGCCTATCATGAAAAGTTTGCTGAAGGCTTCGAGAAGTATTTAGGCTCTGGCAAAGCGCCTAGCCTGGAACTACAACCCTTATTCCAGCGCTTTAGAGCGTGGATACTGGATGTGTATAAATCGCTTAAAGCGATTAATGTCCAGTTAACACCCGAAGTTAAAGCGGTGATGAATCGGATGATTGCCAGTGATGAGCAAATCAGATTAGCGGAACAGGCTCGCAGTATGATGCCACTCTTTGAAACTGCCGAACAGGCCGGTATGACACCCGAAGATTTTGCCCACTATCAACAACTGGGTGAGGATGCCACTAACACGGCCATTGATGCCCTATCTGCAAAAGCGAACCGCGATATGCAATGGCTGAGTAATGCCAGGGCCAAATCCTTAAGAAAAATGCAAAAGAAACACGACGCCTTACGTCGGGATATACGCAGCGAGATCCGTACTCAGGTGATGTCACAACCGGTGTATCAAGCCTGGACATTTTTAACCGGTAAATTACCTGAAGATAACCAGGAACAACCTGACACCTTTGCTGGACGGATTGAACTAACCGCACTTAAGGGGATGAACTTACCCCCCGAGATCGAGCAACGCATTATTAAATTAAAGATGACGGCCAAGCAGGGCCTGAGTGCGGATGTGGTGAGCGATATTGTCCCGGGCTTTAGCTCGGGTGATGCGTTGTTAAGGGCGATTGCAGCGGCTGAAGATCCAAAAGCCTTAATTGAAAAGCTAACCGATCAAACCATGATGGAACGCCATAGCGAACTGGCTACACCCGAGGCAGTGCAAAAAGCTGCCGATCAAGCGATTAGTAATGCCGTGCGCCTTCGCTTTGTAGCCACCGAAGCCAATGCTCTAGCAGAGGCCACCGGCTCTGTTAAATTACTGGAAGCAGCGGCCAAAGAACTGGCCACAGCCTTAATCAGCCGGTTAAAAATCAGGGATATCCTACCTTATCGTTATGCTAGAGCCGAAGTAAAAGCCGCTAAACTAGCCGAAAAAGCTTTACAAAAAGGCAATGTTAAACAGGCAGCGACTGAAAAGCGTAATCAGTTAATCAATCTGCATTTAGGTAAAACGGCTACTGAAGCATTAGAAGACGTCGATAAAATGATTCGCTACTTTAGAAACTTTGGTGGTAAGCATGTGGCGATTGATGCAGAGTATTTGGGTCAAATCAACGCGCTGTTAGATAAGTTTGATTTACGCAAACAATCCGGTACCGAGATAGACGAAACCACCCGGCTTAGGGCTTGGGTGGTTTCGCGTTTAAAGGCTGGTGAACTGCCTGTGGTAGCGGAAACCCTGTTAAATCCTCAAGAGCGTGCCGCGTATGTGGCGCAAATAGAAAGCCGGGATAGTTATGGTCGGTTAGTGTATGCGGATGATGACGAGCGCATAAAGCTGTTAGCGGCTGCGATTGATCACAGTGCCAAGCGCCATTACAAAGACGCGACTTATGAAGAGCTGCAAGGGCTGTACGAAACGATTCAGCAAATAGAGCATTTAGGCCGGTTAAAAAGCAAGTTATTAACCAGTCAGGATGGACGTGATTTTGCAACTATTCGAGATGAAATAGCCGCCGGGATTATTGAACACGGTGGAGCAGGGGGAAAAAATACCCGAACCGCGAATGATGTACTGGGTAAATTGTTGGAAGGCATTAAAAGCTTTGGTGCCGCTCATATTAAAGTGGCTACGTGGGCACGGCAAATGGACGGCGGAAAAGATAATGGTCCGGTATGGCGATACCTTATCAAACCCGCTAACGCGAGGGCGTCACAAGAAACGACCATGAGAGCTGAGGCAACAGCGGCTTTGGATGCTATTTTGCGGCCCATTCTGGATAAAGTGCCGTCGATCGATAAAATGGGCAGAGGGAAAACTTTTGCATCTATTCCAGGCGCGTCGCTTAACTGGCAAGAACGCTTTACCATACTGCTGAATATGGGCAATGAATCTAATCTGCAGCGCTTAATGGACGGTGGTATTGCCGATGTGACCCAACGTTTAACGATGCCCCAAATTATGGATGTGGTCAGTACCTTTTCATTTGATGAACTGTACGCGGCTCAACGGATCTGGGATCACTTTGAAAGTTACCGTCCTTTGATCGCCGAAAAAGAAAAACGTGTCACCGGTGCGGAACCCAAATGGATACCCATTCGAGCAATTTCTTTGGCTGCAAATGATGGCCGGGTGATTACCTTGAGAGGGGGGTATTACCCGGTTAAGTTTGATGCGCGGGTAAATATCGATGCAGCGGGTCACGCAGCCGCTCAAGATGCTAAAGACTTAATGAAGTCTGCTTATTCTGCCGCGGTGACGCAACGTAGTTTTACTAAAGAGCGGGTGCCTGAAGTGCACGGTAGACCGTTGTTATTAAATATGACCGGATTATATTCTGGGGTTAATGATGTGATTCATGACTTAGCCTGGCATGAATGGGTAATTGATGCAAACCGGTTATTAAGATCGCCAAAGATTGATATGGCTATCCGTGAGTTCTTCGGACCTGAAGTAAAGAAACAGTTCGATAATTGGCGTAATGACATTATTGTTGGACAGCGTAAGCTGGATCATGGCATTGAAAAGGCCGCTGGTTTTGCAAGGCAGTTTGTTTCGGCTTCGGCATTAACTTTTAATCTGATGTCCGCCGCTATGCAGCCTTTAGGTTTGTCCAACTCAATAGCCAAGATTGGGGCTGAATGGGTGGGTAAGGGCGTGGGTCGTTATGTAGGGGACCCTGTGCAAGCCACTGTCGAAGCACAAGAAAAATCAGAGTGGATGCGTAACCGCACCCGTACCCGTTTTCGGGAATTAAACGAATTGCGTAATCAGGTGCAAGGCCAAACTGCGGTTAAAGAACTGATGGGGCGGTATGGCTACTGGCTAATGATGCGTTCCCAGCTGATGGTTGATGTACCGACCTGGTGGGGCGGCTATGAAAAAGCCATTGCCCAAGGTCATGATGAAGAGACTGCCATTGCGTTAGCGGATCAAGGCGTAAAAGACTCGCAAGGCGGTGGTGAAGAGGTTGACCAGTCCGGTATTGAGCGGGGACCCGCGTTAGTTAAATTATTTACTGTGTTTTATGGGTTTATGGGGACCACGTTAAATGCCGCGTATGGCTCCACGATCTCTGAAAAGAGCAAGGCGAAGATAGCTGCTAATTTATTATTAACTTTATCGGTCCCTGCTGTGTTGGGGTCTTTATTAAGAGATGCTTTAACACCGGGGGGTGATGATGACGATGAGGATGAAATTAGTAAATTAATCAGAGAACAACAGAGTTTTTTAATGGGCTTAATGGCCTTTGGCCGTGAGTTCTCGCAAATGTTTACTCCTAAAAGTATGGGTTACTCAGGCCCTACCGGACTTAGAGTGATACCTGATATCTATCATCTTAAGGAGCAAGCGGCTCAAGGTGAGTTTGATGATGCCTTTAGAAAACAGTTTGTGAATGTGCTGGGGGATCTCTCCGGTATTCCTGCCGTACAGGTCAATCGAACTTTAACCGGTGCCAAAGCCATTGCCGAAGGAAAAACGAATAACCCCTTGGCCATTGGCTTTGGTTTTAAAAACTAAGAGGATACTAAATGA